>JAPLYZ010000007.1 GCA_026395295.1 Candidatus Staskawiczbacteria bacterium
TGCCCCTCCTCCGTCTCTTAAGCTCGGGAAAAGGAAAACGTCGGAAGAAGCCATCTTTGACAATAACTCTTCTCGAGGCATCCATTTCTCAAAGTGAACACTGGATTGAAGACCTAGCTCTTGGACCAGGTTGTTCAAGTAGGAAAATCTAGGACCTTGCCCAACAATGGTTAGCTCTGAATTTTTGAATTTGTCGTTGAACATTTTAAAGGTTCGAATGGCAAGGTCAAAATTTTTAATCCTGATCAATTTCCCGGCGGTAATAACGGAAAATTTGTCCCCTGATTTTTCCCCAGAACCGAGCAAGGATAAATCTCGATTCGATATGCCATTTACCGGAAAAAGACGCGCTTTATCCCGCCACTTTTCCGGTATAGCGTTCAACGCTTCATTGTTGCACACCAATATAGACTCTGCTTTGCTGTGCCCCAAGATAAAAATCGGATCGTGTCTAAAAAGCCACTGCCCCAAAGACCTAAAATTTTCCAAAATATGACTCTTGAGAGAAAACCCTTGGAGAAAATTTTTAGGAACGCGATGAGCTCCTCCCCCGGGACCCCTGACATATGCCACGGGCAACAAAGCTCCTATGTAGCTTGCCATCCAATCGTTGGCGTAGGTAACGTGGTGGAATATGTCGAAATGAACTTGTTTATGAAGTTTTTTAGCAACAAAGTATGCTTTTATTACAATATTCCAACCTAAAACACCTTCACCTCCGTCACCGAATCTTCTGTCGGGGTCTTTGAGACATGAATATGCGCAGACTAATAATTTCATTTTTTATTGTTTTTTAAATTCATAAGTATTGGCTCTAGTTTATCCACTATATTTTCCCAGCGATACTCTTTCTTTATTAACGCTAAAGAGTTTCTTGATAACCTCTGGCTCAATTCGGGATTATTCAGCAAACCAATAACGCTATTGGAAAAATCCTTCTCGTTGTTGGCTATAATTAAATGTTCTTTATCAATTACTTTAATGCCCCTGCACCCAACGCTGGTTGAAACAATCGGGATGCCGCTGGCCATTGCTTCAAAAACTTTTAATTTTGTTCCCGCTCCAAAACGATAAGGTGCCACAAAAACTTTTCCCATTCTATAGTAATCTCCGATGTTCTCTACTGTGCCGGTTACGCGAACTCCTGGTGCTAAACCAAGATTTTTAACCTCGGCAACAGGATCAGACCCCACTATCCAAAGCTCGGCATCATTAATTTGCTCTTTAATTTTTGTAAAAATAGAACTAACAAACCAAACTGCAGAGTCGATATTCCTGCGTATATTCATTCCGCCTGACAATATTATATAGTTGCGGTTGTTCTTTGAAATATCGGCCGGATAATATTTTTTTTCGTCAACGCCATTAGGGACCACCCATACTTTTTTATTCGTTTGTTTGCGGGTAAATTTGGCCTCTTCTTCAGAAACACATAAAATAACGTCAACCTTAGAAAAAATTTTCTTATGAAACCTTTTTAATTTTATTAAATTGATAACAGAAAAAATTTTTTCTTTCAACCCGCCTTCGTGCAGATAATCTTCGTAAACCAATTCCTCACACTCAGGATGGTCCAATAAAACCGACGTGTTGCCGACTGCGCCATCAAAAAGTATGTTTCCCAGAACCGATAGATTCACCCATATTAGGTCGAACTTTTGCAAAGACAATGCATTGCTAAAACTTCTCTTCAATGAATCTGTGTAAAAATTTAAAACAGGATACGGCTGGAGAGAGAATAATGATCTTACTGCAGACCCAAAAGATCCCCTGTTATCTAATTCAAAAAACCGCACTTCTTTACAGACACTTTTCAACGGATTATCAGGCATTATTTTAGGGTTCTTATCTTTACTGCCCGCCAACAAAATAATTTCATGCCCTCTGCCCGAAAGTTCTCTCAATAAATTAAATATTCTTACTGATGTGCCTCCATATATCGGCCAGGGCACATAAGGCGAAACCATTAAAATTTTCATTTTTTTTACAGCTTAGAATTGGACTTAGGTATTAATTTGATTATCTGTCCTACCGGATCCACATTGCTAACCAATTCATAAATCGCGTCCCTTGACCTGTCTCCAAAAACTTTTTTGTCTTCTGCCGGCAGGTTCATTAACTTCTCAATGCAAACAGCCAATTCATTAACATCTCCAACTGGAAATACAAACCCATTGTACTCATTTTTAACCAAGTCTACAATAGAACCAACCTTATCAGAAGCTATAACAGGAAGCCCAAAACACATAGCCTCATTTACTGCCAGCGGCAAAGCGTCTTTTTTAGACGGCATCACAAAAGCATCTGCCATCGCATAAAAATTGAAAACCGAATCTCTTTGCTGAAACCCAACCATTTTAACATTATGAAGATTCGATCTATCAATTGTTTGCTCAACTTTTTTACGTATAGGACCATCGCCAACTATAAATAATTTTTTGTTTTCGCTAGCAATCTTGCCATATGCCTCCAAAAGCGCGATCGGGGATTTTTCCACAGACAGCCGGCCAACATACAAAATGACGAAATCATCTTCTTTCACGCCAAAGGACCTTCTTATACTCTTTCTCTCTGCCTTCATCTTTTCCCCTTTTTCAAGCAAGTTTTCATATCCCCAAGAAAAAGGCATTTTTAAAATTTTCTCTGGTTTGGCTCCGTAATAAAGATACATTTGCCTGTTTGCCTCTCCTGCCGCCAAAAATCCCGAAGTTCTTTTGAATAAAAACTTAAGCAATATCTGTTTCGCTAATCTTTTTAAAAATACATCCTGGTGCTCGGACAGGATATTGTTATCTGTCATAAATATAACTGGCGTATTAGACTTTAAGCAAGCATAGAATGCCAACCACCACGTCAAATCATTCCATGCATAAAGTATAACCGCATCAAATTTCCCATTTTTTATTTCCTTCAGAACGCCTAAATTTATCAAACCAAGTGGCGAGATAAGATAGGAGGGCATTGGCGAATAGTTTTTTATAAATTTATACTTGTAACCTTGCAACAGGTCATTTTTAGGAGTTATATCAGACTTTGTTTTATACCTTTTTTTGACATCAATACCATCTATTGTTTCTTTCGAACAGTAATAAACAGTCAAATCTATTTCCGAAGAGAGAGCTATTTTTTTGTAAAATGGAGCAATATAATACAAAGGCGCCGGAGATACAATTGCAATTTTATTTTTTTGGGATAATTTTTTACCTTTTTTTATGCACACTATTTCCCAATTATAATAACCAAAAATCGGAATTTTTATATTTCGCGCCAGTCTCATAAAAAAACTGCTGGCAAATATATTTTTTTCGGCCCCTATTTTTTTCAATATAAAATTAATGACGGAACGATATGTAAGCGTCTTCCTATTTTCTATAACCTCTAAATTATATTTTCTTAAGACGTCTAAAAGCTGACTTTCTTTTGTGTACTCTCTCAAGTGTGTCGGGTCCAGCGCCCACCTGCCGTTGCATTTATAAAAGTACCAGCCGTACCATTTTTTAAAGACAGTTGAAAGATAAACAATGCCATTTTCTGACAACATCCTGCAAACTTCTTTAACCAAATCCTCATCACTTTCTACGTGCTCTATAAGCTGAACTGATGAAATAAAATTAACACTATCGCTTCCCAAGCTTTTTACGTTGCAGGCGTCTTCGACAGAACATATAATATCTTTATTTATCTTCTTAACCAGTTCTATTCTGTTCCTTGAAAGATCAACTGCATAAACTTTTTTTCCTTTCAAATAACCTTTTTTGTTCAACGCGTATAAAAGCGAACCATCTCCACACCCTAAATCTAAAAAGGTATCCGGACTCGCCTTATCAAAATACTCTAAAAATAGCTTCGGCGCCCGATCCATATAAAACTGTCTGTATTTTGCGTATTCTTCAATGTCCATATCTTAAGCCGTAAAATCGTTAACTATTTTTATTATACTTTTCTTAAAATTTTCAATAGAAAATTTATGGCTAACCTCTGCCAGCCGTACGCGTAAATTTTCCTGCGCGTTAGTGTCGCATAAGACGGCTTCAATCTTCTTGACCGCATCATTGATGTTATCATAAATTAGGGCTGAATCATTTACTATTTCTGTTTGACCGCCGCCGTTCGGAGCAAAAACAATGCAACCAGCGTTAACCATTTCGGCAACTGCAATGCCAAACGGCTCGTTGCTTCGGCCGGAAATGCCGTATTTATATCTTGCAATAAAATTCAGTTTATCTTGCCCGTACATAGGACCTTCGAAAAAACACCAATCTTTATTATTCCCGCAAATCTTTTGAACTTTTTTTGCATAATCTGGGTCGTCAATTTTACCTATGATATGCAAATTAACACTCGGTCTTGTTTTCCTGACTTCTTTTACTATTTCTATTATTTTTTCTACCTGTTTTTCAGGAGATATTCTGCCAAGACACACAAAATCTTCTTTTTTTTCCATCCAAGCAATGTATTGACAATCGCCCGCTATACAAGGATAAATAACCCCCGATTTAATTTTGTAAAATTCTTCTATAATTTGTTTCGTCCAACAAGAGTTCGATATTGTGATATTTTTCTTCCACCCATCTTCATAAGTCCCAGATAAATTCTCGGCAAGTTTTAGGTAACATTTTCTTAAGAATGATTTTTCATAAAGCCACTTCCGAGCTTTATTCGGCTCAGGATCATACATTCTCCGCAATTCATCATTAAAAGATAAATCCGCAATAAATTGAATCCCTTTTTTGCCAAAATCCATAACATTGTATGTTGAAATCACAATGTCAAAATCAGAGGCTACTTTTTTGGCAAATCTTGCCAACCTATACGACCTCAACGCATCAAATCTATTCTTAAATAATCTTGGCGCTTTGATCTCTACAGTTTTGATTTCGCCCTCTTTAATATCAGTGCCATAATATTCATTAAGCTTCCCTAAATCGGCCTTGTCTCCACTAATCAAAGAGAGATCATAGTCTTTTTTCAACACCTCTGCAACCCAAAGAGCCACGGACTCAGAGCCGCCCAACTTTAATTGTGGATGAATAATAGCTATTTTTTTTCTCATTATATTAATTCAACAAATTATGCATTTAAAAATTATCTGCCTGCGTAAAGCAAAGAATAATTCCCGGGCTTTATCATAACCTTAAATCCGTTATTTTCTAAAAATTCGACCAAACTGCGAACGTTATCGTTCTCATCACTATCGTGGTATTCCATGCTTATTTTTTTTATAATGCCTAATGTTTTTTTAGAACAATTAAATAAAATTTTATACTCTGAGCCTTCGCAATCCATTTTTAGAAAATCTATCCTAAAAATATTATTTCCTCTAACGAAATCATCCAAAGAAATTGTATCGACCATAATCTTTTTTAACTGCGACCGTCCGCCAAAATTAAAAAAAGAATGCACTCCATGATTATTCTCATCCAAAAAAATAGTTGCCTGACCGGTTGTATCCAAAACAGCTTTATTTATAGGAAAAACATTTTTAATTTTATTTATTTCTATATTTTCCCTAAGCATCATAAAATTTTCCGGAGTTGGCTCGAAAGAAAATATTTTTCCATTTTTTGCAAGCCTCGCGGCAAAAATAGAGAACACACCTATGTGAGCTCCTATGTCTACCACCGTGTCTTCTTCTTTTATCTCAAATCCTTGCGGAGTGTAGCACCTATGAGTATAAATCTCATCTATTATACCCCTATCTTTTGAACCAGAACGTACTTTGTATTTAGCGCCACCCCTAAGGCGATAAATTATATATTTGTTTTTAACCAGACCAAAATGGTCGGCAAAATAGGTAAAAAAATTCTCAAAGCTTTTAACTTCGTTAATAGCGGTTCTTGCTTTAGATATGATTTTTTTTATAAACATTTTTTTATTATTTTTTACTTATTTTTCCAATTACCTCCAAAAAACGCCTGCTCGCATCATATCTTGTTTCAATGTAGTCGTTGTTAAATCCAACTTTGAATTCTTCTGCGTCAGGAGCTTTGGCTATTTTTTCAAGATATTGCGCTACTTCTTCGACAGTTTTAAATGACTTATTGCAGGCTCCAAGTTTCTCGAAATTGTCCACATAAGCCGGATAATTCATAAGTTGCAAAGAAATTTTCGACCTTATAGCCGCCTCCACCAATGAAGTTGAAGAAAAACTTATAAATATATCTGCTTTGTCTAATGTATTCTCCAATTTCTCCTTCTCCGGAGTAAATCGTATGTTCGGCAGTTTTTTCATTAGAAATCCTCTGTCTTCGGCATAATGGTGTCTGTAAATAAACTTTATGTTCAATTTTTTGCAAATTTCAGAAAGATAGTTTATGGTTCCCAATTTCACTTTCAGTAACTCTTTGTTGTGTCTTTGTAGGTCTTGACCTAAATAACAAACAACAAGAGCGCTCTTATTCGCCAGACTGCCACCTTTCTTTTCAATTGTATGAGGATAACCCAAAACATAAACATTCTCCGGTTTCCTCATATTTTTAGTCAAGCAAATTTCTTTAAAATAATTTCCCCAAACTAAAACATACTCTGCTGTCTTAAAATCAAGCACGGGGTTGGGCATATTATGTATCGCGTGCTGAATCACCAAAACAGGAATGCCTAACTTCCTCCCTATCATTACAATCGCCCGTTCAATCGGAAATACATCGTATGTTAGGACGATATAATCAGGCTTTACAATCATCAGCCTCTCTTCAATTTTAAAAACTAACCGTCTAAGATATTTTATGTCTTTATTTTCCAAATAAAAAATGACCAACTGCTCTAAATCATTAGTCTGTATATAACCCGTTAAATTAAGAATGGCGAACAATCTGTCTTTCTTGCCTTGAGCAATTAATCTTGTTTGGTAATGTTTTTTAGCCTCAGAAATAATATGAAAATACTTTGACTCTTCAAACAAAATTTTCTTTTTCCCATCTTTTTTTAGCCTACTATACAATTTTAAAAAATTTTTATCTAAAAAATCGAGCAATATTCTATATCTATTATAATTCTCAATATGGCGTTTTTGCCCCTCAATAAAAGAACTCTCGTTAATATCTTTAGCCCACTTTATCTTCTTGTATGTGTTCAGATAATCAAGTATCAAAAAATCGGCAACATCTTTATCGCTCCAAAGATCGAAGTTGTTAAATCCTAATTTTTCGTAATATTGTAAATCAAAAATGTTATTTTCTTCCGCTTTTTCCATATTTTTTTTCTTCTATCTCGCTTATTATCCCTAAAAAACGATTGCCCGGGGTATCTCTTGTTTCCACATAATCATTATTAAACTTTAATGCCGATTCCTTCAAGTAAGGGCTTTCGACCATCTTCGTCAAATAACTTTCCAGCTCATTGATACTTTTAGACGATTTATCGCAAACTCCCAGCTCCTCCAAATTATCCAGCTCTATGGGCAAATCCATAAGTTGCAAAACAATTTTCTTCCTCATTGCAGCCTCAACTAACGCGGTCGACGAATAACCAACAAAAATATCTGCTCTGCTGAACGTTTCTTCAATTCTTTCGTTCTTTTTAGTAAATTCCACCCCCGACAAATTATTTTCCATAGCCACCCTGTCTTCCCCCCATGGATGAGGACGATAAATAAATTTAAGCCCCAAATTTTTACATATTAAAGAAAGTCTTTTCACTGTTTCTATTTTAATCTTTAAAAAATTTTTATTAAACCTCTCGAAATCCTGGGCCAGATAACAGACCACATAATTTCTTTTTTTATCGGTCTTGTTTTCTTGGTTTTTTGGAGAATATGGATAACCCAAAACATAAACATTTTCCGGCTCTCTTATATTATTATCAACGTATAAATCTTTAAAATGCTTGCCCCAAACTAAGATATAATCTGCTGATTTTCCGCCCATCAGTGGCTCTAATAAGGGTCCATATTTCATGGATAAAATTCCGTCTTGTATTTCCATGGTAGTAATGCCAAGTTTTCTGGCCACCAGCACAATCGCTTTTTCAACCGGGAGCAAATCATTTTTCAGTATTATATAATCAGGCTTAATAATCTTTAACCTTTTCTCCACAAGCTCTATCAACCTATAAAGATATTTTAAATTTCTTTCTTTTAAATAGTGAAACACATTTCTATTCAATTCGTTCGTATTCATATATCCGGAAAAATCCTTTCTGATGAACAACCTGTCTCTTTTCCCTTGGTCAATCAATCCTATCTGATAATTCTTGCCGGTTTCAGATATAACAGAAGGACATCTTGAATTTTGGAACAAAACTTTTTTTTTGCTCTGCTTGCCATTAAACAACACCTGCAATCTAAATATAGCCTCATCCAAAAAATCAAAAAACATCTGACTCGCGCTGTTTTTCTCTGCCAAATATTTGCTATCGGCAATAAATGATTCCGGTATATCTTTTCCCATAACGGTATTACTGTACGCATTCAAAAAATCCCAAATTAAAAATTGAGATAAATCATCACTGTTCCATGACTCGGGCTTGTTAAATCCTAATTTTTTATAGTAAGAATAGTTTCTGACTAAATTCATTTGGTTTTAAGTCTAGTAAAAATTGCTTATTGTTGATAATATAATTATATATGTCTTACAAAAAATTTACAAAAGATGTTGGAATTTTAAGCTTGACCCAAGTCATAGCTGCTTTAAGCGGAATTATCACTTTGCCCATTATAACAAAACTTTTGGGCGTAGAAAATTATGGAATCTGGATACAATTGTTGGTGACCTTGGGGCTGGTATCTTCCATCGCCATTATAAACCTTCCGTACACTTTGGTCAGGTTTCTCCCGGGAGAAAAAAACAAAGAAGAAATCCAAGATGGAATTTGGTCTGTATTTATTATGGTGTTTGTTATTCTTATAGTTATTTCCGCTTTGTTAATATTTTTTTCCGGCGTTATTTCTCTGTTCTTAGGATGCACTCAAAATTTTGTTTTAATTCTGTCTCTGATAATAATATTTGAATGTTTAAACCAGATATTTTACAATACTTTCAGGGCATTCCAAGAAATCAAAAAATACTGCTTTTTCACAATTTCCCAAACCATAGGACAAGCAGTGTTAATACTCTCAGCAATAATTTTAGGATATGGATTGCTGGGAGCCGTCCTGTCTCTCTTGCTGATAAGAATCATCATATTCCTAATAGCAGGCGCCATGGTCATCAAAAAAGTTGGTGTTAAAATTCCCAAATTTTTGAGGATAAAAGAATACTTGTCTTTTTGCCTGCCGCTTATTCCAGCAGACACTTCTTCGTGGATCATCCAATCAAGCGATAAATATTTTATAGGATTATTCTTGGGAACAATTTTTGTCGGATATTACGCGCCGGCCTATACGCTCGGATCTTTCATCGCCTTTTTTATAATGCCGCTGGGATTTTTATTGCCGGCCACGCTTTCAAAGCATTATGATGAAAACAAAATAGACGAAGTAAAAGTGTATTTGAAATATTCCTTAAAATATTTTTTAATGATCGCCATACCCGCGTTCTTCGGACTTTCTGCTTTATCAAGACCTCTTTTATCAACATTTTCCACTCCGGAAATTGCTCAGCATTCGTATCTTGTTGTTCCACTGGTGGCATTGGGCATGCTGTTGTCTGGGATCTACGCAATCACTAATCAAATTATTATTTTAAAAAAGAAAACGAAAATAAGTGGGGCTATTTGGATTGTGGCTGCTTTTTTAAATTTTGGCCTAAACTTTATATTTGTCCCGCTCTTCGGAATTCTAGGGGCGGCGCTTACCACCCTTTTAGCTTACGCCATTATTACTGTTCTAAATTGGCGCTACTCTTTCAAAGAACTCAAATTTGATATCGACTGGCAGTTTATTCTTAAAAGCCTTTTTGCTTCACTTTTAATGGCTCTATTTGTTTTTTGGCTAAAACCTGTCGGGCTATACAAGAATATATATGCTATCATTTCCGGAGTATTAATTTATGGAATTTTAATCTTTTCATTAAGAGGATTTTCCAAACAAGAGTTTCAATTATTTAAAAATATTACAAAAAATAGTTAAAACACAAGCCTCCTTGAACCTTTAGACATCATTGAATTTGATACAACAATATGAAGCCAGACTTTCTGCCACTTTTCTCTGTATTTTGCCTTAACAAAAGTCTTATACATTTCTTTTAAAATAATCGACGGGGTGACTAAGAAAATAATAAAAAAAAACGAAACTAAAAACGCATCCATCCACGTTGCTTGCCGAAAAAATAATTTTACGCAACCGATAAACGAGTGGTAGTTAAAAGTGTCAAACGCCTTCATAGATCCCATTTCTTTAATAGCGCGTCTTCTAATCTTTTTTTCCTCGCCAGTAATTATTCTCCTATAAAAATCACCTACATATTTACTGGCCAACAATAAATGGTCAAGCTTTTTCCATGCCACATAGTATAAAGAAAATTTGTCCTCAACGTAATATTTATAGCAATGCAGACTTTCATGTATGATTGCCTCATTAAACCTCAAAACCTCTAACTGCTGATATTTTAGAAGCATCAGCTGATATATAAAAACATGTATATAACTTGTCGTCACCGCCTTTGCAATATAAGCATTTTCTTCTTTCAAAATCTTTTTTAGAAATTTATTATTTAATAATAATATGGAAAGAAAAGAATTATTAGAACGTATTCCTATGATATCTTTTATATCTGTTTTATACATTTTAGGTTTTGTTTCTTCAATAGTGTCAAAATATGCTATTTCTTTCCCATTTTTTTCATCGGTGCAATACGATTCGTGGCCCAAAAGAATAATCCCTGTGTTATCATCACAATAGTCTTTTATAAAATTAATCACTTTTTTGAAACCGCCGTCAACTATCATATCATCGTCGCCCAAAAGCCATACGAATTCGCCGTCAGACATTTCCATAATTTTTAATACATTTCCGTCATAACCCAAATTCTCGCTATTCTCATTGTAGCTTATTAGCCCCGGATACCTTGTCTGAAAGCCGGCTACAACCTCACTCGTATTATCCGTTGAACAATTATTGGATATACATATTTGAAAAATCCCCTCTAGCTCGTTAGCCTCCGGCGCGATATGGCTCAAAAGATTCTGTAAAAAAACCGCCCTATTGTAGGTAGGTATGGCGATGCTTATTAGAGGCTTATTGTTCTTTTTTTTCATCGATTTTGCTTGTCAGTCCGTCGGCCATGACAAAATAAAATTTCAATATAATTTTTTGTTTTCCCGAAACCAATTTATAGTTTTTAAAATTCCCGACTCAAAATCATGGTTAATTCTCCAGTCAAAAGTTCCCATAGCTTTTTTGTTGTCGGCTTGGAAAAAATTTGATTCTTTATAATAGCTGCTTCTTTCCCCATAATTAACATTCAGCTTCTCACCCAATAATTCCCCTATAATTCTGACAACCTCCTTGATAGAGTGTTGCTTGCCAGAACCTATGTTAAATATCTCTCCTTTGTAGTTATGTTTTTTTTCTAAGATTTTTATGAAGACGTCCATCAAGTCTTCAATAAAAATAAAATCCCTAACATAATTTGGTGAAGCTAAATCTATTCTTCTTCCCTCTAAAGCATTTAAGATTATATACGGAATTAATCTTTGACCGTCCTCAAAATACCCGAATGGAGTAAAAAGCCTCAAATTTACAACAGGAAAATTATTTTCTTCTGCTATTTTCTTTAATAACAGTTCTGCGGCTAACTTCGTTACTCCATAAACGTTCGACGGATCAACGGGATCTTCTTCATTAATACTGGTTTTTTTTGATTTATATTCTGAACAACTGCTGGCATTAACAAATGTTGACACCTTACAGCCTTTTAATGAATTTACTAAATTTATTGTCCCGCATATATTTATGTCTATCATTTTTCTCAAATCATGCTGAACAGACGGATAAACTCCATAACTCGCCAGATGGAAGATAACGCTTGGACTTACGCTGTTTACAAATTTAGACAGTCTATCACTGTCTTCTATGTCAACATATCTAATAGTGACCTTATCTAATACATCTTTCAATCTCCACAAATTGGCATGTTTTTTTTCGATTATAAATACCTCAAAATCACCGCTAGAAACTAGTTTCCTAGTTAAATTAGACCCGATAAAACCAGCTCCGCCGGTAATCAAAACTTTTGTCTTCTTTTTTGCCATTCGAATGTTTCCTTAACACCATCTTGAAAGCTAGTTTTTGGTTGCCAACTCAAAACTTCTTTTGCCTTAGTCCAATCAAGATACTGTTTTGGTATTTCATTCTTTGTAATGTTCAATACTTTATAACCTATCCTTACGTCTAGTATCTTCTCGATATTATTTATAATCTCAATAACATTAAATATGTTTTTTGACCCGAAATTAAATGCTTCTCCGTAATTTTTTTTATAATTAGATAGTTTTATACAGCCTAAAACTATATCCTTAACGTAGGTGTATTCCCTAATCATTTTTCCATCGCTCCTTATCAGAAACTCTTTATTCTTAATTACCGACTCTATAATTCCAGGTATTATTCTAGAAAGATTCATATCTCCCGGTCCGAAAACATTGCTAAATCTTGTGATTAAAATCGGCAAACCATACGTTGAAAAATATGCCCGAGCTATTAAATCGGCAGACGATTTCGAAACGTCATAAGGATGATCTCCTCTTAAGGGAAAATCTTCTCTATAGGGCAAATTTTTGGATTTCCCGTATGCTTTGTCTGAAGAAACAACTATAATCGCCTCCATATGTCCCAGTTTTCTGCAGGCTTCCAAAACATTAACTGTGCCCATAACATTGGTCTCAATGGCGTCAAAAGGTTTTTGATAGGCATCTCCAACAATAGCCTCTGCGGCTAAATGAAAAACAACATTTGGATTTTCTTTTTTAAAAACTTCCCGAAGTTTTTTGCTCCTTACGTCAATCTTATAAAATTTCGCCTTAGAATTTATATTCTCTTTTCTACCTGAAGACAGGTTGTCTATCACAACAACCTTATTTTTTTGCTCAACCAGTTCATTTACCAAATTAGAACCGATAAACCCGGCGCCCCCGGTCACCAATATTTTTTTTGTTTTTATTTCCATATTTTCCATTTTGGGTCTTTACACCATAATTCATTCAAATATAAAAAATCTTTGTAAGTGTCCATTCCATACCAAAATCCTTCGTGTTTGTACAAAGCCAGCTGCTTTTCTGGTATAAGCCGGGCCAAAGAATCTTCAATCATATCCCCTTCTTTTATGAAATCAAAAAATTCCTTATTAAAAATCATAAAACCTCCGCTGACATAATCAAAAAGTAAAGGCTTTTGGGCAAATTCTGTTACCAAATTGTCTTTACCGGCGTTAACCAACCCCCATTTAGATGACGGGTGAACTCCTGTGATGGTAGCCATTTTTCCGTGGCTTTTATGAAACTCAACCAATTTTCCGATATCAATGTCGGCGACTCCATCTCCATAAGTCAGCATAAATGCATCCTCTGTGATATACTTTTTAAGCTTTAAAACTCTCTCTCCGTGCGGAGTTTCCAGCCCTGTTTCAACAAAAATTATATTGAAATCATTTTTTTCTCCGTCAGCTTCAAAAAAATCGGCAATTTTTCCTTTTTCCGGGTTAAATGAAAAATCGCTGGTATAATATTTTTGCTTTAAAAAATAATCTTTGATAGAGTCGCTTTTGTAACCTAAGGCCAAAACAAAATTGTTATAACCATAATGGTTATATATTTTCATAATATGCCACAAAATCGGTTTTCCTCCTATTTCTACCATGGGCTTTGCCTTAAACTCGGTTTCTTCTCTTAAACGGGTGCCGGATCCTCCACAAAGTATTATTGTTTTCATATTTTTATTTTTTTAATTCGCTGATATTATCATATACCTTTCCGAAGGCAGAAATCAAATCATCTAAATCTTTCTTTTTGAAAGGCGGGGTCATTAGGTCGTGGGTAATTAGTTCTTTGTTGTGCATTTTTTCAGTCACCGGACACAACCCCTCTGAATAATCTAATTTTCCTTTATAAAAAGAACACTTAAACGGACATCCTTTGTCGCCGAAACCAATCAATTTTTGGTAAAGAGGCAAAAGATAAAGAGGCTTTACATATCCACAACCTATTAAAACGCCCTGATTTTCTCTGCTCTCCATAGGCATAAGCTCGGCTTTTACGGCTTCAATGAATTTATTCCTTGAAACCCCGACAACTTCTTCTTTATATTTTAACGGATGTTTATAAAAAACATGTTTGCATTGCGGTCTGACTTTGGCCGGCTCTAAAAAGGGAAATTTAGAAAATTTTTCAGACAAATACTCGACGTTCTTTAATCTCGCTTCCAGTAGCTTATCTAATTTTTTCAACTGAACTCTGGCTATAGCCGCTTCCACCTCGGTCATTCTGAAATTAAAACCAATCATATTGACTAGAGATGAATAGCCCTTGTCTCCCACCACTGCCTCTGCATGATTCCTAATCAATCTAACTTTTTCTGCTAATTCATCGTTATCAGTTACCACCATTCCACCTTCGCCGGTGTGGATATGTTTGTGGTAATTTAAAGAATAAACTCCAATGTCTCCCAAGGTCCCGGCCATTCTGCCTTTATATTCTGCCCCGGGCGCCTGGGCAGCATCTTCTATCACGTATAAATTATGCTTTTTTGCGATTGCATTAATTTTATCTGCGTCGTACGGCTGTCCAAAAATATCTACTGCTATTATGGCTTTTGTTCTTTCTGTAATTTTGCTTTCAACTGATTCCGGATCAATACAAAAAAAATCTTTTTCAATATCGGCGAAAACAGGTATTGCATTATACACAAGAGGGGCGCTTGCCGATATACACATTGAATAGGGACTAACTATAACTTCGTCGCCTGGACCTAGGCCACAGGCCCCCACCGCGCAATATAAGCCCGATGTGGCGCTGTTAACACTTATGGCGTGCTTTACCCCAAAGTATTTTGCCCATTCTTTCTCTAACCTGCGAACTTCCGGTCCTCCGTAAAAATCCTCGTGCCAAGCTCCCAGATATTTTGAAAGCACCCCTGTTTTTAAGACACTTGAAACGGCCTTAATTTCCTCTTGTCCTATTGTCTGGTAGAAAGGAAAAAGTTTCGTCCTTATTTTTGGCCCTCCGTGTATCGCTAATTTGTGATTATTTTTTTCAAATTTCATTTATTTTCTAAAATATGCTCTATTAGGCTCGCTACTTTATCGGCTGATTTATTTTTGGTATATTTTGTCCGCTGCCTTTTTTCAGATAAAACTTTCCCTTTCAAAACGCTCTCTATTACCCCAAGAATATCTTCCTTTTTATACACCGGAACAGACCATCCGTAAACATTACTCCGCAAAGTATCGCTTGTTGCGTCTTTTCCGGGTTGATAGCTCAACACCTTTTTACCCATTAAAGCTGCGTCGAAAAGAGCCATAGAGTGCATGCCCATTATTAATTCTGCTTTTTGGGTGAGCGCATCTGCATTTACATCGCCTTTTAACTTTTCAATACTCAATTTAGAATCTTTAATTATACTATCATATTTATCCTTATCTTTTTCTCTTGAAGGATGGAATTTTATAATTATCTTTTTTTCCGGATACCTTTTATCTAAAACATCAACAATGTCTTTGAAAACATCTACCTCGCTCATTCCTTTGCTGGAAAAGGGTTGCGAATAAAAAACAATAAGATTTTTTTCTTCTCTCGTTTTTTTAATATCAGAAAACTTATCAAAACGGGGATTACCGACAATTTTAATAATGTCCGAGGGAATTCCTATTTTTTCCAAATCACCTTTCATTTCTCCATCTATGACCAATATGCTATCAGGAATAAATTCTAACTTTTTTCCAAATCTTTCCCCATAGTTTATCCAGGAATCAACTATGCTTATCGCTGGCCTACCCGCATCTTTTGAGGCTTTTATTATTTTCTTATCAAGTGAATCTTCTAATTCCGTGTTATTTGTATCGGTAATAAATAAGTCCGGATTCTCTTTCTCAATAATATCTTCTACTTCTTGGACTGAAAAACCTACTGATAAATGTAGATTCTTAATGCCTTTTTTCTCGGCGTATTCATAGATATCTTTGTTGCCCAAAAATAAAGCGAATTCAAATTTTCCGTCATTTTGGATCCTTTCAATCACCGGAAAGAAGACGTCTATTCCTCCCGCTTGCTCTGCGACAAAAATTATATATTTTTTTTCTATTTTGCGCATATTTTTTGAGCCTCATATCCATCTTTTATGTCGCATATAAGGTTGCCACCTCTTATAATGGCGTCATATAAGTTATCTACTGCATAATATAAAGCCTTGCCCATTGAAGTTTTTGTCGTTTTTCCTAAAGAAACATTTTTATAACCTTTAAACGTGGCGTCGTCGCTTAAAAAATACTCCCGCATTTCGAAACCGTTATTTATAATTCTTATCCTGGCTTTCTCGAAAAAAAGGTCTAGCTCAAAAATTGTAAAATGCCTTGAGTCTATGGCGTTTAATAAGATTTCTTTTCCATTTCTCAATTTCAATACAGCCGAAACCGTTGGATCTTTTCTGCTAAAATCATAAATTTCCGAAATCATCTTTTTATTTTTTATTTCTCCAAAAAAATAGCGCAATAAATCTATCAAGTGCGACCCGTTGTGCAAAAAACCTTTGCCGTAGACTCCATTGCCGGTTAAAAATTTTCCGTATTTTCCTCCGGCAATCATTTTTTTCAAATCATGGAATTCCGGTACAAATCTTCTTGTATAATTCACTAAAAATTTACGGCTTTTAAAAAATTCGGATCCGATGATTTTGCGTGAATCTTCAAGGCTATCTGTCAGCGGTTTTTCTATTATTCCACCCAAAATATCTGTTTTCGCCGTCTCCTTTAAAATCTTATAGTGCTCCTCATCCGGGGCGCAGATAGACACGACGTCTATTTTTATATTTTTACGCAATTCCGAAATTGTTTTAGCCGAAGATCCGCCCCATATTTTTGCAGCTTGTTCAGCTTTTTTTATATCATTATCCACGAAACCAACCAGCTTGAATCCGGGATGATTTGTGTAGGCATGAGCATGAGTCAAAATATTCCTTGAACTAGGATTATCGTAAAACGCCCCTATATTGCCTGCGCCAATGATCGCCGCATTTAATTTATTTGACATAATTTATAAAAGGATTTTTCCTGATTATATGCTTGTTAATTTTCATCAATTCTGGGTTTTCCCTCAACAAGTCCACCACGTCCTCTGCGGAAAAATCTGTATTTTTAGAATATAAATTTTCATAAATTTTACTTATGAGCTCATAATCTTCTTGAGTGTCTAAGGTTATTTGAAGTTCCGGCCAAAACATTTTTCCTCCAGCCTTCCAATTTTTCAAGCGATATTTTTCAGGATGCATATAAATATACAGTGAAACATGCTCCCTGTCTTTCGGGTTTTTGGTTGTTCTTTCCACTTCTTCTAAAACCGACGTCGGGAAAATTTTCACGTCGAATCCCATAGGAAAAGATCTTTCTATGCAGTTGGATGCAAAATCGTGTTGATCTGAAAAAAAATCTTTAATTGTATAATCAACGTGTCGCCAGTCAATACAAATATTATCTCCGGGAATTTCTACAATTAAATCTGCCTTATGCAACTTAGCTGCCTCCAAAACACGCCGTAATACGTCATCTTCACTGCCACGATAATAACGGCAACCTATCTTCTCGCACAGTTCAACGATGCAGTCGTCTGTTTTATTGACAGTTGTGGCAACTATTATATCGTCAGAATGTTTGCTTTTACGTAACCTCTCTATCATCCTATACAAACAAGGCTCACCCAGCACGGGCATTAAAACTTTCCCCGGCAACCGGGTTGAGGTCATACGCGCTTCAACGATAACAGCAATTTTTTTATTATTTATCATAATAAATTACTTTGTAAAAACCCTCACCCAGTAATTTCGACCGAAATCTGCAATTTCCTTGCAATTAAACTGCTCTATTTGCCTCATGCCTAAGTTCTCAAAAATCTTTTTGTAACGACGGGGAAAATGACGCCATGTCACCCCATCTTCGTCTTCAATTATAATTAAATATTTTTTTGTTATCCTCGCCACTTCCGAAAATACAAATTCGCTGTCTGGATGAATATGCTGGAAAACAGCCATTGTGAACACAACATCAAAAGAATCGTTCTCTATTGTTTTAACCGCGTTTTCAACGGAATTAATATCAACTTTGACTGACGACAAAATTTTCGGATAAACTCTCTTCATTAACTCAACCGCCTCCTTGCTAATTTCTATGCCTCTCAAATTTTTATAACCGGCGACGAACAAGTAATTCAGATTCCTCCCGACATTGCAACCAATTTCTAAAATTTTATCCTGGGAATCTGCATATTTTTTAAAAAATTTAAGCAAAAATTCGCTCCTTTGCACCGGTTCTATATAGCTATTTGGCGCATTATGGTCCATTGGATCGCGCCAATATCTTTCAAGTTCTGCTCTCGATTTTTTAGCAGTCACTAAATTCCTCAATCGCCTGTTTGCCCAAAAATAGAACGGTCTTAACGCTGATTTTATCGGCTCTGGTATTGCTTTTACTAGTTTTTTCATTTTTTAAATATATCCAAAATATTTTTATAGAAAATCTTTCCACCTTATCAACTCATCTTTTTTTATGGCCTTTTTTGTTTTTCTGCCTATAATCTTATTCAAGTATTTCGGGTAAATCCCGGTTCCCGGCCTTTTACAATCGAGCATTTCTCTCCTGACTGTTACTCCTTTTGGAATGTTTGTAATTGAAACTATGCTCCGTTTATCATAGGTTCTGGTTTCCTTTTCGCACTTAAAAATCTTCTTCTTCGATTCTCCTAAAAGCGTTTCTGTCAATCTTACCGACTCAACCAATTGTTTCATTTCTTCAGGGTCAACCGACAGCCAATGGTCTGCCGAATCTGGCAAGGTCTTGTCAGTAGTATAATGCTTTTCAATTACCTTGGCCCCAACTGCCGCTGCTATCTGTGGCGACTGAACTCCCATAGTGTGGTCTGAAATTCCTATTACTAAATCTGGGAATTCTTTTTCTAAAGTTTTAATAACATTTAAATTAGAGTCTTTCAGTTCGGTTGGATAACAAAGAGTGCAATGCAATAAAATAATTTTTTTATTGCCCGCTTTTTTTATAACTCCAACAGACTCTTTTATCTCTTCTAGGGTTGATGCCCCGGTTGATAGCATAATCGGAATATTGTGCTTGGCTATATGCTCTAAAAATGGAAGGCAGCTCATGTCCGACGACGCGACTTTGATTGCTTTCATGCCAATAGATACAAGATAATCTGCCGACTTTGCGCTAAACGGCGTTGATAAAAACTCTATATTATTTTCTTGGCAAATTTTAATAAGTTTCGGATAGTTTTCTAATGGAAAGCCGCCTGTCTTTTCGTACGCTTCATACTGGGTGCGCCTGTCTTTATCTCCTTTCCAATTCCAAAATTTAGGAGCGCCTCGAACCACAAGGTCGTCTGCCACATATGTCTGAAATTTTATCGCATCAGCTCCAGCTTTGGCGGCCCTTACAATCAATTCTTCTGCCCTTTCCAAAGAACCGTTATGGTTGACACCCGCTTCGGCAATTATGTAAGTTGAGCAGTCTTTACCTATAAATTTATTCCCTATTTTTATTTTTTTCACGCGCTTTCGTCTCCCATTTTATTCTTTCCGCCCTATCGTTGGTCATGTTGTCTGCATGCATGCGGTAACGATATAACGGAAGGCGTAAATAGTAGCCGTTAAAATTTTTTAAATATCTTGTCAAAAGGTCAAAATCCTCTGCATTTTTTAGGTCTTTATCATAAAGACCTATAGCCTCTAAACAAATCTTGCGAAACATCACTCCTGCCCCATGCCTATACAATTTATCTATTGTGTTCAAAGAGACCCTTTCTATAAATTCTTCCTGCTCTCCGACTTTTATGTGGTCGGAATATATAAAACCTATGTCCGGGTTTGCAATCATCAACTCGGTCATAAAAAGGAGTGTGTTCTCATTTATGTAATCATCCGCGTCAACCCTAATTATAAAACTGCCCAAGGCTTTTCTTATCCCTATATTAGAGGCTTCTGCCACGCCGACATTATCTTTTAAATAAATTGGCAAAATATCACTGCCAAAACTCTCTATTACATCTCGGCTTTTGTCTGTAGAAGCATCATCAATTACTATTATTTCATACCTTCCTCTATCTAAAGATTGCTTCAAGCAACTCCTAATTGCTCTGCTAATATAGGCCTTTTTGTTAAAATTAGTAATGATTACACTGGCGTCTATCGACATAAATTTTTCTTATTTCTTGAAACTTTTTATTTATGTTTTTCTGACAAAGCTTTTTTAAAAAAAGCCATTTTGTCTTTATGGCGAGTCATGTTTCCCGAATGCATCATATACCGATACAAGGGTAATTCTATCCTATGAATGTTATATTTTTTGAGGTAGCGCGCCCTCAAATCTTTTTCTTCGTTGTAAAGAAAATTTTCGTCGTATAATCCAATGTCAACCAAATTATCTTTTTTAAACATTATTCCGCAAGCAATCGGGTGGTCTTCTGAATTCCTCCTCTCAATAACCCTCTCTTCTTCATCAACCAATAAATAATCGCAGCAGACCGCATCAAAATCTTTATTAAACTCTATGAAACTGTAAAGGATTTTTAGAAAATCTTCGTGCAGATAATCGTCGTCGTCTACCCTGACAATAAACTTGCCCAACGCCTGCTTAATACCGGCATTGCAAGCATAAGGCAAGCCCGTATTTTTCGGCAAATTTATTACTTTTATTGAATCGCTAAAAACATTTAAAATTGCCTCTGTTTGGTCGGAACTTCCGTCGTTAACCACAATAATTTCATAATTCTGCTTAGACCATACTTGGTCTAGCAGGCTCCGAATCGCCCGACCGATATATTTTTCCCTATTATGAGTTGGGACTATAACGCTTACTTTCATATCATTAGACTTATCGCTTAATTATTTTTTTAAACCACGCGACAGTCTCTCTGAGACCGTCCTCAAAATTATACTTCACCCGCCATTCAAGTTGCCTTTCTGCTTTTAAACAATCCAGACAACTTCTCTGCTGTCCGATTTCTTTATCGGCCTTATATAATTTTTCGCATTCGCGCCCGCTCGCCCTTTTTATTATTTCAAAAACATTATTGATGTCCGTTTCTTTTCCTGTTCCTATGTTGAATATTCCCGACTTATCTGTTTTCATAGCAAAAATAGCCGACTCAACGACATCTTTAACATAAATAAAATCTCTTGTCTGTTTTCCATTTCCGAAAATTATTGGACTTTTGCCAGAAAGTATTTTCCCGCAAAAAATTGCCACCACCCCTGCTTCGCCTTTCTCATCCTGCCTCGGACCATAGACATTGGCAAACCTCAAAGACACGTAATTTAAACTAAAATTTTTGTAATAATACGCCAAATATTTTTCTGTGGTCAACTTGCCAATTCCATAGGGCGACGCCGGACATTCAGCGTAACTTTCTGAAGTAGGGAAAACTTCTGTCTTGCCATAGACTGCCGCGCTTGAAGCAAAAACAATTTTTTTGACTCCAAACCCCCTGCAATTTTCTAAAATATTAATACTTCCGATGATATTAGTATTAGCATCTCCTATCGGGTCTTTTACGGATTTTTTTATATCAATCTGCGCAGCAAAATGAAAAACTATTTCTGGTTTTTCTTTTTTAAAAATATCACCAATTTTTTTATCACGCACATCAATCTTATATAATTTAGCCTTAGGGTTTAAATTATATTTTTTGCCGGAAGATAAGTCATCTATTACTACAACTGCGTAACCATCTGCAACCAATTTGTCTACAAGATTAGACCCAATAAAACCTGCTCCCCCAGTTACTAAAATTTTTTTATCGAGCGTACTCATTTTTTTTATTTAGCCCCAGCTATGTTTTTCAAAAGCCAAGAAGAACTCTGAACCTTACCCCCGCCAACATTATTGATCACTTTTATATTAAATTTTTTGCAAGCTTCTGTTTCATTTTCCGGGATGTTACCCGAATTCCTGTCCCCGCCTTTGGCAAAAAATAATTCTGCACTAGGATATTTTTTAGCAATCGCAATCAGACTCTCGGCAACTGTCTTGTCTTTATCAATTGCCAAAATGACGTCGTCGGCATATCGCAAAGCTTTTATTATTTCTATCCTCTCCTGCTCCGGCATAAAGGGGGTTGATCCTTTAATTTTAACTTGTGCGTCGTTGTTTACAATAACAACCAAAAAATCACCCAAATTTTTGGCCTCCCTTATCAAATTTATATGCCCGATATGCAAGGGGTTGAAGAATCCTGATGTGATTACAACCTTTTTCATTGCTTTTTTTGTTTTTTATTTATATCATAAACTAACATGAAAAACAATATCAACGAGAAAAAATTACACTGGCTGTATTCAGCAGGATTATTCATAATTTTAGCTCTGCCAATTTTAACGTTGCCGCCATGGTTTTACCCACCAGACTGGGGAAAAGTCATTATATTCAGAAGCCTTCTGGCAATAATGCTATTTTTCTTCGCGTGGAACGTTTTATATAAAAAAGATACATTTACGAGGGCTCAATTAAAAAATTATCCGGTTCTTTGGGCGTTAGGCGCGTTCTTTGTCGTTTTCCTGCTTGCCAGTATATTCTCGGTTAGCCCTGGCTTCAGTTTTTGGGGCTCTCCATATCGCGCAGGTGGAACAATGAATCTCGCCTTTTATTCAGCTTTCACTGCGTTGGCGTTTTGTCTTCTCAAGAAAGAACACTGGGAAAAAGTATGGATTCTTTCAATTGCAGTTGGAGTATTTGTTTCTTTAGTGGGGCTCATCCAGCTTTACGGACTTTTTAACAATGTCTTTGTGAGTGTAGGGAACAGGCCGGGTTCAACTATAGGAAACCCTATATTTTTGGGAATTTATCTTTTGCTGCTATTTTTCCCATCTTTAGCTCTGGCAATAAAAGAACCCTTCGACACGGCTCAGGGCAAACTCAAAAAAATATTTTATATTTTTTCCGGGCTAATTTTCCTATACACAATTTTAATAACAGGCAGTAGGGCCGCCTATCTTGGAATTGTTGTCGGGGCTTCATTTTTCCTATTATTTTACCCTAAAAAGTTTAAACTGTTAAAAGTTTGTCTTGCTTTGTTTTTGATATCTATTTTTCTAACTGTCTCATATGTCAACACGCGACCGGAGTATCCTTCAGGTTACCCAAAAATACTTCAAAACCGAATTACCGAACAAATAATTCCCAGATTATCTGTCAAAAAAGCATTCGGCGATGAAAGATTTATGGCGTGGCAGACAGTGGTGAAAGAAATTAAAGATAGGCCAATTCTAGGGTGGGGTCCTGAAAACTTATCTGTTGGTTTTGATAAAAATTATAATCCAACAATTACCCCATCTCCTTGGTGGGACAAGGCTCACAACATATTTTTAGACATAGGGGCCCAAGCAGGTATTTTGGGAATTTTGGCTTATGTTTTTCTATTTATAGTCTTATTTCAACAGCTTCACAAAGCCAAATCCGGTGGAAATGCGCTGATGGCGGGCGGAGTACAAGCAACTTTGGCCGGCTACTTAACGGCGAATTTTTTCAGTTTTGATTCATTCCCTACTTATCTTATTTTCTTCCTGATAATTTCCTATACGCTTTACCTTTCTTCCCCTGGCAAAGATGAAACAAAAAATACTAACCAACCGCCAAAAATCATAAAACCACACGTGGGGCCCGCAATCATGTTCGTATTATTCTGCATACTAATAATCTTCTTATGGCAGTATAATTTAATGCCAGCTCAAATAAATAAACAAATAAACGTAGCGAGCAACCTTATAGACCAAAAAAAATGCGACGCAGCCTTTGCCATTCTCGATAAACAATTGCAAAGCCACAGTTTTTTAGACTCCTTTGTAAGGATGGAATATGTAAATGATATAAAAATTTGCGCCAGCTACTTCCCCGGGAATGATTCGGCCTACGCAAAAAAAGGGGTTGAGCTGTTAAAAGAAGCTGTAAAAATCCAATCGCTTTACACAAGATACTGGATCTATTTAGGCGGCTTCACCACAATCATCGCCGACAACGAACGCGACGCTGTGAAAAAAGAAAATCTAATTCTGGAGGCTTACTCTTATTTTGACAAAGCAGAAAAATTATCGCCTCTGCACACAGAGACCCTTCTGGAAAGAGCAAAGGCAAATATGGTGGCAGGCAATTACGGAGAAATGAAAATTAATGCAGAAAAATGTCTGTCTGCAGATTCAATTTCAGGCGGATGTTATTGGATCAAAGGATTGGCAGAATTATATCTGGGAGATATAAACAGCGCAAAGGCAGATTTACAAAAGGCTCAAGACAAAGGGTATGATGTTGATACCCTTAGGTCTATGTACGACCTGGTCAATGCTTACGCGGCGACTAAAAATTACCAAGACCTGTCTGCTGTTTATCTACGACTAATAAAAAGGGACCCAACTGTCCCGGAATATCACTCCTCGCTGGCTTTTACTTATGCAAAAATGAAAGAATATCAAAAATCCAGAGAAGAAGCCCTTAGGTTTTTGCAACTGATGCCCGGGGCGAAAGACGAAGTTGACGCTTTTCTAAAAACCCTGCCAAATTGACACGCGTCATTTAGACGCAGAATAATTTTGGTAAATGGCTTGGGAAACGTTTTTTATGGTGTTTTGCAGACTGTTCAAATTGTTCCCGCCGGTCATCACGCAAACAAAATATGGGCTAGCCGGATAATAGACTATCCCGCAATCGTGCAACTCTATTCTGCTTATTTGTTGGTCCTGCAAATCAACGTGTTCGCCGAATTTGTGTGAAACAACTATATTTTTCGGCACACCGGCAACGAGCCCAGCATTAAAACTTGTTTTTGATAAAATATCCAGCGCCTTTTCAGACATTTTTTTGTCTAAATAAGTGGCGGAATATAAAATTCTGAAGAACAAGGAATACGCCCTTGGTGAAATAGTAAAATTATCTGTTGTCTTGGGATTTTCTATATTGAGGACATTGTAAATGGAATCCAAAGACGCTTGGTCGGCATTAGCTGAAAGAAGTGCAGTGGCGCCATTATCCGAATCAACAACCATTTCGCTTATCAAGTCCTCAATTGCATAGCTTTTACCAACAATCAAGCTCGAAGGAACATTAACAATGTTTGTTCCCACCAAGTCTGCTGTTTTTTTATCGTAAAAAAGTTTACTATTCAACAAAGAGGAGTCATTTTCTGCCTTTTTGAAGTAAGATACCATCATCACAACTTTCAGCATACTGGCTGGGCTATATTTATCGTTTTCATTAATACCCACCCATCGGCCACGGTCAAGGTCATAAAAAAATACCGACGCGTCAGACAGGTTGTTGCTTTTCTCGTCGTTGTTTATTATATCCCTTATTTTGTTTTTCAAAGACGCCATCTCTGACTGCTGATCAGCTGACGGTAAAATGTAAGCCAACAAAGGGTCAATAAATTTATAAGAAGAGTTGTGCTCTCTTATTGGTTTTATAACATCCAATTTTTTATTTAGTATATTGCTCTCATAACCAGCACCCAAAAAATAACCGGCAACTCCGCCAATAGTCAACAAACCGGCGCACATCAAAATAATTTTTATAAATTTTTTTATCATAAGTGTTATTATATAATAACACAAATATATAAATCAGTGAAAACAAAAAACCACCCGAAGGTGGTTTTTTGTTTTATTCTCAACCTTTTCACAAGAAAGGCGAGAAAGTTTTACAACTAGTAAGCGCGCACTGTCTCTGTTGGTGAGTTGGATGTCTGTAACAGATAACCATCATACCAATCAGCTGAAGATGCTGCGTTTGTGTAGCTGTGGATTACAGGTGTGCCTGATGAAATATCAGACCAGATGAAGTTGTATGTTCCTGTTCCGCTTCCAGAATTGGACTGTGTTGCTGACAATCCATAGACTGTTGAAACAGAGCTTGTGTCTAAGTAGCTTCCACCATAACTTGTGGTTTGAGCGCATACAGCGGCGTCATAAGGCATGTATGTTGACACAGCGTCTGGACCATTACCTCCTGAAGGATTTGTGAATTCATTCACATTTGCCTTCAAAGTGTAGGTATTGGTTGTTCCGGCAGTAATATCTTCCTCTGTGGTGAATACCACTACTACTGTTCCCGAACCAATTGTGTTGGTTGCTTTCAAGCTTGCTCCTGCTGCAGGGGTTCCGCTAGAACCGGCTCCGGCGTTTACAATGGCAACACTGTCGGTAATGTTGGTAGTTCCTTTGAAGAACGTGAAGTTATTCAAATAGTTACCTGTGCCGTTGTTGTTGGCCATTGCTGTTGTAAACTTCATTTGTTTTACAGCAACCGGTCCGCTTGTTGGGGCTCCAACTGTGAACTTATAGAGTTCTACGTTAGCGCCTGTTGTGGCGGATGAATCAGTACCTGCGTAAGCTAATGTTGGAACTGACTTGAAGACGTATGTCTTGTTGGCTGTCTTTGTGCTAAAGAGGGTTGAGCCATCACTGTCTGATGTCTGAACTCCCTGGCTGTTGGCAACCTTAATATAAGACATATATGGCTGGACATCAATATTTGTTGTTCCTGCGTCTGCTGTAAGTCCTGGGCTCAAATTGAGCACCACTGCTAATGACTTGTAGGAATTTGCAGGAAGATTGATTGTCAAACCTGTAAAGTATGCAACATATTTCGAGCTCAAGTACTGAACTGGGGCTGTGGCATAAACTGTGCCTGTTGAATTATCCTTCAAGGATACATTCACAACCGCGGCAGCTGCTGCGGCTGTTCCAGTTGAGTTAGCTGCTCCCAGCGCGAATTTCAACTCATTAATTGTGTATGAGTCGTTTTGAGCTGTGAACTTGTAGATACCAGCAGTAACGGGCTGATTGCCTGATACTATCTGGTTGGTAGGTGTTTGTGAATCTTGAGTTGCGTTGAATGCGCCAGAGCTGAAGGTGATTGTCTGACCGGCCAATACTGAGTCGCTGGTTGTTGTTACAGCCGTAGATGAGCCGGTAGTAATACCTTTCACCTCTACGTTGGCAATTCCTGTTGTGTTTCCTGCTTTGGAAGCATTAACATCTCCGTAAACCATAACATCTATGGTTGTTCCAGCTGGCAACTGATGGTTGATCGTGAAAGTGTTGTTGCCTGATGTGGCTGGTGTTGCTATAGAGGAAGTGGTTTGTGTTCCGTATTTAACATACAAATTGGTTGTGTATGTTTCTAATCTTGTTAAGCTCACTAAAATTGTGTTCAAGTTGACGGCTTCTGTTGTTGCAGATGTCAAAGTGAAGTGAGCTAATTTGACTTGAGTCAAAGGAGATACGAAAACTTGGTCTGTGTATGCGGCAAATTTTGAGAATGACAAGCTCCCGCCTGCTATTGTCAAAGAATTTGCTGTTACAGTTGCTGTTGGAACGTCAACGCTCTGAGAAGAAATCTGTCCCATGCCGTTTCCGGTTGGGTTAAGCAATTCAACTTGAATGGTATCGTTGTTTTGGATACCTGTTGTTGTCAAGGTATATCCGTTTACGTTGTCCCAAATATCGGCCCTAACCTCCAAAGTTACTGGAGTTGCTGGGTCAATAATCAAGGATGAACCTAAGTTATAGGTTGTGTATCCTGTTGAATACCCTGTACATTTCAAAGCTGTTGTGCTTCCGATTTGTACGCCATTAGCATACAAAGCGCCGTTTCTCAAGGCTGTTGCTCCATTATTAATGGAACAAACTGCTGCTACTTTCAATGAATCAACCTTAACTCTTTCACCTGTTGCTTTAAGAGTAAATTTACCCAAAAGCTGGTTTGAAGCTGTGTTGATAACATTGCTTGCAGGAGAATCAGTTGTCTTTTGGACTGTGACTGCTCCATAAGCAATTGTCTGAACGCCGGTTGATACTGGGAATGTGCTGCTGTTAGATACTGTTGACAATATGTTTGCTCCATATTGAGAATCAACAACTCTTATGTCAGCTGCATTTCTCACTGAAAAATAGAAGTTTCTGTATGAACCGCCGATTACGTCTGCCAAAACTTTGACATCTCTTGTTCCGGTTTGCAATGAAACTGGAGAAGAGGTGAAATCAAATGTTAAATAACCATTTGAATCCAAATTGGCAACTGCAGAACCTTTCTGCACGCCGTCAATAAACAATCTAAAGTTTTGAAGGTCAGAATAATTGACGCTTCCAATTTCTCTCAATCTCAACCACTGAAGGTTAGCCGCTCTTACACCGATTGATACCGAGTTATCAAACACGACTGTGTCAACTGCTGGTGTCAATGAATTGTTTGTGGTTGGTGTTGTTGATGTTGAATATGTCATTACAACAGTGCCTAAGCTGGCTCCGCTGAATGCTTGCATCAAGTTGCCGTTCAATGGGAAATTTCCTTTTACTGAACTGGCAGTTGTTGTAACGTCGGTGGCAGATGCCAATGCTATTCCAACTGTTTCACCGCTTGAGGATGAAAGGTCAGAATAAACAGTGATTGTTGCTGAACTGCCTGCTGGGACTGTGAAAAGTCCTGTTGAATCGTTGAATGTGATTACTCCAGATGAAACTGAAGCTGCGTCGGTTAATCTATTTGCTCCCTGGAACAAATAAACATTTGCTAAATCAGCGTCAGCTGACATGCCGAGTCTGTGCAACTTTAATGTTGTTACTTTTGCTGCTACACTGTCTCCGTTGGCGAAAACGAATTTTGCCATTGGGGCTAATGCTTGGCTGGTAACAACTGCTGCAGCTGCTGGGTTGTCAGATGCGAATTGAGCTGTCAATCCTGTTCCTGTCGGAATAACATTATTGTTGTTATTATTATTGTTGTTGTTATTGGAAGCTGTTCCAATTTCTGCATTTAATGCTCCTCTTGTCATAGGACCAACCTGATTTGCAGGTGTAAATCCTTTGGCTGTCTGGTATTTTCTAACAGCAACCAAGGTCTTTGGACCAAAAGTTGTTGTTTCGTTTCCAGGCGAGCCTGCTCCTGTTACTGCAATTCGAGTCGTAGCTGTTCTGTTCAAGATTGATTGTAAGCATTTTACATCTGATCCTGTTGCGCCAACTGTCAAATTGCGTGAAAATGTAACTCCTGCGCAAGCGCCGCTTCCTGATGCTCCAGGTGTGCCTGACAAACCACTCAATTGTGATTGCAAGGCAGCGATCTGGGCCATCAGTTCGTCAACGGTTACGGCCTGAGTTACTGCAGGAGCAACTACTGCAACCAATGCCAATGCGACAATGGTTGTTATAATTGTTCTTTTTATACTCATTTTTTTGTGTTTTTTTAATTTAATTTTTATTTTTTTATTTCTCGTCGGTCGACCATTACTTGTTCGCGGCTTGTTGCTCGCGATTTTACGTACTAATCACGAACTGACCGCAAAAATTTACCCCGTTGAATAACAGGGACGACTCGTCAAATGTTAAATTATTTGTTTATCAATAATATCTTCTCTAACGCGTCCGCATATTTCCCTTGGTCGCATAAATTCTCTATTTCAGTCAATATATTCCTCTGATCATCGGTAAGTGTTGTTTTATGCAAATCAGCCAACTGACCTTGAACAACTGTTTGGTATAAATCTTTTATATCTGGGTTTGTTGCCAAATCTGTCCCTGGGACATCGGCTAAGGTTTTTAAGCCACTGGCTATATCTTTTAATGTTCTAGGATTTTTGGTCGGATCATCTTTTAGGCTCTTAGCAGCAGCTTTTACTTCGTTTATTGCTGGAGACATATTATCTTTTCTACCGTCTTTAGCGACTTGGGCCAAATCATTTATTCTATTGTTAAAAACTACTATATCTTGTCCTAACCCCGAGCTACCTGTTAAGGCCGCCTGCGATTGCTCGGCTATCCTTTTTACTGGGAACAACAAATCGCCTGGCATTGCATATCCAATAAATCCGAAAGCTCCCAAAACAAAGAAAAAAACAACTGCGAAAGAATAGGCTAATTTCTTCTGAAAAAATAAAGAAGAAACAACATCCATAAAACTTATCTCTTTTGTTGGAGCTAAAACCACTTTCGTTTCTTTCTTTGCCAAAATTTGCGATTTAAGCAAAACAGCCCATTCTTTTCTGGGCTTAATTTCCTTCAATTGCTTCAATGACCCTATAAGTTGTTCTTGATTTAATTTTGTCATTGTATGCCTTGTATAAGTATGACGCTTCAACCCTGTGATTTGTTACACAATTTTGTCATCCCCGTGTAAACGGGGATCCAGAGTATTTTATTTTAACTCATCTGGATTCCCGCTTTCGCGGGAATGACATAATAAAAACTATGACTCCTGAATTATATTTCTGAGGTCTTTTAGTCCCCGGTGTAACATTACTCTCACAGTGCCCTCTGGTTTATTCAATAGTTCGGCTATACTGGCAACTGGCATATCTTCCAAATAATGCCAAATTATTATGTCCTGGTGGTCTTTGTTCTCCAATTTTTGTATAGCCTTTCTAACAATATTAATATCGGCGCTTAAAATTGCCTTATCTTGGGCAGTTGTTCCTGGGTCAACTATTTCCGGGCTGGCATCAACTGACACAAGCTTTGTCCTACCCTTGCCCCTATAGTGGTCTACAACCGCGTTCCTAGCTATTTGATATAAGAATGCCCCTGGGTTTTTTACTTCGGAATTAGGGCTCTGAAACGCTTCCCAGCCCCTTAAAAACACCTTAGATGTTATATCTTCGGCCGTTTCTTGAGAATCTACTTTCAAATAGACAAACCTGTATATTTTATCAATATACTGGTCGTAAATCTGGCTAAATTGTTCGCTTAAGTTATCCATCTATCAAGGCTTAATAATATAACAAAAACCTCATAAAGTCAATCATTTTGATAGGACAAATATCCGATCAACAAATGTCCTATCAACAAACACTTTGTCCTACCTGTTTATCTTATATCGCTACGCAAGCTATAAAAAACCTGATTAAAATCACCAGATCTCACTATTTTTCCAGTCTCTAATAACCCATCTAAATCCCTTCTTATGGTTCTTTTAGTAATATCTGGTAATATTGTTTGTAAATCCATAACTTGCGCCTTATCGTTCTTGCTTAAAAATTCGAGGATTTGCTTTTGCCGGTCGGAAGCATCAAAGTTATCAGAAGTTAATTTTTCTACGACGTTATCTAATGTTGGTTCTCTTATTTCTTGTGTGCCTTCTTTTGGTCTCAACGCATTATCTATGCCGGGCAATTTCTGGGTTGATTCTATCACCGGCGCAAGTTCCCTTTTTATTTTTTCGTATTCGTTGGCAATAATTAAAAAATTAACCGAATTCAACCAACCCTGTGATTTCCCTATCCAAAAATAGCCTAAAAGAATCTCTATGTCTTCTAAAAGTTGAACCTTTGTCTTCTCGTTTTGAAAAGACATCCAGCCGCTGTTCTGGTTTATCAAAACCAAATGATCCATTATGGCCAAAGCTTTGTCTTTTGCTCTGTGCTTTAATGGGTCTGATTCCGGGAAAAAATCCAGCACCTTATAAACCGTATTTGTTAATTTTAAATATTTGTTTTCCATGTTCCTAAAATTTAACAGGAAAAAAACTAAAAGTCAAAATTATTGACGTTTAGTAAGTATATCACAATTACTTCTGATTAGCGAACTGTCCGCATGCGGCCTGTATGTCGTCGCCAAATCTATACCTTTGAGAAAAATTTATTTTTGCTCTTTTTAGTATATTCTTAAAACTTTCTACTCTTTTTGTGCCGGACGGTTCAAAACTTCCCGTTTTGTTATACAAAATTAAGTTAACAAAATATAATTTCTTTACCCTGAGCGGAGTCGAAGGGTTGTCCATCAATTTTGCCAGTTCTCTGGCGCACTCGTCCGAATCATTAACATTTTTGATTAACACATACTCAAACATAACTTTCCTCCCGGTTTTTTTAATATAGACATCAACTGCTTTTAGAACAGCTTCCAACGGATATTTTTTGCTTATGGGCATAAGCTCTGAACGCAATTTATTATTTGGCGCATGCAAAGAAATTGCTAAGTTAAGTTGCAAACCTTCTTTAGAAAATTTTTCAATGCCCCCAATAATTCCCGATGTCGAAACAGAAATTGACCTGGCGCCTATGTTAAAGCATGCTTTGTTGTTCAAAATTCTTATTGATTTTAAAACATTGTCATAATTCAAAAATGGCTCGCCCATTCCCATATAAGTCACGTTAGTAATTTTATTATTTTTTAGTCCTGTGGTTCGGACTACGGGACTGTTTTGCAAATAACGCTCAAAAAATAAAACCTGCTCTAAAATTTCATTTGCAGACAAATTTCTTTTAAAACCCATTTTACCCGTGGCGCAAAACAAACACCCCAACGGACAACCAACCTGCGAAGAAACGCAAACTGTATTTCTGGCATCTTCATGCCTCATCAAAACAGTTTCAACCATTAAGCCGTCCTTCAAGGTTATTCTGGCTTTTATGCTGTTTGAGCCAATTACGCCAACTTCTGCGACCGCATAATTTGGCGTATCCATATTTTTTTTGGAAAACAAAACGTCCGCTTCAATTTCAAGCGGGCATTCTTTGTTCAGTTTATCCCTTAAATCTTTTGAAAAAAAGGTTGCTTCCGACCAATCAGAAATAAAATTTTTCAAAACCGCCTCTTTTGCTTGCTTTAGGCGGTACTTCGGCTCATTCTCCAAAACTCTTTCTAAGTTGTTTATATCCATAGGTTATTTCTACTATTTTTTATGAAATTTTGCAAAAAAAAATGGCCGAGAACTTGTCTCGACCTTGCGCCGTTGCTCAAGCTTAGAGCGCGCCCTTGAAGTCCGCCAACTGCTTTGCCCAAACCTTGAAAAGCGTCGGTTGAAATTGCTCTGGCAGGTAAAACTGGGTCTGTCCCTGCGCCTTGACAGAGGAACGCGGGTCAAAGGGCGACGCCGAAGAACATTCAAGCGCCAGCCAACTTAGTTTGCCGACGCTGAACTCCTCAAACAGTTGCGCCAAACTGCGCATTCCGCCCAAGCCGAGTTCCTGCCAGTAAACGGTCCCTTGACCGTCTCTCGCAATCCTTTGGATAATTTGGTTAACTGAGGGGGCAACTTCAACAACAGCTTGGAAAACCTGGAGCTTAGAAGATATCTCCTCGGAATAAGGAGTAAATACAACACCCCTTTCTGCCAGCTTGATGCATCCACCGACTCTTAGATTCAGAATAAATTCACGGTCTGTTTCATAACGGTGAAATTGCTGGCTGTTTTCTTTCCGCCCTTGGTGATAGAGAAGCGCTGTCGTTACGCTGTTATCTTCTTCCACGAAAGAGAATTCGCGTTTATGAAGCGCTTCCAAGAAATCTCCCTTGATTTCGTAACCGCCGAAAGGCTTTGAGTGCCAATAGACGCCATCATTTTGCCCGACCTCAATGCCTAAATGAGTAAAAACCCTGGTAACCAAGTCCTGCTCGCTGATCAACTCTTTGTTGACCAGCTTCACCGCCTCCGCTAACTGTTCTTCATTGTATGTCATAAAACACCTCTTCCATTTCTATTGTTTTTGTTGTCTCTATTTGTGAATGAGCCTAATTGCATACTAACAAGCCCAATTAAGATTGTCAAGTTTAATCGGCCGGAACAACTGGAATTGCGCAGTCGGTTATGCTTTTATCGGTTTCGAAAATATCTTTTATTTCGCTGTTGGAAAAAGTGTTTGAATTTAAAATTGGGGTTGGGCAGACTATTGCCGAGGTGTCGGGCTTAATCCACTCGTCCTCATAAATTCCGTATGGCTGGTCTTGAAAACTTGAGTTGTTAATTGTCGGGCTTCCTCCTTGCACGAAAACAGCTTTGCCAGGAGTAATTCCGTATATTTGCGTTCTGTGGTCAAGAAATTTCACATTATCAACCACTGACGAAGAGTTTTGCAACCAAACGCCGTTGTTCTTGTTGTGCTGAATAATTGAATTTTTTAATAAAATTGACGACTGGTCAACTCTAATGGCAGCGCCAAAACTTCGACCATCTGCATAAAAAGCTCCGCTCAAATTCACATCAACACTCTCCAAATCCGAATCTTTGCTGGTTTCCAAAAACCACAAACCATTCCAGCCACCGGGCAAAATCCAATCTCTGTCGTAATAATATGACCGAAAAATAATAGGTTTGTCGGAAGTCCCCACTGCTTTAAGAGTTCCTCCAATCTGCAAACCATCCCAATTGTCCTGAAACGCCATTATAACCCCAGGCTTTAAGGTCAAAGTCATTCCTTCCGGAACCACCATTATTTTATCAAAAAGATAAGGCAAATCTGGCTCTAAAATCGTATCTTTTTCCATGTCGGCCCTGACCCAAATAGCAGCGATAGTTCCCAAAGCATCGGCGTCTCCCAAAATCTTATTACCTGAGAACGACGGTCCGTTAAAAGTATTTAAAATAACAGGGTGCCAATTATTTTCAAAATTATTATTCTGCACATTGACATCTGCTTCGCCCGTGCCAATTGAACCCAGCTCAATAAAAACGCCGTAATTGTTGTCTTTAAAATAATTGTCTGTGATTTGGACATTTCCGCCAATAGCATGAATCGCAACGGCGTTAAAATCGCTCCACATATCAACTCTCTGCTGGTTTAAAAATCGGCTATTAGCAATAACCGCCAAAGAATTCAGCAAATACAACCCACGGTTCAAGTTTTTTTCAAAGATAGAATTTTTAATTGAAATTGAAGATTGCTCAACTTTCACAGCCGCGCCTTGGGGCAAATAGGCTCCGCCATATCTGAAGACAGCGTCCTCAAATTCAGAGCCGGAACTATTATTGGTAAAATTTATCACCCTCCATTCGCCATCGCTTGGAGATGACAAACTCCCATCTCCATTAGTATCGCCACCATATTCATCATCTGAAAATGATGTAAAAACAATTTTGTCGGCATCTGTTCCTATTGCTTTTACTGTTCCTGCAACATTTAAGTTTGATCCTGTGTCAAAAAACTTTATTACAACGCCTGGCTCAATGGTCAAAGTAACCCCCTCTGAAACAGAGATATTATTCTTAAACAAATATGGACTTAACGACTTCTTCAGTATCGTGTCTTGCGTAAAACTAAAATTATCAAAAAGATAAAACCTTGGCGTTGGAGCTTTGGGAGTCGGCGCGTTAAAAATCTGAAAATCAACTGAGTTGTTGTTTGTGTCCTGCGGACTATCGTAATTCAAATTCCACTTTCTTTGAATGCTCTGGCCTGCCGGCGGATTCTGCGCGGTTGCCTTTTCAAAATCTTTAGCCAAACCAAAACCAACTTTATCAACAATTATTCCCTGAGGATTTTTCAAGGCCAGTGAATTGTCATTAGTAAGAGTTATGTCTGATAAAATATCAGAATTAGCAAATTCTCTTGAAATAAGAAAATAACTATGCGCTGGTATTATTTTATCCTTAAAATTAGTTGACGAAACAAAAGCGCCCTAAGACGCGTCGTTCTGTTTTTTTCTTTGCAGATACCAGCCGGTTAGGTCTACGTCTGTGGAATTGGGATTATAAAGTTCAACAAATCTCTGCCCAATTGGATCTATTTGCACTTCATTTATCAGAATCTTCTGAACTAAACTTATTTTTGTTGTTGTTGGTGTTGCAGGCAACCAGTCGCTTGTATTTCCTGCCGTGTCGGTTGCTTGTAGTTGAAAATTATATATCTTTCCGTCCTGACCTATAAAATTTTTGGCAAGGTTAGCGGACACCGGGTTTCCGCTAACTTCCACCAACTCGTCTGCCTGCCAAGCGCCTCCATCTTCTTGCCACCTAAATACATAACTATCAACTCCCGATGGCGAAACCGCGCCGACAACCGGGTCTGTTATTGTAAAATTAATTGAAAAATTAGTTTCTGTTTGCGCTGGCTCTAAAGAAAAGATAATCTGTGGGGCACTTGTATCTTTTGGCTCCGGCGGAACATATGTAATATTTTGCGCTTTTGGGGTTGGAATTTGCAACTCAAAGTCATTTGAATTATTATCTGTATCCTGTTCCGCTCCATCAGTTGAAGTTTTCCTGCCAATGCTCTGGCCCGACCCGGGATTTTGCACGGATAATAATTCCGGATCAGAGGCGCTCCCAAATCCTAACTTATCAGAAATTTCTCCGCTAGGATTTTTTAAGGCAAAAGAGTTATCGCTTGTAATAGGATTGTCGGTAAAAACATCCGCCAGCCCCAAAAAATATCCTGTTCGGGCAATTAAAAAATACCCATTCGCGGATATTTTTTTTCCTGAAAATAAATTATTAGAAACGTATGTTGACCAGCTTGAGCTACTGGCTGTTTTCCTTTGCAAATACCAATTAGTCAGATCAATTTCTTGGTTATTAGGATTGTATAATTCCACAAACTCTTCCTTTGAGTCTGACACGCCGGCTGCTCCTACTTCAGAAATTAAAATTTTAGGATAAACTGTCTCGCTCACCCCTCCGCCGCCTGTATTGCCTGCTGAATTGTTTACAACTTGATTATCGCTTTGATTATCATCTTGATTATTCTGTAATGTCAAATTTTGTTCAAAAGTATTCGGGATATTTTGATTTTGGTTTTGACTTTCAAGATTTATATCATCTGGATTTTGGTTCTGGCTATTGGAATTTCTTTGTTGTTGCAGAGTCAAAATTTCCTGTCTTATAATATCTATTTTCTCCTGAATATCGTCTAACAAATCCTGCCTGTTTTGTTCTGTTACTAAGCTCACGTCGTACCCGCCAATTCCGCCGTCATCAGTTGTGATGCCAATAACTTCCCCTGCTGGCGGATCTTCCTCGGAAGTTTGTTGCTGAGGCTGACTATTCTCCAGACTCGTCAAGACCGGAGCCGAAACCAAAGAAGCTCCCGAAAAATCATTCCTATGAAAAATTTGAACAATATCAGAACCAACTTCCTGCCCGAAATTATAAACTCCTTTGAATAAAGAGCCAACTAAATTCATTGTCTGGGGAGAAAAACCTGTTGTGCAGTATTGGCCATAATCTTTAACATTGTCTGCCAAGTAATACCCCTCATTTGTGATCCAATAAACAATGTCTTGTTTCGGCTGAACAAAACACTCGGTTTTGTCTTTTGTTGCGGTTAATCCATTTAGCCTTTTGTTCATGTCTGTAACTATCCTGTCAGGAGCTTGGACTAAATAAACATCGCTTAAAGAATGTCCGCCAATTAAGCTTGCGTCCTCTTCTTTTGAAAGTTTTAAGTTAATGTTTGGAGGCAAAGGTTGCCTGGCAGAACCTAAGGCGGTCAAATTCTTAACAATTGCGTTGACAACCTTATCAGTGCTGGAAGTTAAATACCCGTCGTTGCCCGCCACTCGGTCAGCAGGGGTGGCAATATTATAAACAGCAATAGAATTTTTATCTACGCCATGGTTAACTAAATAGTCATAAGCTGCGTTTGTGTAAAAAGTCCCTTGCGAATGTCCAACCAGCAAAATTTTCTGAGTTTTCAAGTCAGTATGCGCCTGGCGCAAAATGTTTGTTAAATCATAGTCTAAATATCCGCCCATATATGCCTGAACCGACGCGTCAATCATATCAGCCAGCCCGCTAATATGCGAAGGATTATAACCAGTTGTGAACGCTACGTCTTTATCATTTCCGTAATTATCATATAAAAATTCCAGTTTTTCCGTATTTTTTTTCGCATCAGCCTCGCTGAAAGTAAGCATACCATTCACGAAAAAAACTGTTGTCCCGGATTTATTACAATCAGCAAAAACAAATATTGGCGCTCCGAGCGACAAAAAAATAATTAAAAGAAAAATAATAAACTTCATATCAATTTAGAATGCGATGTCGCATTTATTGCCAGATAACGACGAGTAGCTTGTCATATATTTTTTATATGCATCTGAATATGTTTTCTTCCGCAAATCTGTATTCAGAACTAGATTGGTCACCTCCTTATCTTTTTGGTCCAAAATGGTGACTGCACTCAGAGCCGCCATAGATTCACTCATAATCGAAAGACCGAAACATTGATATGCCGATCCTTCTTTTTGCATCGCTGGGACTAATGTCTCTGAGTTAGAAACCTGGGTTAATTCCAGTTGCAAGGCTTGGGCGTATTGGAGCTCGGCGGCGCGGATTTTGGCTGAATCAGGATATTTTTTGAAAATTGCCAGCTCAACGTCATCGCGAATATAGTTTTTATTGGTATCAATGCCAGCAAGCGTTGAGTCATTAAGTTTTTGGTCGGGCGCAGGCGGTAAATTTTTGCCCATCACGTCGTCCATTGTAATTTTTTGCGAGTTTATAAAATCAATGGCTCTTTGAGTCCTCTCTTTTTCAGCAATGTGCCACATTCCAAAAATCCAAAACGCAACATACAAAATAAAAATAATCGCACAAAAAACAAACAAAATTTTCCAGGGCTTGGCAAACTTAGGGTGTTTTTCAATAAAATTTTTCTTAAAAAATATGGCAAAAATTGTTGGCAGGGTTATAAAAATCCAAATAAAAATCCCAATTCCTAATTGAGTTTTGTTTTGGACAAAAAATATACCTCCTGAAAGATACGCAACCAAGCCAAGAACAATAATTCTAGCTATCAACGCCAAACTTTTTGTAAAAATATTCATGAAATAAAACTACTGGCCCTGTCGGGGCATTAATTTTGATTGCAATAGTTCTATAATTATACAATTTTGTAAAAATACGTGTCAAATGCCACCTGATTTTATTTGGATAAAAAAAGCTCGCGGTGTGTTATCGCGAGCGCTAACTGTGACCCTAAGCCACAGGTGAATCTACCGAGAACCAACCTCGAGTCTGTTCCGAAAGGATGTCGTAAATATGCTTGTTCCTGCTGATTGAGGCGATCTCAATCACCTTGAAACGGTCAATGAGACCAGCTTGAGAGGCAACGAACGTCATCAACGCTTCGTCGTCCAGCTCTGGTAGTCCGGAAAAAGAGAATATAAGAGACCCCGCCCTTACAGCTCCGGCCCACTTGTTTTCTCCTGGGTTTCTGGTCTGCCAGCTCGTGTCATGAGCAGAATTGACAAAAAGCCTCACTGCTTTCTCTTGCGAAAAAGTCCGATACTTTTCCGCCTTTTCCGGCGGACAAACACCGATTTCGCAAATCAACTTTATTCGGCCGAGTGCAGCGGTGTCCATTACGGTGAAATAGCCGTAATTCCTATCAAGCTTGCACTTCTCGACAAGCGAAGCCATTCCAAGTTCCACCAACTCAATTAGCGCAGTTGGGGTCAAATGTCCAATCATCATAAATAGTCCTCCAATTATTTTGTCAGTTTTGTCAGTTGTTAACGAACCGCTTATATCTTAAACCTATTATCAAATTTTGTCAAATCTAACTACTTCCTTGAGGTGGATAATTTTCTCTTCTCGACCATTTTTGGCAAAATCTTGGGCGAGTCAAAAATCATCTTACCGCCTTGCTCGTCAATTAAAACACGAGAACCTTCTGCAATCTCGTTAGTTACAATTTTCACTGACAACGGGTCCAAAATTAACCTTTGGATAACTCGTTTTAACGGCCGCGCGCCCAAATTTTGGTCAAACCCTTCTTTCACCAAAAACTCTTTTGCTCTTTCGGAAATTTCAATTTTTATTTCTTTGGTCGCCAAACGCTTTTCAACCTTTGCCAGCTCTAAATCAACAATTCTCTTAATCTGCTCTTGGCGCAAATAGTTAAATATAACAATTTCATCAATTCTGTTCAAAAACTCCGGGCGGAATGAATCGCGCAAGGTATCAAATATCTTTTCCCGCATTGACTCGCGCTGAACCAGCTCCTCTTTGGTGTTAAACCCAATTGACGACATTTTGTTGATGTAGTCCGAGCCCAAGTTAGAGGTCATTATAATAATTGTATTTTTGAAAGAAACCATTCTGCCCTTAGAGTCGGTAAGCCGTCCGTCTTCAAAAATTTGCAGGAGAATATTAAACACATCCGGGTGGGCTTTTTCAACTTCGTCTAACAATAAAACAGAGTATGGCCTTCGCCTAACTTTTTCTGTAAGCTGACCGGCTTCTTCATAGCCAACATATCCCGGAGGCGAACCAATAATTTTGGAAACTGTGTGCCTCTCCATATACTCTGACATATCCAGCCTTATTAACGCTTTTTCGTCGTTAAATAAAAATTCTGCCAAAGCGCGGGCGCACTCTGTTTTTCCAACGCCTGTAGGCCCCAAAAATAGAAATGAACCCAAGGGTTTATTCTCTTCAGAAATTCCGGCCCTTGCCCGTCGAATAGCTCTTGAAATTGCTGAAATCGCCTCTTCTTGTCCAATAACACGCCTGTTCAAAGTGTCTTCCATTGTTTCTAATTTTTTGGCTTCTTCGGTAATTAAACGCATAACCGGAATCCCTGTCCATCGCGAAACAACTTTAGAAACTTCCTCCTCGGTCACTTCTTCTTTAAGAAGCCGATGTTCTTTTTGTATTTTTATCAGTTTTTGTTCCACCTGATTCAGCTCTTTCATTAATTCCGGAATTCTCCCATATTTTATCTCGGCAACTTTTTCCAAATCTGCTTCGCGCTGGGCAATTTCCGTCTGATAAGAAAGGTTGTCTAATTTCTCTCTGATGTCTTTTATTTTGTTAATAAGCTCTTTTTCAGCTCCCCATTTCAATCTCAACGCTTTTGTTTTTTCGTTTAAATCTGCCAACTCCCTGGCGATAACTTTCAAACGCCTTTCAGAACCGCTCTCTTTTTTCAGCGCTTGTTTTTCAATTTCTAGTTTCATTATGGCTTCGTCATATTTTTCAAGTTCTTGAGGGTCAGACTCAATTTCTAATCTCAGGGCAGACGCCGCTTCGTCCATTAGGTCAACAGCTTTGTCTGGCAAAAATCTGTCAGAAATATATCTGTTTGCCAAATCGACTGCGGCTTTTATGGCAGAATCTTTTATTTTTACTCCATGGTGAACTTCATATTTTTCTTTAATTCCGCGTAAAATTGCCACAGCATCTTCAACATTCGGCTCTTGCACATAAATCGGTTGGAATCTTCTTTCCAGCGCAGGATCTTTTTCAATATATTTTTGATATTCTCTTGTGGTTGTCGCTCCAATAGCCCTTAATTCTCCGCGAGACAAAGCCGGTTTTAATAAATTTGAAGCGTCAATTGCTCCTTCTGCAGCTCCAGCTCCAACCAATGTATGCAACTCGTCAATAAACAAAATATATTTTCCTGCAGCCCGCGATAATTCTTTCAGCAAAGCCTTAATGCGTGTTTCAAATTCTCCTCTATATTTTGTGCCGGCAATTATAGCTCCTAAATCCAAAGAAATGACCTCTTTATTTTTTAGAAAATCCGGCACGTTCCCCCTGGCGATCCTTTGGGCAAAACCTTCAACAATTGCTGTTTTTCCAACTCCGGCTTCGCCAATTAGCACCGGGTTATTTTTTGTTCTCCTGGAAATTATCTGCATCAATCTCCGAATTTCGTTGTCTCTGCCTACTATTGGATCAATTTTTCCTGCGGCCGCCAAATTAGTCAAATTTCTGGTGTATTTTTCAATCACCTGAAACTTTGATTCAGGTTCCGGGTCGGTAATTCTTTGTCCGCCCCTAACTTGCGACAAAACTTTCATTACTGCTTCATAATCAAGTTTCGCATTTTTAAAATTATTCCCTTCGCCCGATGTAATAAAATTTATTTTCTCTAAAACATCTTTGGCTCCGGACTTAGTGTCCAGCAACGCCAAAAACAAATGCTCAACTGAAATAAACTCGTCGTTCATTTTTATGGCTTCTTGCCTGGCTCTGTCTAAAACTTTTGCCATGTCTTGCGTAAGATAAAACTGGCCAAATGCCTGCGGAGTTAAAATTGTCGGAATTTTTGTAATTTGAGCTTCAACTTTTTTCTTCAAGGAATCTCCGTCAACTCCAAGTTTTTGTAAAACAGTGGTTATAATTGAACCTTCTTGAGAAAGTAAAACATACAACAAATGCAGGGCGTCAATTTGCGATTGTCCCTTTTCTTGCGCCAGCTGTTGCGCCTGCATTAATGCATCTTGCGCTTTGTTTGTAAAATTTGCTCCGTTCACACTTCGACTCGCCCTCGTTTCGCTCGGGCTTCGCTCAGTGCAAGTACTGTTCTTGCGCGAGTCGAAGTGCCCTGAGCTTGTCGAAGGGTATTCAATATTACGTCTAATATGTCTATTTTAGTCCAAAACCAAAAATAAATCAATAGCACTCTCAACCCGAGAGTGCTAAAATGTCTAATTAAACAACTTTGTACTTTATTTTTTCTTTGGAGATTTAGATGCAAATCTCTTTTTCTCTACTCGCCTTTCGGGTTCTTCGGTTTTTCCAGACACTTCGGCAGTTCCTGCTTCTTGCCTCCCTATTTCAGCCACTGGTTTTGGCTGTCCTTTTGATCCATATTTTTCAACCGCCTCTTCAATTATCTTTTTTAAACATACTGCTTTTTCTGTTAATAATCTTTTTTGAGCTTCTGTAACTCTTAGATAAGCTGTCCTTTTCGCCTCTTCCATTATTTTAGCTCTTGCAGAATCAACCATGTCCGGAAGAATATCTTTTCTGTTGTCATAAGATAAAACTCCCTTGCCTGCTACCGTAGGAATTTTTATTTCGGTGAACCATCCTGTTTTGGTTCTTTCAACCGCATAACCATCATTAATCAATTTATCAAGAACAACGTCTCCACCATCGCCTCCCAATCCTAATTTCTGCCTGATGTCTGCCAGATATTTATCTCAAGATAGCAATATTTTACCCGATTTTCAAATTTATCTTTAAATTATTTTACGAAAGTTAATTACTCTCTCTCAGATTCGGACTTTAATGTATCGCATAATTTTTTCATAATTATTCAACAGGGTGAATTTAAGATAAACTAAATTCTATCAATGCTTTTTTTATAACTTCATCGCTGGTTTCAAACCCTTTTTTCCAAACAACCTGCTCTCGGTAATCCATATCGTCAAAATAAGCAAGTTGTCTTCTCAACAATTTTTCATTAAATTCTTTACCAAAAATCTCATCTGATTTTTTACAAATTTCCTTTATGGAATGATAATCCTTCATAATGAAGTACAGGTCAACATAATCTTTCCATTTTGGTCTTCGCCCTAAAGCATATGCTTTCATTGCGCTAAGAGTTAAAATATCAGGCATTTTTATCGTATCATCAAAATTTTCCGAAAAATTGACCTTGAACAGATAATGAAAAAAGGTAAATCTTACCATGTTTATCTCAATTGTGTATTGTCCGGTTTCGTCTCTTATGGTTCTGGGTATTCGTTCTGCTCTAATTATTTTCCGTCGTATTTTCACGTTATCAAATTCTTCAAACGAAAATAAATCAAAATCAATAGATTCTCTATGTCCAATATGAAGCGCGATAGCTGTTCCGCCGACTAAGCCAAAATTCTTATTGAATAATTTTACCACATGCAAAAGCCCTTCCTGCTCCTTTGTCAAAATTTCTCTATGAAAATTATTTTGCATGAGCTTCAAAGTATAAATTGAAATAATTTTTTGTTTTATCGTCGTAATTAGTCCTAAAGCCGCTTGTTTGTTTCCTAAAAATCTCTGCCATTTTTTTAATGCCAATAATTTTAATAAGTTTTTGCACATCATCCCAACCGCCATAATTTAATGTGTGCTCAATTATTGACTCTTCGCCTAAATTTTCAGGGTCTTTTACATACCAAACAAGATGCTTCCTTTCTCGCATATATTTTTTAAGCTCGCTTTTTTTTGTGTCTTTCATACTTTATTTTATCATAATTTTAGGCTGAATTCAATGCAAACCGGCACACAATGCAACGACCATTATTTTATTGTATCAAAAAATAAATAAAAAAGCCACGTGAAGAGCACATGGCAACCCCTTGGCAAACACTTAAAGAGTAACAAGTCCTGCGTCAAAAAGAGATTTGAAAAGAACCCCAGAATCAACGACGGCGACAAGTCTTTTCCCATTTCCACTCTCGGCTTTGACGAAATGTCCGCTTGCCAACTTGAGCAGACGATTCTTGGCAAGGTCCCATTTTTCCAAATCAACGGGCAAAACCATGGCTTTTTCTCCCTTTCCTCCTACAATCTTTATTTCCACCGCCCAGCGCGACTCAGGACCGATAACCCGAACATATATTTCATTCCCATTTTTTTTCATAACCTCATCTTTCTAAAACAGCACTTGGTTTGTAACAACCAACAAAACACCGGGAAGGGACTTTACAATTGCTGGATCAAACCCAAAATCTCCGCCAGGTGCCCTTAACACGTTATTTTTGTCTAACTCTGGCGCAAACCCTAATTCCTGCAACTTCTTGATAACCGCGCCAACCTCTTCTTTACTGGCATCTCTTTTTATCTCAATAACCATAATTGACTCTTTCTGTTTAGTTTTTAAAGTGCAGCGCTTTGTTAAAAAGCAAAAGCCCCTTGGAGGGGGGCTTATTTGAATTTTCTAAATTTTATTATTTCTTATTTTAGAATGCTCAAATCAACCTCTCTCCTAAAGAAGCTAAAAAAGAAATAAAACCAGTTGTTTGTTCGGTTAATTTGATTCATACAATTATAGTTTATCAGAAAATAATTCTGTGTCAACCCCGTTAGAAGTCTTGAACAAGACTTCTAACGGGGTCAATGGCTAAGATGACCGTTCTCCCAAGGTTACAATTACATCCTGTTCTTTGCCGTCCCTTAAAATTCGCAAAGTAACTTTATCTCCGGCATTATGTTTTTGTATCATTTTTGACATTGGACTATCGGTGGTAATTTTCTCTCCGTCTACCTTCAGAATAACATCTTTTTCTTTAATTCCAGCTTTTTCCGCCACAGAACCAGAAGTCACAGCTAATTCTCCTTTACTCCCCTTAAGGACTAGCGCTCCATAGTCAACCGACAAATTATACTTTTCTTTAACCTGCTCATCAACCAAAATATATCTTACCCCCAAAAACGGATAAACAATTTTATTTGTTTTGGCAACTTGGTCAATATCTTTTTTCGCCATATTTATTGGAATAGCAAAACCAATAGCCTCTGCCCCTTGCGCCATAGCTGTATTAATACCAATAACTTCACCCCTCAAATTCAATAAGGGTCCGCCAGAATTTCCAGAGTTAATTGCCGCATCTGTCTGTATTATGTCTTCCAATGTTTCCGAAAATGAACCCAACTGATCAGAAGCAGAAATTGTTCTGCCGAGACCCGAGATCACGCCCACCGAAACTGTGTTGCGGAATTGACCCAGCGCGTTTCCGATTGCAATAGCTGTCTGACCTATTTGTATCCCCGAAGAATCTCCCAGAGTTACCGGCTGAAAAATTGTCCCGCCATTCGACGGGATCCCGCTGTGGCGGGAAATTTTTATAACTGCCAAATCCTGAACCGGGTCAAGCGCCAAAACTTTTGCCGGATACTTTTGTCCATCGTTTGTAAAAACCGTATAATCTGCCTTGTTATCTGAAACAACGTGCTTATTCGTTAAAACCAGCCCATCAGCTGAAACAATAAATCCAGACCCTGCTCCTATTTGCTGATACTTGGTTCCTTTTTGCACCTGTTGGGGAATTTGGATATCAAAGGGTCCAAAAAAATCTCCGAACGGATTATCACTGCTACCGTTATTGCCAAATGGATCTACGAGTTGCTGTTCGTAAACCGGAACGTTTTTAGAAATAACAATACTGACAACAGATGGCGAAACTTTTTTAGCGGCATCAATAATCGCTTGCTCGTAAGAGATGCCTGAAACGTAAGGTTTTGTGGCGGACTGATCGTTGTTCTTTTCTTTTTTTGGCGCTGTTGTTTCAAAATACTTTAGAAATGCTTGTGTTTCCGACGGAAAATAATGCAGAGCGGTAATACCAACATAAATACCAATAATGTACCCTGCAACAACCAAGAGCAAAGCGCCTAAAAACACCTTATTTTTAATAATTTTTAAGCTTTTATTTTTAACTTCTGAAAAGTTATATTGTGGCAAATTGTACAAACTCATGGAGAAAATTTTTAATTTTAAATTATTTTTAATAATACGATTTTGGTTGTTATTTTGGTTCAGCCTTGTCGTAATGGTCGAATCTATAATTAAAAATATCTGACTTTACCGGACCCAAAAAAATCATATAAAGTTCGCAAAGAAAAAATTTAATGCCGGTCAAAACCCAGCCGTCTGTTTTAAATCTTCTGTCTGAAATAAAAAGTTTTGCTGATTTTATAATCCCAAACCTTGCCTTGAACAATTTTACCGCCTGCCTGGCTAAATAATGATCTTCGGCTAGTTTCACATCTTCATCAAATCCTCCCAGTTTTTCAAAAAGATTTTTTTTAACAATAATTCCCATTGCCGCGTGAGGTAAAATTCTCTCTAATAAAATAATAGGATAATTATAAAAAAAATTCAAGAGAAATGAAGAGATTTTGCTTTTTGAGAGTGGCGCCAGGCAAAAACTGGCAACTTCAAGCTTGTGCCTGACAAATTCCGCCAATGTTTTTTTAAAAAAATTACCAGGTAAAATTGTGTCGGCGTCTACAAAAAATAGCAGTTCGCCTTTAGCAACCTTTTCGCCTTCGTTTCTTCCTTTTGCCGGCAACCCACCGGGAACAATTTTGCAATTATACCTCTTGGCGATTTCCAAGGTTTTATCTGTAGAACCGGCATCGGCCAAAATTATTTCGTAATCTGAAAAATCTTGCTCTTTGATTGACGCTAAAAGTAGAGGCAAATACTTTTCCTCATTTAACGCTGGAATAATAATTGACAACATAATTTTTTTCTTTTTTACAAACTGGCAACTGTGAATAAATGATTGACTTGACGCTATTCTTTGTGCTATATTAAAAGTGGCTCTTGGAGGGCTTTGGCCCTGTCACGGCTATCCAAGCTGTAGCCAAGCGCCACTAAAGAATACTGCATCAGCGGTGTTTTTTAGTTTAATCTAAAGCTGGGTTGCCACTGCATAAAATTCGCTTACTGCTTGCTTTATCAATGCCCCAAAATGGAATTATGCTCCAAAAATGTTTTTCCCCGCCAATTACCTCTTTTACGATAACTTTTACACGAACATTTTCTAAAACAGCAATAAATTCGTAAAATGTCATATCTTTCATAAGGTATTTCCATTGTCCGTTCGTATTATTGTTTTCAAACTGTTTCGTTTGCCAAATACCTTGAAGTGTATGCGATTTTCTCAACACTTGTGGCGCAAGATGCAAAAGTTTTAATCGGGGGTATTGGTCTTTTTGCGCCCGTGCCTGCTGGTCAGATTTAAATTTAAGATGGCGAAGTCCTTTTGCGTTGAAAGATATTTTTTCTGAAAAATATGGACAATAAATTGAATCAAAATTTTGATAAAGTTTTTCCGCCTCGTCTTTGACCTTTGTAAATTCCTCTTGATTAAAATTAAACTTTCCCATACCTTTTTTTCTCAATTATTTTTGTGACAAGAATTTTTCACAGGCTTGTTCAATCCTTTTCTTCATTTTTCCTTCAAAATTTGTTTTGGAACCAAGTCGCGCTTTATTGTGCTGAGAAAAAACAGCTCTCACTTTTTTAGTTATTGTATTTGGCAGATTTATAACTTCGGCATCTCCCTGCAACGTCAGTCTTCCCCTTTTTATAAAAGACTCCGCCATAACAATAATGTCTTTTCCGCCATAATTAGAAATTATAACGTCAAGCGCCCTATCCGCATCTTCTAATTTCTGCGACCTCCTGTATTCCTCTGTAAAAGCGCTGGATAAAAAATCCAGCAGGTCTGTAGCCTTCTTGTCTTTCTCGCTTGTAACCTTCTCCTTATTAAAAATAATATCTGGCATATTCAAAACCGGTTTACCTAATTTTCCATCTTCGTTTTCCTGAAAGATAATATCGCTGACCAGTATTTCGCCTACTGCCCCATGCTTATCGTGCATTTCCCCGATATATTTTGAGGCTTCGGCCAAGGCTTGGAATCTGTCGGCCACTTTTAGTTTATCGGATTTAATCATATCTGACCTATAAACATCCTGAAGCGCCACACCTTGAGTATAAATTTCCGGCTTTTTAATTTCTATTCCGTTTTCATGAGGGCCATAATATTCAGAGAGACCTAACCTTTCAATATTTTTCGCCACTTCTTCGTTTCCTCCACGATATCTCTTGGTGCCGGGAGCTAAAAATCTTAAGAACCATTTTGGGTGGCTTTTAAGCAACTTCCACGGCTCCCTCACCGTGTGTTCGTCGAAAGTTCTAAGCACGGCGTCTCCCGCTTTATCAATTTTTGAAATAACTCCACTTGTGTCCCAAACCATTTTTCCGTCTTCAATTTTTATTTTCCCGCCATACACTCCAACTGTGCTTTTATATTCCTCGTTCGGCAGTCTTGATTCGTTAACTATTCCTTGGACTTTCCTTCCCAAAGATTCCCTCATGAAACCCTCCTTGTCTGCTTCTTGTTGTGGCAATCCACCGCTCTCTAGACCCGTAGCCATCTTTTTTAAGGCATCTGACATTTCTTTTTGCTCTTGAGTTTCATCTTCCGGAGCATTAAACTCTTCTTGTTTTGTCATATTTTTCTAATTACTAAATAATTGTTTGGCTTCGTTCCATATTCCGGGCTGATTTTGAGTGGTTTTCATCCAGTACCACCATTCTACTCCCCAAAAATAAAATTTGTCCAGGCCTGTTTCTTTGGCAAACTCAACATCCTCATTAAAAATATCCGGGTTCATTGATTTTAACTGTTCGTCTAATGGAGCATCCATTAGAGCTTTCGATGCCCAAGGTTCTGCCTGTAATTCTATACAAATAACTTTTTTCCCAAATTTGTCTTTTATAATTTGAGCTTTCTTAGCATAAGTCATGGGGTTTAAAAAAGAGTAATTGGCATTAAAACCAAAGGTATCTGTAACGTGCACCCAAGCGTTTCTATACATTGTAATTCCGACAATGTCGGCTATTTCCGCAGCGTTAGTCCATGCTGACTGCTCTCCCGAATCAGAGATAATTATCTGACGCGAAGGATCAAGCGATTTTACCAAAGCAACTTCCGTTTTCAAAAAATTATCATTTTTGTAATACCATGCCGGACATTCGCCAAACTTAAACAGAGGCTCATTTTCTACCTGCCAATTAATAATGGCTTTTGAATTTTTATATCTTAAAACAACCTCGGTGATATATTTTAATAACTCAGCCTGCTGACGGTCTTCCGACAAATTCCGAACCCAGCCGGGAGTGTGGCACTCGGGCCATCGTCCGGTTTTCATTCCAAGCACGTAAATGACTTTCACATTATTTTGCTCGGCCCGTTTTATCTGCCAATCAACGTCATCAAAATAGAAACTATCTTGTTTGCCCTCAATCCAATTCCAATTTGTGTGAAGTTTTATGTTTTTTACGCCCAAATCATTAATTATGGCAGAGTAGGCTTCTTTCCAATTAAGTTTCAAATATTCTGCTTGGGACTGAGAGAAATCAACTCCCCAAATGCTATCTTCAACAATCGTAACCTTCCCGGAAGAAAAATAAAAAAACATTGCGCCAAGCGCCAATGCCAGTGAAATTACTATAGCTACAAATGCCCAAAGAAATATTTTAAAAAATTTAGACATCAAAAATTAATTATTAATTAGAAATTAGGAATTAGAAATTATTTGCTCAATGTTGTATGTTCCTTTTTTTTCAATTTCCATAAAACCCTGCATTGCCATTTCCGCCAAATCGCCTCCGTCCAATAAATCATAAAACCACTGGTCAGTATATTTTAAGGTTTCTTGAGCAGCGCCGGCGCCTATGTGCAACAGCCACTTTTTATTAAAATCCTCTTGCGAACCAATTGTTGGCGCAATAATTATGGGAATTCCCAAACCCGCGTAAAAAGAAAGCTCTGATGGTTTTGTCCACAAAACATCTGTTTCCCTAAGCGCTTCATTGAAGTTTTTAAAGTATTCGTCTGTTGTCATTCCGGAAAGTATTTGGACCCATCCATCTAATTTTAAGTCTTTAATATTTTCCATAAAATATCTTCTCAGCTCCTCTCTTACTCCAACGGCAATAACAAATCTTAGTTTCTTGTCTTTTATCTTTTCTTTCAAACTGTTTATCGCCCCCAAAGGCACTTCTTTCTGCGCCCCGGCGCCCCCTATAGAAAACATTATAGTTAAAGGATGGTCTGACTTTTGTGGCAATTTTCCTAAGGAACCTTTAATCAATGGTTCATAGGTTTTTCTGTATCGTCTGCTTGGATCTAAATTCAGAATACGGTGCCCCATATCTTGCTTCAAAATTTCCAAATTTTTGCCTAGGTTTTCTTTGGGCAGAGGGTATCCGGTCAAAAAAATGCGCTCTGGTTTTACGCCATAAAGTTTTAACCTATCCCTCACCCATGTACAAGGAGCAAAATACTCAATCTTGCTTTTTTGAGAGTTTAACGAAACCCATGACCTGTTTATATCCGCATCGCAAATAACGCAATAAATTTTCCCTGGATATTTCAATTCTTCGGCCATAAAAGCCGGAGTGAAAAATGTAGACACTATTGGCAATGGATTCTTTTTGAACCTTTCAATCAAGTCTCTGCCCCATCCTTTCCTGATAAAATAAAAAATGTTTTTTAAGGAAAAAACCGGACGAGATAAGTCCCTCTTAGGATAGTAAGTTAAAATCCTTTGAAACCTATCCAAAAGAGAAAAAACAGGATCTCCAAAAAAAGGGATCCTTTTGAATCTTGAAATAAATTCGTACAGATAACGGGTCTGCTGCCAAAAATTTTTGTCTTTCTTGGGTATGCCGTCGTAGTTATTGGCGCAAATAACCTTGTCGCCAAAAGCAATATCCCTCAACGGATAAGCTGTTCTCTGATGACCATAGCCCATGTCAGCGGCTACCACCCAAGCCTGTCCTTGTTTTGTTATTTTTTTTCTGTTTTCCATTATTACTATTATACATTATTTTTTAGAAAGTTTTAACACCCCTGCACATACTTGCAAATAAATGTATATGTGATATAATATATTTACTCGCGTTGAATAATGGAACAATGTGAGAACAGAACCTTTACAAGTTAGGGAGCTAAATTATGGAAAGATATCGTGCTATAAAGAATCCGAATCCGAAAGCTATATTCATCAGATGCGGAGACCCGCGGTTTAGGATAGCGTTTCGCGATTTTCCCAAAGAATTGGGATTTGAACAGGGAGATTTCGTGCCGATCGACGTTGCCGGAGGACCGGCGGCGCTGGCGTACAGAAGAACACGTGCGGCCGACTTCTGCCACATGAGACGGCAAATTGAATTTTTCCTTGGCCACTTCAGATCTATTCAGTTGGTGGTTATCATTGGCCACCAAGATTGCGGTTATTACAAAGCCATTGGGAATCCGGCTCCGGACCAGGAGAAGCTTGACCTACCAAAAGCCGCGAAAACCATTCGAGGAATGGCGCCAGAAGCGGAAGTTCAATCCTACTATGCCAAATTCGCTGACGAAAGTCGCGAAGAAATCGTTTTTGAAAAAGTAGGGTGACAAACCCTAAGCGTTGTCGTGGAAAAATCCACGGCTTTTTTTATTAAACTAAATAAACTTTCGAGTATATTTTCTGTTCAAATAACTTGTGACAGAAGCTATTGTTAAATAGGAAATGGCCAGCCATGCCCAATGAATGTTTTGAACTGTTTTCATCGCCCATGGTTGCGAGAAAAAATCTATCACTTTTACAAAATATGTCAGCAAAAGCCAGCAAGGAACAGATAAAATCCAGCCCAACCAACTGGAAAAAACTCCGGCTATTGACGCTAAAAATCCAAGACCCATAAGCCATGAAACAATAGGCAAAACCAAAAAATTTGTAACAGGCGCCACAAAAGATATATTCCCGAAGTTATAAACCATAACGGGTAAGGTGAAAATTTGAGCCGCAAAAGTTGTTGAAACAATACTGACCAGGTTTTCCGCTTTATCTTTGGTAAAAACTTTTATAAATTTTTTAATAAGCGGGTCTAAATATATCAACCCCAAAACAGCCAAAAAAGAAAGCTGAAACCCAACATCATAAATTAGAAGCAAAGGGTTTATCAAAAGCATTATTGAACAAGCTAAAGTTATCAACCTAGAACTCATGGTTTGTCTGCCAATTTTTTGGGATAAAAGATAGACTCCGCCCATAATGCCGGCCCTTACTCCAGAAGACGGCAAACCGGTCAGCACAATATATGTACAGATAAAAACCATTGCAATATAAAAAGCCTGCCCTCTCCAGAAACCCATGGCCAGCAACAGAAACATAATAATTGAAGCCAAAATCACAACATGCGTGCCGGAAACAGCTATGACATGACGCAGTCCGGTGATATTAAGCTTTACCTTCAAATCATTTGTCATGGCTCCATTATCTCCCAATATTGTTCCTTCTAAAATTGAACTTTGCGGAGGTAAAAAATTATGCTTGATGCTTTCCCTTATCTTTCCTTTGAAAAACAAAATCCAAGAATAAATTTTTTGAAATATACTCGGCTTTATTTTGCCTACTTCCCCGCCCGAGGCGGGTCCGCCTAGGGCGGAAATCTTAGGGAACCCCATTATAGAGTAAATATGGTCTTTTAATAAATAATTTTTATAATTAAAAGTATCGGTAACTGATGGAGTTTCCAGTTTACCTGTAATTTTTACTGTGTCTAAATACTTATATTCAGGATATCGGTTGGTGGTTACCAGAATTACACTATCGCCAACTTCTACTTTCAACTTCTGGAAAGTGTCTCTGACATCCGGCTCGCCTGCAACTACGCCGGTCATAAAAACTTGCCCCCTCCCATTAAACTTACTTAATTTATCATTAGCGATATTGAATTCTGAAATCTGAACCCTCACAATGCCGACGACTATCAATAATAAACATAACCCTGCGACAGAGCTTACCCTCTTTACTAAAAAAGATAAAAAAACAAGAACGACCCCCAAAAATAAAATCCCCCAAATAAAATTTTGAGGAATTTTTATTACAGATTCCAAAAATATTCCCGCAACAAATGACAGACAAAAATAAAATAATATCTTAGACGCGCTCATCCTTATTGTACAGTAGTCTTACAAATATACAAGCTTATATATTTGTAAGACGTTAGATTTCTTCAATTATAAATACTTTAACGTAATTATCTAATGAATGCATCTGCAACAATTGCTCTGTTTTCCCTGAAACATCATAAGGTGAAACCCAAACGCTTTGTTGAAGTAATTTATAGCCAAGATTAATCAAAATGCTCTTTAATAGATTCCTTGCCTTTCTACGCTTTTCAGGAATATCAAAAATTAACATTATCCACTTGCCATCTTTTCTCTTCTTCTTTCCTTCGATAGCAAAACTTGCTTTCAGCGCCTTACTTATCCCATCTTTTGTAAGAATTATAGCTTTTTTATTTTCTAAATTTTTTATCTTTATGTAGCCTTTTCTCTTAAGATAATAAATAAGGTTTCTGAACTCCCTTTTGTTTCTGTCGTTTCTGTATTTTTTATAAATTGGGTTTTGCGGACCTGGCAAGAAGTTCCTCATAGTAGGCGCTCTGAACGCAAAATCAGCAATATTGCCCGCACTGCTCAAAAAATTATAGACATCCCAAAGAAACTGATCTGTGATTGATATTCTCATTTTAGTATCATCTTAATATCGTTCGTCTCCTACATTTTATATTTTATCACAGTCTTACAAATTTAGAAGCTTGTATATTTGTAAGACTATTTATCATGGGAAAAGTAGATAAAAACAGACAAGAATTGACAAAAAAATTAATTAGGATTAACATAAAAATAAGTTAACAATTCGAACTTTGACAAAAGGATTCCCGATGAATAAATTGAATGCAATTTTTGATAAGATGGCAAGGGCAATCGCGCCATTTTCATGGCCCTTGGCAATTATCTGCAGCTTGCTAACGTTCGCTTACCAATCGACTAAGCTGCATAATAGCCCAACATTCACTGCCGTCTTTGCCGGCGTTTTTCTCTCCTGCTCAATCTTTTTATGGGCCGAGTTCTGGATAAGGCGCAATCGGCTTTATCCCCTTGCCGGGCTTTGCTCTTCAATCTGGTTGCTTATGAGTACGATGCTTTTCATCAAGCTCATCGAGCTGTTATAATGCCCCCCCCCGGCTTTAAGGGGGCTTTTTTTATCTAAGTTGGCAGAGTTTAAAATATGGCGAAATTTCTTTGACAATTTCATCCAAAAAATCTTTTTTGAATGGTTTTACTTTCTCGAATTCCGGGTCAATGGTTTTTTCTGCCCTAAAATTTTGCAAATAGTATTTAACATTTTTACCGCCAATCCATTTTGCAATTTCCAAAAAATCTTCTTTCGTGTGTATTGTAGGCACAACAGTTGTGCGAAATTCAAAATCCAATTTCCCATTTTTCAAAAAACCAACACTTTCTTTTATTTTGTCTATTGTTATCCCTTCTGTCATTAAGCTTTGATAAGCAGGATTTTTAGGGGAGGCCTTGATGTCCATTGCAACGTAATCTATTAAATTTTTGCTAATTAAATCTTCCAAAATTTCCGGGTTTGAACCATTGGTATCTAACTTAACGAAATATCCTAAAATTTTAATTTTTTCTATAAACTGAGCCAACTCTTTATTTATTGTCGGCTCTCCTCCACAGACTACGACCCCTTCTAAAAGTCCTTGCCGGCTTTTTAAAAAATCAAAAAACTCTTTTTCAGAAATTCTCGGCTGTTTTACAATTTTCAAAGGTAAAACCAGCTCCGAGGAATAACACCACGGACATCTGAAGTTACACCCAGCCAAAAAAACAACACAGGCAATTTTCCCCGGGTAATCAATTAAAGTTGTTTTTTGCAAGCCGGCGATTATCATACTTTAATATAACAAAAAAGCCCCTTACTTAAAAGGGCTTTTTTATTTTATGCAGTTACTTTTTGTTCCACGGGCGAACTTTCTTTCACTGCTTCTGTCGGGCAGATAAACTCCTTTCGTTCTTTGTATTCTTCCTGCTTGCCTTTATGCCATTGCTGAACAGGCCTGATATAACCCACTACCCTTGAATAAACCTCGCAAGGCTGTTTTATGGTGCACTGAGGACACTCGAAATGTTCGCCGGAGATATAACCGTGTGTCGGACAAATTGAGAATGTTGGAGTCAAAGTAATATATGGCAAGCTATAATTTTCACATATTTTTCTCACTAAATTCTTTGCCATATTAGGATCAGAAATTTTCTCTCCTAAAAATATGTGCAAAACAGTTCCACCGGTATATTTTGTTTGAAGGTCGTTTTGCAGTTCAAGAGCTTGAAAAATATCGTCAGTAAATCCAACAGGCAACTGGCTGGAATTAGTGTAATAAGGGACTTCCTTGGTGCCGGCTGTAACAATATCAGGATATTTTTCTTTATCGGTTTTCGCCTGCCTATAACTTGTCCCTTCTCCCGGGGTTGCTTCCAAATTATATAAATTCCCCGTTTCTTCCTGGAATTTAACCATTTTGTCTCTCATAAAGTCCAAAATTTCAATCGCAAACTTTTTGCCCTTTGGGGTTGTTATGTCTTCTTCTAAAAAGTTAATCAAAGCTTCGTTCATGCCCATTATTCCAATAGTCGAAAAATGGTTCCCAAAATAAGTGTTTCTCATCTTTTTCATTTCCTCTAAATAGTGCCTCGAATAAGGGTAAAGTCCTTTTTCCATGAAGTCGTCTAAAGCTTTTCTTTTAATTTCCAAACTTTCTTTTGCCAGCTCCATCAAATGGCTAAGCTTATCAAAAAATTCTGATTTTGTTTTTGATGTGTATCCGATTCTTGGCAGGTTTATAGTAACTACTCCAATTGATCCTGTTTTTGGCGAAGAGCCGAATAATCCTCCTCCTCTTTTGTAAAGTTCTCTGTTGTCTAAACGCAATCTGCAGCACATTGACCTGGCATCATCCGGACTCATGTCGGACTGGATAAAGTTGGAAAAATAATTTATGCCGTATTTTGCCGTTGCCTCCCACATTGCCGCCAAATTTGGATTGTCCCACTCAAAATCTTTAGTAATTGAGACTGTCGGAATTGGAAAAGTAAACGGCCTGCCGGATGCATCGCCCTCCATCAAACCTTCGTAGAACGCTCTGATAAACATATCCATTTCCGGCTGAAAATCTCCATAAGTTTCGTCTTGAACTTCGCCTCCTATAATAATCGGCTGTTTCGCCAAAAATGCCGGCGGTTTGATGTCTAAGGAAACATTCAAAAATGGTGTTTGAAAACCAACGCGAGTTGGCACCATGCAACTGTACAAAAATTCCTGCATCACCTGCTTAACTTGTTTGTAATCTAATTTGTCATATCTTATAAACGGAGCCAAAAGCGTATCAAAGTTGGAAATGGCATTTGCTCCGGCTGTTTCTCCTTGCAAAGTGAACAAAACATTAACCAATTGTCCCATGGCAGTTCTCAAATGCTTTGGAGGTTTGCATTCTATTTTTCCGGGAACTCCCCCAAATCCTTTTATTAAAAAATCATACAAATCCCATCCTGCGCAATATGGCGCCAAAAGTTCTAAATTATGAATATGAAAATCTTCGTTTGCCGCCGCATCTCTTATTTCTTTGGGATAAATTTTATTCAGCCAATATTTCTTGGAAATGTAAGAGCCCACATACTGGTTTAATCCCTGCAAGGAAAAAGTCATATTGGCATTCTCTTTTACCTGCCAATCAATTTCTTTAAGATAACTGTCTATTTTTTCCGATGACTCGTCGCTGACTTTTGCCGCTTCGCGGATTGCCCTTCTTTGCTCTCTGTACAAAACATAGGCCTTGGCTGTTTCAACTAAACCCTCCAGCATAAGCGCCTCCTCAACAATGTCTTGTATCTGCTCTATGCTCGGAGTTTCGTCTTTTTTAAATCTGCGGTTCAGTAAGCTGACAACTTTATCTGAAACTCTTTTTGAAACTACACCATCTCCCTGGTTTGTCGCCACAACTGCTTTGTGAACTGCCTCTGCAATTTTTTCCTGCTCAAAATTAACAACCCTTCCGTCTCTTTTACGAACTTTTTCCACGTGATTTTTTACCTCCTCTTTTTCTGATGTCATATTTTTCTTGGGACAAAAAAATGGCCTAAGCCTTAATTAACTTTTAATATTATCTCACTATTACTATACTACATTTTACTCCAAAGAAAAATCGTGTCAAATTTTATTTCCGAGAGAAGCCCTGTGGATAAACTAATTAAACACTCAAAAATATGTTTTCGCAGGAAACTAAGCAATAAAAACCACCACTTACTAAAAACTCCAGTAAAAATTCCGGTGATATGCAACGAATAATAAACAACGTATAATATATACAATGTATAGTGGTAGCGTTTTTGTCGTTCGCCAAAAAACTTACCACTACCACCTTAAACTAATTTAACTTAAATCTAAATTTCAAACGCTCTTCACCGTCGATAAAATCCGCTAAAACGAACTTCACATATTTCTCCAATTTTAATAATTTAACCAGCGCCGCTACTTCTCTTCGGCAATCATATGGATAAACGAATAAACTTTTCTGAAACTCATAAAATCCTGCAGACTTAAATCTATACCTTAGCGCATTCCTCCCCTTTCTACACTCCTCGGGAATATCAAAAGCAAATATTCTCCACTTCTCATCCCATTTTTCTTTTCTATTCTCAAGCCTTCTAAAAGTAATATTTAACGCTCTTAACATCCCCTTTTCAGTTAAAGAAACAAGCACCGAGCCATTGTAGTTTTCCTTTTTCTTTATTAATTTTTGTTTGTTTAGGTCTCTAATTCCATCTTTCATTTTCCCTGGACTAATTTCATTTTTCCAATGGTCAAAATGTTCTGAAATCCAAAACTTCTTTTTCGCCCTATAGCTAAAACCGTAATCTACAGAATCGTACAAGTGCAATAAAATTTCCTCAATTATAGAATTTTTCATTAATTTAATTATACCGCAAATAATATCAAAAGTCATAGTGGTAGCGTTTTTGTCGTTCGACAAAAACGCTACCACTACTAATACAAAGTATCAATACAACAAAAAACCGCCGAAAAAAATTTAGCGGTTTTTTGAATCTTTAAATTGCCGCGATTTTTGCCATAAAATAGTCAAACTTTTCCTTGCTCATCTGAATAACCGACTTTGGCTTTCTGGAAATCTTTTTTCGCTTGGCAGCAACTTTTTTCCCTTGCCTCGCCGTAGCTTTACGCGAAGGCGAGTTCTTCGTGACAACTTTTCTCTTTTTCGCAACCACCTTTTTCTTAGTTGCGACTTTTTTGACTTTTTTCATAATTTCAGGACTACTAATTTACCGATCAGTACGAATATACTAATTACGAATTCGTATATTAGTAAAAAATTAGTAAGTCGTAGTCTTGTCGCAACTTTTATATTTCCTCTATTCTTTTCTTAAGGACAGAATTGTTTTTCTTCCTTAGTTCTTTTATCTCTTCGTCATGTTCTAACCTCATCTTTCTCTCCTTCTCTTCCAGCTGATGTGCCAATTCTATAAACTCGGGCGTGCCCCTGCTTGACAACGCATTTATGTACGCCTCCCTGTTATTTTGAAATATTTCATCTCTAAGACTATTAAGTTTTTCCAGGCGAGCATAAAGGCGTTCTTTTATTTTATCCGCCTCAACATCAAAATTAAATTCTGTTTCTTCGACCTTAGGCTCTGTTGCTCCTTCAACAGAATCCACACTTGTTTCTGCCGGAATTGCACTTTCCGGAACAGGTGCTTCTGCTCCTTGAGCCGGCACCCCCTCCTCTGGAGGCAATTCTTCTCCCTCTTTTCTTAATACTTCTCCGTTCATAATTTTACCGTACCCTAAATTTAGAACGTTCTATTTTTAGGGTATGCTTAGTTTTTTTGTATTTTCGACCTTTTTTATTTATTTATATTTATTATACCAACTTTGTGGCGATTACGGTAATTTTTATTTCACCTTTTTTGAGTTCCTTGTCTTTTACTGCGCCAAAAATTATTTGAGCCTTAGGGTCAACATTTTTGGTAATAACTTTGGCGGCTTCTTGAATCTCATTCAAAGTTATATCATTTCCCGAAACAGAAAACAAAACTCCTTTTGCCCCCTTGATTGAAAAATCCAAAAGTGGAGAACTAATTGCTATTTCTGCTGCCCGAACCGCGCGATTTTCTCCCAATGCTTTGCCCACTCCAAAAAGCGCTTGGCCGGAATTCTTCATAACAGATAAAACCGATGCAAAATCAATGTTTATAATTCCCGGCACTAAAATTAAATCAGTTATTGATTGAGCAGCTTCCCGTAAAATATCGTCACAGATTAAAAAGGCGCTTGATACAGTAGTTTTTTCATCTATAACTTTCAAAAGCTTGTCATTGGAAATTACCAGCAAAGAGTCAACCTTGCCTGTTAAATTTTTCAAAGCTGTTTTGGCAACTTCTTTTCTCTCTTGACCTTCAAAAGAAAAAGGAGTTGTAACAACCGCAATAGTTAAAATTCCAAGTCCTTTTGCAAGCTCGGCAACAACAGGCGAAGCTCCGCTTCCGGTTCCTCCCCCAAGTCCGCAAGTTACAAAAACCATATCTGCCCCCTTCAAGTTTTCCAAAATTTCCTGTTTAGATTCTTCCGCTGACTTTCTGCCTAACTCCGCATCCATTCCAGTGCCAAGCCCCTTTGTGGTGTCTTTTCCAATTAGGATTTTTTTATGGCTTTTTGAAAAATACAAAGCCTGCGCGTCTGTGTTCACCGCCAGCAATTCAACTTCCTGCATCTGAAATTTCGCCATTCTTGAAACAGTGTTAGACCCGGATCCTCCCACTCCAATAACTTTTATTTTCGGATTCATGAGTATTAGGGTTTGAATGCCCTGAAGAATTTCTTCAACATAGAGCCTACATTCCCAGCAACTCCCAGTATACCCTCTTCTGGGTCAAAATCAACCCCCTCAAGCGCCAAACCCACAACAGTGGCTAAGGCAGGGTCGTCTTGCAAACCGATAATGCCTTGTGGCGTTCCAATTTCGCAGGCGAGTTTTAAAGTTTCTTTTGTGAGTTCTCTTATTTTCGGCATTTTGGCGCCTCCTCCGGTCAAAACAATTCCACCGGGCAACATTTCCTGACGGTTAATTTTTTTCAGCTCTTTCTGAATTAAGTCTAAAATTTCAGAAACTCTTGGCTCAATAATGTCCACTAAATTTTTCTTTGTGAAATTAAGAGAAGACGATTTATCAAAAACTTCAATTTTTTTTCTTGACTGATCTTTTTTGTCTTTTTCGCTTCTGGCGAACATACAGGTGCCGTGCTGTTTTTTTATTGACTCGGCAATTGCCACTTCTGTTTTGAGCCCTATGGCAATGTCATTTGTGATGTTGGCTGACCCAATTGGAAAAACAGCCAGGTGTAACAATTCCCCCTCTTCAAAAACCGCCAAAGAAGTTGTGGCAGCCCCAATGTCAATTAAAGCAACTCCCAGTTCTTTTTGTTGCGGAGTCAAAACAGCGTTAGCGGCCGCCAGCGGAGAAGGAATTACGTCGCTTATCTGCAATTTTGCATTTAAAACCGACTGAGTTAATTTTACAAAGTAAGGAGAAAAAACACATAACAACAAAACTTTTGCCTCAAGCCTCACGCCGGTTAAATCTTCCGGCTGTTTTATACCCTTCTGGTCGTCAATAATATATTCTCTCGGAAAAACATCCAGCACTTCTTCGTTTGAGGGAATATTTATAGCTCTTGTTGCCTGTAAAACTCTTTCAATGTCTTCTTTAGAAATCCTGTTGTCAGCCCTGGAAACAGAAATTATTCCGTCCGATGGCGTAACATAAAGATGACTGCCTCCAATGTTCACAAAAACAGAATTAATTTTTCTATTGCAATCTTTTTCTATGCCAGACATTATCATCTGCACATTTTTTGTTGTTTCCTCAACCGAAACCACAGCGCCCTTTCGAAGCCCAAAAGAAGGAACTTCCGCATATGACAAAACCTCCCAGTCTTTAGACTTTCTCTGGGCAACCAGCGCCTTGATGCTATATGTTCCAATATCTAAACCTGCAACAATATTTCCTTTCATCGCTAATTTTTAGTTTTAATTTATTTTAATAAATAAAAATCTTGTTTCTCTTCCATTTTCTTCGCCTCCTTCTCGGATTTTTCATGGTCGTATCCGCATAGATGCAAAATTCCATGAACAAAAACTTTCAGCATTTCTTTTTTAAAACTAACTCCATATTTCTTGGCATTTTTTTTGACAACTGCCGGACAAATAACCACCTCGCCCAAAAGATTACCTTCTTTCAATTCAAAAGAAAGAACGTCTGTTGGCTTGTTCTTTTGGCGAAATTCATCGTTAAGCTTTTTCATCTCTGCCTCGTTAACAAATGCAACAGAGATTGTTTCCCTGCCTGCCGGCCGGCAGGTGTTTCTTCTATTTTCGCCTAATAACACTTTTTTTGCAACTGTGGAAAATTTCTTTTTATCCACAGGAAAATTTGTGAGGTTATTTATCTCAATCATTTGGTAAAGCTAAAACTGGAAATAATTTTATTAAACGTCTCGGCATAATTTAATCTTAATTTCGCCTCATTTTTTTTGTCACTGGGCGAAATATAAATATACTCGCTGATTTTGTATTGGAGATTGTTATGAAAAAGATAAAGCTGTTTTATTTTTCCAAAGTCAGGAGAATCTAAAAAGTCTTCCATTGCATTCTCGCCGGCTATCGTAATATCGCCTGGATAGTTTCCAGTTTTATTCTTCGTGCTATCAGAGATGCAACCTATGGTAATTTCCAGAATAGTCCCGCTTGGAAAGCCAACTATCGTGTATCCATTGCCCGTTGAGTTGTCCGGGTATTTAGAGCTTCTAAATCTGAACGCTCCTATCTCTCGCGCAGGAGCTCCAACCAGCCTGTCTGCCCTGCATTCTGTTAAAATTTTAGCGATGTTGTCTTCCGGATAAAGAGTTTTTTCTTCTGCAACCCAGTTGGCTGGCGCTTGCAATTTCAAACCATAATATTTATTTTCAAGAAGATATGTATGCGTTTTATTGGCAAAAAAATTAGCATATAAAAAATAACCCAAAACAGACACTGCTAAAATAGCCAACAAAATAACCAAAACAATTATAAAAAGTTTTTTACTTTTCTTTGCAGAAGTTTTGCGATGTTTTGTCATTACTCTATTATACACCAATCTAAAGAAAAACAAAAAAAGAGCGGACGCACCTGCGACCGCTTGGTTATCAATAGCTCACTCGCGCGCTGGCAAAAGCAGCTTTGATGTCGTCGGCAATTGCTTCCACATTAGCGGAGGCAACTGCATAACGGATGTAAGGAGGAAAGTGAACTCCGACAAGGCCGGCGTTCTCAATCATCGTAAAATTGAAGTCTCTGGCGTCTTTAATTTCTTTGCCGAAAGCGCGTTTCGGCGTCTGCCAAAGAGTGAAGAACCCTGCCTGAGGCTCTAACGCAAGACGCATTCCTGCATTGGTCAGAATTTGGCACAACAGGGACACCCTACGCTGATAACGTTCTGCCACAGCCCGAATTAGGACTTTTTCATTTTCCAAAGCATAGAGTGCTCCGACTGCTAAAGGCGCGGCAAATCCGCTGTCAATGTTTCCTTTGACGGTTTTGATGTCACCGATGAAATCAGGCGACCCTGCCATAGCTCCTACGCGCCATCCGGTTCCATTGGCAATGAGTTTAGAAGCAGAAAACGCTTCGGCCCAAGACAAATTGGGAAAACTGGTGGCAACGTCGGTAAGGGTTATGCTTTCACCATAGCTCAAAGCAGAGTAGGCCGCGTCATTGAAAAGCCTGGTGCCGTTCTTCTCACACCATTGGCAAAGCGATTCCAGCCATTCTCTGTTGGCAACTGCCCCGCTTGGATTGTGTGGATAATTCATCATCACCAACCCGGGTAATGAAGAACTCATAACGCGTACGAAATCACGTGGATCAAAAAGAAATTTGTTTTCCGGAGTCATTTCCGGCTCAAAAACTCCCTTGCCCAAAGACCTACACCTGTCTCTTGGCGTCGGATAGCCGGGATTAGTAGTTGTTGCAACCACCTTCAATCCGGCGCCACACGCCTCAATAATAACTCCCAGCATGGGTTTGATTCCGGGGATTGGCAGGAAATCAACGTCTGCTCCCTCCTCATAAAATCCCTTCTTCAAATGGCCAGCCACAAACCTTCTGGCAAAGTCAGGAACCCCGGGGGACGCGTTGTCCTGATATTCGTGCATGGATATTCTTCTTCAGACATCACGGCTTGTGCCGCAGCCCGTCGGGCGCTAAACAAAGCAGGACCTGACGGCTGACCAATGGAAAGCTTTATCAGCTTAACGCCATTTTGCTGGGCTTGGGCAGACACGGCTTTGATTTCCTGGAACAAATTTGTTCCACCTGTTGGTAACTTCGATTCTCTCATTTTCGTATTTCCTTTCTGGTTCTTCGATTGTTGTTATTTAAGTCCTGGCGGAAAAACTATCGCACGAAATAAATCTCCGACTTTCTCCGCTCGCCGAATCATAACAACGTTTTTGTTAGTGCCATCCTGGTCCAACAGTCCGGCTATCCGCGTGCGACCGTTGTAATTATCAGCCATGGCTCCTGAATGCGCGCCGGCGTTTCCTGCGACTAAAATGTCTCCGCGCCGAACAGATTTTGGCAGAAGACGCTCTTTGTCAACCGGCGTAAGCCTATCCCAATTCTCGCACTTCGGACCAACCACGTTGGCAAGATGCCGAGGACCGCTCCGCAACTTTCCATCTGGGGATAGCACATCAATGTGATGATGAGCGCCGTAGAAAGCCGGGCGCGGACAACCGGTCATTGCCGCTGCAACCCCGATGAAATGCCGATACTTCTGCATAACATGCAAAACCGGATTCACCAGGATTCCGTGGGGACCTGTAACAAAGCGGCCACACTCAGTAAAAAGCGATGGCATCCAGCCGTATTGACTGTGAAAATCGCGAAAAAGTTTGCTGATTTTTCCGCCGATCCATTCCAAATGAAGTTCAGGGTCAGTCGGAAGATAGGGAATACCAAATCCCCCGCCAATGTTGATAAACTCAATCCTGATTACGAGTTTCCGATAAATATGGGCAGCGACTTCCAGCATTGAACGGGTCGTTTCCACAAAATATGACGAGTGGCGTTCGTTTGAGCAAATCATTGTGTGGAGACCGAAGTGCTTGGCTCCGCAACCCATCGCCGCCGCGTAGGCAGGAATAATCTGTCCGTAGGTTATGCCGTACTTTGATTTATACGGCTCGCCGATGATTGCTCCGCCTTTCCGCAATTTCCCGGGGTTAATCCGAAAACAAACTGTTTCCGGAAATTTCGGAACCAGCGGAATAAAAGTGATGTCATCCAAGTTCAGGATGCAACCACCGTCGGCTGATGCACACTCAAACTCCTCTAGCGAAGTATCGTTGGACGTGAACATAATGTCCTTATCACTCGCGCCAACTCCCCTTGCCAACATAAGCTCTGCTACAGAGCTACAGTCAAATCCGAAGCCGAGTTCTTCAAACAGAAATCTCATAATCCACGGCTCGGGCAGCGCCTTAACAGCGAAATACTGGCGGTAGTTCAATCCGGCGAAAGCCGCGTTCATTACTTTGCCAGTTCTGATTATGCCCGGCTTATGGTAAAGGTGGAACGTTGGTCCAAACCTCTTCACAAGCTCCGGCAGTCTCCGGTAAACATCCCGTCTGAAATATCCAGGTATAGGTAACATATTTTCCTTATCCGTTTTAGTTTTCAAGTTGCAATCAAGCCAGAATACTCTTCTGGCTATCGTACAATTAGATTACAATAAATTATAAAAAAAGCAAGCCCAAGCACAAAAAAAGACGCTCATGTTACTGAACGCCATAGCAAGCCAAAAAATTTGCTCACCACACTGCAATACTGTTGCGCAAAACATCGGCCATTGAGAACACGACTCCTTTTCTGTGCCCCTGCCCCGCAAGGAACCTGATGGCTCTCAAGGCGCCGTCAACATACACGTTGCGCCCCAGGATATTGTGTCTGAATTCCAGCATCACGGTGTCGTCGGGAGACAAAATCCGGTAAGTGTGGTATCCGTGCCCGCCGAGATATTCATAGGGGATTGCCAAATCCAGCTCCTGAACCTTGGGGTCGCGGATCATCACAATCTGCTCTTTCGCAAACGGCATTCCGAGAGTCGCAAAAAATTGCAGAAGGTTCACTGCTGTGCCACTGGGATCAGGTTTTGACGCCTGATGACTTTCCACAACGGTCAATTTAAACCCACTGAGCGCCCCTGGGAAATTAGAGGCGGCAAAATGAAACATCGCCTGGAATATGACAACCGGAATTGCCATATTCGGCGCGATAATGGCCGAAATATCAGACTTCTCAACTGTCTCAAACAGTTTTTGACGATCGCCACCGGTTGTGCCCATAACAAAGGGAATTTTCGAGGCGCAATAAAGCTCGGCATTGTGGTTAACCGCTGTTGGCATAGTGAAATCCACAATCACATCAACATGCCCACGACAGCGTTCCAAAACATCAGCATGGCTGCCCGAAGGAATTTCATTCACAGTTAGTTGGCCGAAAGGCGAACATCCCCTTACCTCGGAAAGAGCAAAGGGGTACAGTTCCATGTCTTTTTGAGCCACAATGGCTTGCGCGACAAGCGTAGCCATTTTGCCGGGTAGTCCGGCAACCATCACCATAATTCTTCTGTCCATAATCAGTCTTTTTTTCGTTGTTCAATTTTCAAGGTTCAAGACCTTTTCATAACTTATTTTGATATTACTGCAAAAATCACGCTTGTCAACCCATTCGACAGGCTCAGGGCAACTAAAAACCGGCTTTCACCGGTTTCTTTTTTATTTTTACTTTGTCAGCAATTCTTTTATAATTTTACTTATTTCACTTCCCTCGGCTTTGCCTTTCACTTTCGGCATCAAATCTGCCATTATTTTTCCGGTGTCTTTCATTTCTTTCGCGCCAACTTTGGTAATTGATTCGACCACTAGTTTTTTTAATTCTTCCTGCGACAATTGCTCTGGCAAATATTTTTTCAAAACTTCAATTTCCTTCTTTTCTCTTTCTGCCAGTTCCGGCCTCTTGCCCTGTTCATACAAAACTATGGCATCTTTTCTCTTTTTAATTTCCGAAGATATAACCTCAAGTATTTGCTCATCGGTTAATTCCGCGTCTGCTTGTAGCTTTTTTTTATACCTTTTGTCCTTTTCTTTTGTTAAAATAGCCGCCAGTAACATACGCAAAACGCCTAGCCGAAATTGCTCTCCTAGTTTTAGCGCTTCAGTAGAATCTTGTTGAATTTGCTTTTTTAACATTTTTACTTAGGTTTTGCTAACTTATCTGCTTTTATTTTTTCTGCTTTCACCTTAACTCTTCTTAAAGCAGACCTCTTATTGGCTAAATCTGATTTAGCTTTTTTGAAAAATCTGTTTTTCCTTATCTGCAACAAAACACCGGACTGACGCACAGTTTTTGTGAAACGATGTCCCAAATTTTGGGAAGTTTCTCTCTCTTTTTTTATTACTTGTATTGCCATGTTATTTTTTATTTTTTAATTTTTTCTTTGCCCGTCAAACGGGACATTTCTTCTACGACCTTGTCGAGTTTTATTTCCTTTTGGATTCCCGTGTCCATATCCCGCAAAGTGATGAAATCTTCCAACGCTTCTTTCTGACCAAAAATTAAAACCCATTTTATATTTAATTTATTAGCTGTTCTCAGCTGGGTTTTCAAAGAATCTTTTGAAAAAGATTCTGCTACAGGAATCTTAGCTGACCTGAATTCTTCAAACAACTTCATACTTTTTCTTTTAGCTAACTGGCCTAATTGAGCTAAAAATATTTTTGGCGGGCCGGATACTGCGTCTTTGCTAAAAGAAGTTTTCATCTCCCTGCTTTTCATTAACGCGACTATTCTTTCGATGCCGGCTGCAGAACCGCATCCCGGGACATCTCTGCCTCCCAGCATTTTTGACAAATTGTCGTACCTTCCTCCACCAATTAAGGTGCCCACAGCTGTTTCCGGATCATCGGCCGAGCCTTCGGGTTTTGTCTTATCAACAATTTCAAAAACTGTTTTCGTGTAATAATCCAAACCGCGAACCAAATAAGGATTCAAAGTATATGGTAATTCCAACTCGTCTAAGAATTCCAGAACTTCTTTAAAATGAGCGTGGCAAGCCTCGCAAAGATGATCAATTACCTGAGGCGCTCCGGCTTTCACTCTCTGGCATTTTTCTTCCTTGCAGTCTAAAATTCTTAATGGGTTTTCTTTAAGTCTTCTCTGACAATCAGAACACAAAGATGAGCGTTTTGATTTCAAGTAGCCCATTAAAATTTTTCTGAAATATGGCCTGCATTCCGAGTCTCCGATGGAATTTACCTCAATGGTTAAATTTTTAAATCCCAACTCTTTCAAAACGTCGTAGCTCATTTGGATTATCTGTCCATCTATAGAAGGAGATGAGTCGCCTATGGCTTCAAACCCAAACTGGTGGAATTGGCGGAATCGTCCTGCCTGAGGTCTCTCATACCTGAAGAACGGACCAGTATACCAAAGCTTTACAGGCTGAGGCAAATTGTGCATTCCGTGCTCTAAATAACTTCTCATCACGCCGGCTGTGCCTTCTGGTCTTAAAGAAACCATGTCGCCTCCTTTTGTCCTGAAAGTATACATTTCTTTGCCCACAATATCTGTGTCATCTCCAACCGCTTTTTGAAAAACTTCCGTGAACTCCAAAATCGGAGTTTCAATTTTCTCAAAACTATAATAATTGGAAACAGATTCAACTGTTTTTTGAATCTTTTTAAAATAGGCCTGCTCCTGCGGTAAAACATCGTGCATTCCGGTTAAGCTTTGATATTTAATTTTCATAATTTTTAATTAAAAACTCCAAATTAATATGTGGGGCGAGAAATTTCTGACAAAGAATTTATTGGCAAAAGTCTCAATGACGCTTTGCCGATTATATTTTGTTTCATAACAACTCCCCACATTCTCGAATCATAGGAACCATTTCTGTTATCTCCTAAAACAAAATACTGGTCTGATTTTAGGGTTACGCGCTCGGGCGACAGCGAAAGATTATAACCGTTTGACGAGCCATATGTTTTTAAGCTGTCGGGCAAATATTTTTCGCTCAAAATTGTTGTTTTACCGTCTTTGGTTATTTGAACCGCGCCATTAGTTATTTCAATTGTCTCTCCCGGCAGTCCAATAAGCCTTTTAACAAAACGCTGACCGGCGTATCCTGGTATAAAACCTGCATTAAAAACAATAACATCTCCCCTTTGAGGCTCGGCAAATCTGTATGAAATTTCATCAATAATCAAGTAATTCCCGTCTTGGAGGTTAGGCGTCATTGACTCTCCTTTAACAATAAATGGCTGAAAAAGAAAATACCTGATGGGCGCTACTATTATAAAAGCAATAATTGCTATCTTAGCAAACTCCCAGATAAACGGAATATATTTCTGGGTCATTTCTGTTTTAAAGCTCTTTTTCTCTTGATTTATTTCCTCCATAGCTTTTTTATGCATTATGTAGTGTATTTTATCACATTTTCAGAGGATTGCAAGCCCCCTGCGCCGGGTTGATGTCAATGTTAAAAAGTGCTACAATACCAAAAACAAATATGATTATAATAATAGGGCTGGGCAATCCCGGCGAACAATATAAAAATACCCGGCACAATGTCGGGTTTAACGCGATCGATAAAATCGCCACGAATTTTAAATTTCCAATTTTCAATTTCCAATCAATTTCCAATTCAGAAATTTCTCAAAGTGAAATCTTGGGCAAGAAAGTCATGCTGGTCAAGCCTCAAACATTTATGAATGAGTCGGGGAAATCTGTAAAAAAAATACTATCAAAAAATAAAGACCAAGTTTCAAATATAATAGTCATACATGATGACGTTGACTTGCCGGTAGGTAAAATAAAAATTGTAGAAGAAAGAGGTTCAGCCGGACACAAGGGAGTTGAATCAATAATACAAAACATTGGAAACGACGGCCTAATAAGATTTCGCATCGGCATCGAATCAAAACAGTCCCGTGGTTCGGACTACAGGACTGAAGCAAAAGATATTGTGCTAAAAAATTTCTCAAAAGAAGAACAAAAATTAGTGGCTGAAACTATTCAAAAAACAGTTGACGCCCTCGGTTTCTTTGTTGAACAAGGACTAGAAAAAACTATGAATGAATACAATAAGTGAAATAAATCAGTTACTGATAACCGGCATTACCCCTTATTTTTTAGATAAGGAGTTTTTTTGGTTTCAAGAACATCTCCAAGAGGTGTTAGACGCGAGACATTCTCAAAATTTTTTTGAGGACAATATAATTTTTTTGGAAAAGGATCACAGTTTCCAATTTTCACAATTTTTGAGAAAACTTGATGAAATGGGGTATGAAAGAGTTTTTAAGGTTTCTGACCCCGGCGAATTTTCCCAACGTGGAGGCATAATTGACGTTTTTCCCATAAATTTAGCTAATGCTGTGCGTTTAGATTTTTTAGGAAACGAGGTTGATGGCATAAGTCTGCTACCTATAAAAATTGACGACGAAAAAAAGGCAAAGGAACTGTTAAAGAAAAAATTAAAATCGCAAAAAATATTCTCTGAATTAAAAGGATTAAAACCGGGAGATTATCTTGTACATCTTGATCACGGAATTGGAAAATTTACAGGCATAGAAAAATTTCAAACCGCAATTTCTGTGTTTCAGGAGTACTATGTTCTAGAATACGCGCAAGAAGACAAGCTTTATGTGCCAGTTGGCTTAGAAAGAAAATTATCGAGGTACGTGGGGTTCCATGACCCAAAAATTTCGAGGCTGGGGTCTTCTCTGTGGCAAAAAACAAAACGAAAGATAAAAGAAGATGTTGAAAAATTAGCCAAAGAACTCTTGCAACTGTATGCGCAAAAAGAGATTACAGAAAGAGCCCCTTATATAGAAGACAAGGAGCTTGAATCGCAACTTAAGTCCGGATTTATATTTCAAGAAACTCCCGACCAAACTCAAACGATAGAAGATATTAAAGACGATTTACAGAAAACAAAACCAATGGACAGAATTGTTTGCGGAGATGTTGGATTTGGCAAAACAGAAGTGGCATTGAGAACGGCTCTGCTGGCTTGCGCCAACAACAGGCAAACAGCCCTAATATGCCCAACCACAATTCTGGCAAATCAGCACTTTAACTCTTTCAAAAAAAGGTTTGAGAAATTACCGGTCAGGGTTGCCTTGCTTTCAGGACTCCAGACAGCTTCAGAACAAACGAAGATTATAAAAGATTTGAAAGACGGTAAAGTAGACATTTTAATCGGCACCCATCGACTTTTGTCAAAAGACGTGGATTTTAAAAACTTGCAACTTTTGATAATTGATGACGAGCAGAAATTCGGCGTTAAACAAAAAGAAAAACTAAGGCAAATGAAAACAAGCTTAGACGTCTTGAGCCTGTCGGCCACCCCAATTCCCCGAACAATTTATTTAGCTCTTTCTTCTTTTAAAAACATAAGCCTAATGCAAACTCCGCCAATTGGCAGACAGACTATAAAAACAGAAGTTTTGCCGTACAGTGAAAAAGCAATAAAAAAAATAATTGGCGCAGAGCTGAAAAGAAAGGGCCAGGTTTATTTTTTGCACAACAGGGTCCAAACTATTGAGGCGAAAGCAAAAGAGTTGGAAAAACTCTGCCCTAAATCGAAAATCAGTTTTATACACGGAGGAATGCCAGAAAAAAAATTGATAAAAATAATGGACGAATTTCAAAAAGAAAAAACAAACGTGCTGGTTGCCACAACAATTATTGAGAACGGATTGGATCTGCCAAACGTAAATACAATTATAGTGGAAGACGCCACGCGACTTGGACTTTCTCAGGCGCACCAGATACGAGGCAGAGTTGGCAGGTCTGGAACGAAAAGTTTTGCTTACTTTATGTTCAGCGAAAAATCGCTGACGCCTTTGGCGAAAGAAAGGTTGAAGGCCCTGGAAGACGCGCAGGAATTGGGAGCCGGGTACAGAATCGCGATCAGAGACATGGAATTGAGGGGCGCCGGGAATATTTTAGGCAAAGAGCAATCAGGCGCCATAAACAGAATTGGCTTAAATTTATACAGCCAGATGATATCAGAAGCAGTGGAGAAATTTAAGGTCTCCTGAAATTTTATGCTATTATAAATAAGTATTAACAAAAAAAACACATGAAAAGCTTAGTTATAGTTGAGAGCCCGACAAAGGCGAAGACAATTCAAAAATTTTTGGGAAGCGACTTTATTATCAAGTCGTCTTTTGGACATGTCAGAGATTTGCCCAAAAGAGAGCTTGGCGTTGATGTTGAAAACGGATTTCAACCAAAATATGTTATACCGACAAAGGCAAAAAAAGTTGTTGCTGAACTGAAAAAAGAATCAGCCAAGGCAGACACCACCATACTGGCGACCGACGAAGACCGCGAGGGTGAATCAATTGCCTGGCACTTGCAAGAGGCCCTAAAATTAAAAGATCCTCAAAGGATTGTGTTTCATGAAATTACCAAACCTGCAATAGAAAAAGCTCTTGAGAAGCCGAGGCATATTGATATGAATTTGGTCGATGCGCAACAGGCAAGACGCATTTTAGACAGAATTGTGGGATACAAGATTTCGCCATTTCTATGGAAAAAAGTTGCCAAAGGTCTCTCGGCCGGTAGAGTACAATCAGTTGCCGTAAGATTAGTTGTAGAAAGAGAAAGAGAAATTGAAAAATTTGTCCCGACAGAATACTGGTCAATTGAAGCATTGCTAAAAAAGTTGGACAAAAAATTTAACGCCCTGTTGATAAAAAAAGACGATAAACCTGTTGAAAAGCTGGAAATTAAGAATAAAAATGAAGCAGATAAAATTTTACAAGATTTGAACAGCGCCGATTATATTGTTGAGTCTGTAGAAAAAAAGGAAACAAAAAGGTATCCTGCTCCCCCGTTCACCACAAGCACTTTGCAACAAGCGTCTTGGCAAAGATTTAAATTTTCGGCAAAAATGACAATGTCCTTAGCTCAAAGGCTCTACGAAGAAGGAAACATTACCTATCACAGAACCGATTCATTGAATCTTTCTGAGATGTCTCTGGGTGAAGCCCAAAATTTCATCACCGAAAAATATGGTCAAAATTATTGGGCAGGAAAAATAGTAAAATATAAAACCAAAGATAAGGGAGCCCAAGAAGCCCATGAAGCAATCAGACCGGCTTATGCCGACAAAACTCCCGAATCGCTAAAAGGCTTGGATGCCAGACAATTAAAGCTCTACACTTTAATTTGGCAAAGATTTATCGCCTGCCAAATGGCTCCTGCTATTTTCGATTCTGTTTTAACGGATATAAAAGCCCGTTCGACAAGCTCAGGACAAGCCGAAAGCTACACTTTCAGGGCCAACGGACAAACAGTGAAGTTTGATGGATTCTTGAAGGTTTACCCAACGAAAACCGAGGAAACAGAATTGCCCGACTTGGAAAAAAATGACAAATTAGATCTTTTGAAATTAAATTCTGTCCAGCATTTCACAGAACCGCCGGCAAGATACACGGAAGCCAGTTTGGTGAAAATTCTAGAGAAACACGGCATAGGCAGACCATCAACCTATGCGCCAATCATTTCCACCATACAAGACAGAAATTATGTCAGTAAAAACGACCAAAAAAGATTCTTTCCAAGCGAAATGGGAATAATAGTCAACGATGTTTTGGTAAAAAACTTCCCGGAAATTGTTGATGTTGATTTTACGGCAAAAATGGAAAAGGAGCTAGACGAAGTGGCTGACGGCAAAGACACATGGGAAAAAACTTGCAAAGATTTTTATAAACCATTCGCCAAAAATTTAGAGGAAAAATATAAAGAAGTGGTAAAATCCGATTTGATAAAAAAGACAGACAAGGTTTGCCCTAAGTGCGGAGCTCCCTTAATTGAACGGCTTGGGAGATTTGGCAGATTCTACGCCTGTTCAAAATTTCCGGAGTGCAAACACACAGAATCAGTTGAAGGAGACCCCGATACTTTGAATATAACCTGCCCAAAATGCAAAGAAGGAAAAATAACCGGAAAAAGGACCAGAAAGGGAAAAACATTTTATGGATGCGACCGTTTTCCAAAGTGCGACTTTGCTTTGTGGGATAAACCCATAAACGAATTTTGTCCGAAATGCGACTCTTTATTGATACAGAAAAGCAAAAACAAAATAAAGTGCTCAAATAAAGAGTGCGATTATGTCAAATGATTTAGAAAAAATATTAAAGCAACTGACCGATAAAGCCCACCCCGTCATACGACGGGGTGCCCCATCGAATGATGGGGCAAAATTGATTTCTACGGCTTTTGAATTCGCGACACAAGCGTATAAAGAAAAAAATAGGCTGTCCGGAGAAAATTATATTTTTCATGCCGCAAGAGTCGCCTTGATGCTCGATAAAATGAACCTTGACTCAACGACAATTGCTTTTGGAATACTCCACGACGTTTTAGACGATACTCCTACCTCTGCCAAAAAAATAGAAATAAAAGAGATTGAAAAAAAGTTCGGGAAAGAAATGGGCCACTTGGTTGAGAAAACCTCAGAGTTAAGCAGGGTGAGATATTCTCTCATAATTGGAATGAAAGACAAAAAGGCTTTTACAAAAGAGAAAGCTGAAAATCTGAGGAGAATGTTTCTTGCAATATCTGGAGACCTGAGAGTTGTCCTAATAGAGCTTTTATCAAGATTAGACGGGCTAAACTTGTTGCACTATCTGCCGGAAGATAAACAAAAATTATTCTCTCTTGAAACTTTACAAATTTTCGTGCCGGTGGCTAACAGACTTGGCTTGTCTGAGATAAGAAGGAAGCTTGAAGACTTAGCCTTTTCTCATCTGTTCCCGGATAGGTTCAAGTGGCTGAAAGAAAACATCAAGAGCCAGTATGAAGAACGAGAAAAATATTTGAAGAAATTTATTCCTCGGCTAAAAAAAATATTGAGAAAAGAGGGGGTAAAAATTCTCGACATAAATTACCGTGCAAAATCTTATTGGAGCGCCTATCAGAAATTAATGAAACACCAGATGAACTTTGACGAAGTCCACGACTTGCTTGCGCTAAGAATAATTACGGCCGATGTTGAGAGTTGCTACAGGGTGCTAGGCATAATACATAAGCATTTTAAACCTATATCCGAAGAAATAAACGACTACATAGCGAAACCAAAGCCCAATGGTTACCGATCGCTGCATACAACAATTTTCTCCAATGAAAACAAGATAACTGAGATTCAGATAAGAACAGATGAAATGCACAAAGAGGCAGAGTATGGTGTTTGCGCCCACTGGTCTTACAAAGAAAAAATAGACCTCAAAAAAGAAGGAAAAAACTTTGAGTGGGTGGAATCTGTTCCGGAGTTTTGGAAAACCTTTAAAATAGACTTTTTCGCGAATCAAGTTTTTACTTTTACCCCAAGAGGAGACATTGTTGTACTTCCCAAAAATTCAACTCCAATTGATTTTGCTTATGCGGTTCATTCAGAGATTGGAAATCATTGCGAATCCGCAAAAATAGACGGAAAAATTGTCCAGCTCGATAGCATCTTAAAAAACGGAGATGTGGTGGAAATATCCATTAATAAAAATAAAATCCCGTCAAAAGATTGGATGCGGTTTGTCAGAACATCTCTTGCGAAATCACATATAAAAAAGATAACAGGAGAAGACAAACCCGGCTTCAGGTTCCCATTACCGGAATTCATAAGAAAAAGAATCACAGAATTTTCCGAAGCCTCCAAAAAAAGACAGCAGGAGAGACAAAAAGCCAAAGAAGGAACTCCAAAACAAATATATTTGGCAGGGCAAAAAGGAATGCTGACCCACATTGCCAAATGTTGCAATCCCCAGCCCGGCGACAAGGTTAGCGGGTATCTAGCCCAAAACAGATCCGCTGTTTTGCACAAAACATCCTGCGACAATTTCAAAAAAATAGCTGAAAAATTCCCGGGGAAAATTGTCGACGCTTCATGGCAATAGGCTCGGGTAATTGAAAACTGGCGAAAAACATGATAGATTATAAGCAATGCCGAGGTGGCGGAATTAGCAGACGCACGGGACCTGCCTGCCGGCAGGCAGGCTCAAAATCCCGATACGCATATGTACTATGTCTATATAATAAAAAGTGAAAAAAGGAATTATAATTACGTTGGAATTACCAACAATCCCGAGCGACGGATAAAAGAACATAATCGAGGATATAATAGAATAACTAAGCCCTATAAACCTTTTAAAATAATATTAATTGAGAAACATTTTGATAGAACCGAAGCCAGAAAAAGAGAAAAATTTCTAAAATCTGGATATGGCAAAGAATACGTTAAAGGCATCCAATAAGCCGAGGTGGCGGAATTAGCAGACGCACGGGACTCAAAATCCCGCGACAGCAATGTCATGAGGGTGCAACTCCCTCCCCCGGCACAATCAAAAAGCGAGTCATCACCATTTGACCCGCTTTTTATTTGATTCATTAAGCAGTATATTCTTCTAAAGGGTTGGGCAGGATTATTTTTAATCCGGTTGAAGGGATTGCTTCTTTTACTTTTTTCCTTGTTTCGTCATTGAACGCTCTTTTGAAGTGAGCCAACGCCAAACATTTTACATTCTGCCTTTTTGCCATTTCAAATACATCAACAGCCGCAACGTGCCCCTTAATTCTTTGGTCAAACATATAGCATTCGTGCATTAAAATATCAGCATTTTTATAAATCTTCTCGGTCCCCTCATCAAATGGTCCGTCCCCGCTGTAACAAACAACCTTATTGCCGCCCGCCTTGCCACGAGGCAGGTCATCAATCCTGATGGCAAGATTGTAGGCTGTATGACCGGTCTTGGCAAAAGATAATTTTAAATCGTTAAACTGAATTTCCTTACCATCCTCTGCCATTATAAAATTTATTTTAAAACCATAGCTATCTATGCCAAAGTAAGCGTGCTGGCATAATCTTTCAATGTCTGCCTTAACCTGCTCAGAACAAATTATTGCCAGATCTTTTTTTCTTTCTTCCTCAAGCATACGACCCAAAAGAGCCGGAATTCCAAACAAATGGTCAGAGTGCCTGTGGGTAATATACAAAGCGTCAACCAAAGAATGATCCTGCGTATATTTCCACAGCTGCCGGACGGCAGAATCTCCGCAATCAAGCATTAACGCGGTGTTTTCTGATAAGACTAAGTGCGAATGATTGGGGTACCTTTCGTCAAAAGCCTCCCCTGTTCCTAAAAAAATTACTTTCATTTTGGTAAAGGAAATTTTTTACATAATTTTTTTATTTCTTCCCTGACTTTTTTTACCGAATTTTTATTTGAAACAACCTCGTTTATCCAGCCGGCTATTATTTTCATTTCTTTTTCTTTCATTCCTCTTGTTGTAATTGCCGGGGTGCCCATTCTAATTCCCGAAGGCTTAAAAGGCGGAGCCGGGTCAAATGGAATACTATTTTTGTTAATTGTAATTCCGGCTTCTTCTAACAAATCTTGAGCTTCCGGTCCCGCAATATTCTTATTCCTCAAATCAATCAAAATTAAATGATTATCAGTTCCTCCAGAAACCAAGTTAAATCCGTATTCTTTTAATTCTTTAGCAAGGGCTCTGGCATTTTTAACTATTTGCTTGGCATATTTTTTGAACGCCGGTGTTGAAGCCTCTTTTAGGCACACAGCAATTCCTGCAATCTGATGCATGTGAGGTCCGCCTTGTAACCCGGGAAAAATTGCTCTATCTATTTTTTTTGGCAGATCAGGGTCTTTTTCAACTCCTTTTTGAGTTACCATAATCATCCCGCCCCTTGGCCCACGCAGAGTTTTGTGAGTTGTTGTTGAAACAATGTGTACATAAGGTACCGGACTTGGGTGAGCGCCTCCTGCAACTAATCCTGCAATGTGAGCTATGTCAGCTGCCAAATAAGCTCCAACGGAATCAGCAATTTCGCCCAATCTTTTCCAATCAAAAATTCTCGAATAAGCTGTTGCTCCAACAAAAATTAATTTCGGCTTTTTCTCTTTCGCCAATTTTTCAACCTCATCATAATTTATCAAACCGGTTTTTTCATCAACTCCATACTGGACCGAATTATAAAACTTAGCGGAAAAATTAACTTTCCAGCCATGAGTTAAATGCCCGCCCATTGGCAAAGCCATGCCCATTATAGTGTCACCAGGCTCGCAAACAGCCATATAAACCGCTGCGTTTGCCGGCGAACCAGAATAAGGCTGAACATTTACATGCGCAACGCCAAATAATTTTTTTGCCCTATCTTGGCACAAATTTTCCAAAATATCGTAATACTTTAATCCCGCATAATATCTTTTTCCCGGGTAACCCTCTGCATATTTGTCGGTGAGCAAAGAACCCAATGCCTCCCGCACAGCCGGAGAAGAATGGTTTTCTGAAGGAATCATTTCCAGAGACGTTTTTTGCCTCTCGGTTTCCAGCTCAATTAATTTTGCCACTTGCGGGTCCTGTTTTTTTAATTTCATGGTCGTAAAATATTAATTTTATTATTCGTTAAATCTATTATGGTTGAAGACTTGTTTTCTGACAAATTACCTGCGTCGACTATTGTAATGTCTTGATTTTTAAATTGCTCTAAAATATCTGCTATTTTAACAGTGGCTGGCTCGCCCGAAATGTTAGCCGAGGTCTGGGCAATTGGTTTGCCGAACTTTTCTAAAATTAAATTCAACAGCTCATATTTTGGAATTCTAATACCAATTGTTTTGTCTTTATAAACCAATTTTGGAAGACTGCTGTTTTTAGCTTTTAAAATTACCGTATTTTTATTATCTTTCAAAAATTTTTCGTGCCTACTTTCTACAAAAGCCATCTCTTTGGCAGCCTCTATTTCCTTTACAAAAACTCCTAATGGCTTTGATTTGTCTCTTTTTTTTATTTCAAAAATTTTTTTAACAGCTTCTTCATTCTCTGCATCGCAAATCAGTCCATACACAGTGTCAGTTGGCAAGACTAAAACTGCCCCGTTTTGCAGAGCAGTAATTATTTTGCTTACATTATTTTTGTTCCCCTTTATTATTTCCATCTTCTAAAAATTTAGACATTTTTTCGATATCCTTTGGCTCGCCAAAATCTAACCAGTTATTATTTATTTCTATCACCCTTACCTTTTTTTCTTCAGCCAAAAGAGAAACAGCATCTGTGAGTTCATACTCTCCTCTCGGCGATTTGTTTACTTGAAAAACCTTATTAAAAATCTCATAGGTAAACTTATATAATCCTACATTTACCAAATTTCCCGCATATTCTTTGGGTTTTTCAATTATTGTCTTCAATAAATTACCTTCTGCTATTAAGACTCCGTATTTTTCTGGATTGTCGTGAACCAATCCGGCAACATAATTATAACCATCGTCAATGTTTATCGCCTTCAAGTCTTCTACTGAAAACAAATTATCGCCCGAAATAAACAAAAATTGCTCATTGCCAACAAAATTTTTAATTTCTTTCAGCATTAACGGACAAGCAGTGCCATACTTATCTTCGGGTTTAAATTCTTTATTTTGGTCTGCAAACTTTATTGTAAACTCTCCAGACACAGGGGCCGTGTAGTTTTTGATAGATTTTTCTACCAATTCCTTTTTGTAACCTGCCACTATTATTATTTCTCTATAGCCGGCTTTGAAAAGGTTGTCTAAAACGTAAAACAAAAACGGTTTTCCACTAACTTCAATCAGATGCTTGGGCTTATCATCAGTTAAGCTCAGCATGCGCTTTCCCCTGCCTGCGGCCGCAATTACCACTTTATTGACCATATCCTAGTTCTAATGCTTTAATATTCATTTCTCTGTATTTTTCCGGAATAACGTTTTTTATCGCTTGTAATACAGACTCTTTTTTCAATGGCATTAACTTCCTGCTTATGGCGTATCCCAAAAGGTAAACGCTGGAAAGCACTTGGTTTCCAAGTTTGTCCTTGCATATTTCTGAAGCTTTCACTAAATTCAATTTATCTTTTGGTAATTTGTTCAACTCATCTAAAATTTCCTGCTCTTTCATAGAACCAATAAAAGGCGAGTTGAACATATTTATTAAAAATTTTGTTTGCGAGCCTGCCAATTCAACAGATCTTAAACCTTCCAAAAGTTCCTGCCCGATTACCAGGTCTGCCTGACCCTTGTAGACCAATGGAGAATAAACTTTTTTTCCAAATTTTATGTGGGCTTGGACGCTTCCTTCTCTCTGCGAAAGGCCATGAAGCTCTGAAGATTTTACGTCATAGCCATTTAAAAATGCAGACTCTGCAATAATGGCAACAAGAGTAACAATTCCTTGTCCGCCAACCCCTTTTATCAACATGTTAAAATTTTTAACCATAATTATTCTTTAGCTGCTTGTTGGCGGCGAGCTAACAAAGCACAAATTAATTTACAAACTATTACCGACACCTCGTCTTTTTCCAAAAATTCTTTTATTGTTGCGTCCAGCTCTTTGATGTTTGAAGGGTCCAGCACTTTAACATTTTTAACTCCGCAAGCCTTGGCAATATCTGCTATTTGCAATTCCTCAGCATCTTTGCCCATTAAATTTTTGCCCATGCCCGGATTGTTCTGATGCCCGGTCATTGCAGTTATTCTGTTATCTAAAACAATAAGTATAGGGCTTGATTTGTTGTATACTGTATTAATTAAAGCTGGTATGCCGGCATGGAAAAATGTGCCGTCACCCATTAAGCTGATAACTTTTTGCCCGGTAGCTTTACTAACGCCATGGCTTATTCCTAGTCCGGCTCCCATAGCAAATTCATAGTCTTGCGTATTGTGAGGCGGATAACCGGCAATCATATAACAACCAATGTCTCCTCCAAATACTGCATTAGGCGCTATTCTTTTGAGCGCGGCTATTGTGTACAAATGAGGACAGCCTTGGCACAATTTTGGATAACGTCTTGGCGCTTTTGCGATAGATGCGCTCTCCTTGCTAAGCGTAAATTTTTTGCCGGTGATTTTAGATAAAGCTAACTCAATTTTCCCTGTGTCCAACTCGCCAATAACTGGCAACAAGTCTTTGCCGAATATTTGAAGTTTCGGGTTTGCCTCTTTAGCAATGGCCTTTATTTCTTTTTCTAAATATCCGTCCAGCTCCTCAACAATTAGAACCTTTTTCAAACCCTTGATAAACTTTGCAATTTTCTTTTCTGTCAAAGGATAGAACAACCCCAGTTTCAAAACAGGCGCGCTCAGTTGCATTTCATCTAACGCCTCTAAGGTGTGCAAATGCGCCACTCCGCTTGTGATAATTCCAAGTTGGGGGGACGTCCGACGTCCGCTTACTTTATTTAATACCGAAGATTTTTCCGCAAAAGCGCTAATTTTTTCTGTTTTCTCCAACAACTCTGCTTTCATTTCCAGAACTCTTGGAGGCATTGTGCAAAACTGCTTTGGATTTTTGACGAAGTCACCCCGCGTAGCTTTAGCAGAGTGGGGTTCTTCAAAATCAACTATCATTTTTTGGTGGTTAACTCTTGTAGTGGTTCTTAGAATAACCGGCGTATTAAACTTTTCAGAAATTTCAAATCCAAGTTTTGTAAAATCATAACACTCCTGCGGGTCGGCGGGCTCTAACATGGGAATATGGCTTAAATACGCGTAAGCCCTGGAATTTTGCTCTGTCTGCGCCGAACTCCAGCATGAAGGATCATCAGCCACAACAATAACCATTGGCGCTTTAGTGCCTGTGTAGGCTAACGGCAACAAGGAATCTGAACAAACATTTATTCCAAAACTTTTCATATTTACCAGAGATTTTAATCCTGAAAAGCTCGCTCCGATAGCTGCCTCTAATGCAACTTTTTCGTTGGTTGACCACTCGGCGTAAACACCATTCTTCTCGGCGATTTTTCCAAATTCATCTCCAATTTCAGCTGAAGGACACCCAGGATAGCCCGAGACAAATGACACCCCAGACACCAGAGCCCCTTTGACTATTGCTTCATTACCTAATAATATTTTTTTCATATTTCTTAAATAACTATGTTAATTAATTTATTGGGGACAAAGATTATTTTTACGGGCTTTTTATCACCCATCAAATTTTTTATTTTCTCTGATTTAAAAACTATCTTCTCTATTTCTTTTTGCGAAAGCCCGACATTGGCAATTATCTTATCTCTTACTTTACCATTTATCTGAACTATTAAAAGTATATTTTTTTCTTCAATTAATTTCTCGTCGTACTTCGGCCATTTTTGTTCGCAACACATTTCTTTGAACCCAGCATTACGCCAAAGTTCTTCTGCCAGGTGAGGGGCGAAAGGAGATAAAATTGTTAAAAAATCTGCTATGTCTTTCTTCTCTAAACCGATTTCCGAAACTTGCCATACATTTACAAATTCCATCATAGAACTTACAGCAGTATTGAATTTCATCAGCTCAATATCTTCCCCGACTTTCTTGATTGTTTTGTGCAAAAGTTTTTTCAAACTTTCTTCTGTCTTTGATGACAGATCCTTCTTTGTGACTAAATTATAAACTTTTTCAATAAATCTTCGGCAACCCACAACTCCTTTTGTGTCCCACGGAATCATTTGTTCAAAAGGGCCCATAAACATTTCGTAAAGGCGCAAAGTGTCGGCTCCGAACTGTTTCACAACTGTGTCAGGATTTATAACATTGCCCTTTGACTTTGACATTTTAATTCCGCCCTCTCCTAAAACCATTCCATGAGAAGTTCTTTTTTTATATGGCTCCGATCCAATTGAAGTTGACACAGCTCCAATATCCCACAAAAACTTAAAAATAAATCTTGAATACAAAAGGTGCAAAGTTGTGTGCTCCATTCCGCCATTATACCAATCAACCGGCATCCAGTATTTTGATAATGCTTCATCAACCAATTTCTTGCTGTTTTTTGGATCAACATATCTCAAATAATACCAGTTTGAACCTGCCCAGTTAGGCATTGTGTCTGTTTCTCTCTGAGCCAAACCTCCACATTTAGGACACTTAACCTCAACCCATTTTTTAATCAAAGCAAGCGGAGACTCTCCTGTGTCTGTCGGCTTGTATTTCTTAACGTTCGGCAATTTCACCGGCAAGTCTTTTTCGTCAACCGGCATCCAGCCTGCCTCAGCCGAACCGCCCATTGAAGCGCACTTTTTGCAATAAATCATTGGTATGGGCTCGCCCCAATAATGCTGGCGGGAAAAAACCCAGTCTCTCAGTTTATAACTTATTTTCGGCTGAGCCAAACCCTTGAACGCCAGCCACGTTATTATTTTTGGTCTGGCTTCGGCTGACTTTAATCCATCAAACTGCGCCGAGTTATACAAGGTTCCTTCCCCTTCAAAAGATTCCTCTAAATTTTTTGTTTTTTGAGCCAAGACCTCATCATCGGGTCTTACAGAAGTCCTCAAGGGTATGCCATATTTTCTCCCCATTTTAAAATCTCTCTTGTCGTGAGCATCTGCAAAAACCGCGCCGGTACCGTACTGCTCTAAAACAAAATCAGCGACCCAAACCGGCATTTCCTCATTGGTTGCCGGGTTTCTGACCGTAATTCCTTTCAGTTGCACGCCGGTTATTTCCTTGTCCTGATTTGTCCTGTCCATATCAGAAACATTTTTTGAGTCTTCTCTGTATTTGAAAACTTCATCTATATTTTCAATCTTGTTTTTGTATTTACCTATAAAACTATGCCCGGGCGATAAAATCAAAAAAGTTCCGGAAAAAATTGTATCAATTCTGGTTGTAAAAACTTCTATAAACTCTTCCACTCCTTCAACGGGAAACTTGACCAAAGCTCCGTGCGATTCGCCAATCCAATCTTTTTGCTGTGTTTTAATTTTTTCCAAATAATCAACCGAGTCCAAGTCCCTGATCAATCTTTCAGCATAGTTGGTAATTTTTATCATCCACTGGTCTTTTTCCCTTTTCTCAACTTTCGTCCCGCACCTTTCGCAGTTTCCCGCAACAACCTCCTCATTAGCCAAACCAATCTTACACGAAGGGCACCAGTTAATTGAAATTTTCGCTTTATAAGCCAAACCATTTTCAAACAGCTTCACAAAAATCCATTGAGTCCATTTGTAGTACTTCGGGTCGGTTGTATTTATTTCTCTTGACCAATCAAAAGACAGCCCCAAACTTTTCATCTGACGCCTGAAATTATCTGTATTCTTTTTTGTAACAACAGACGGATGAACACCTTTTTTAATGGCGTAGTTTTCTGTTGGCAAGCCAAAGGCATCCCAGCCCATTGGATACAAAACATTATAGCCCTGCATCCTTCTTTTGCGGGCAATTATGTCAAAAGCAGTAAAACTCCGGCAATGACCCACATGAAGCCCATCTCCCGAGGGATATGGAAACTCCACCATAAGATAGTATTTCTTCTTCTTAGAGCCGTTTTTTGCCTTAAAAACACTGGAGCCATACCACTTCTCCTGCCATTTTGCTTCAATTTTCCTCGGATTATACTTTGCCATAATTATTTATAATAGCAAAGTTCTTTTGTGCAGTAAACTCTTGACGCCGTCATAGAGATTATGCTATAATTTTTATATGCACTTTAACAACTACACCATTCGGAGAATAATGAAAAAACGAAGCGTCAAATTAATATTCCGCTGGTCAATACTAATCTTCATATCCAGTCTAACCTGGTATCTACTCTCGGGTGACCCCGTTCCCGTGCATCTCCTTGTTGGAGCACTCTGGGTCTGTCTAGTTTGCACCATAGACATTGCTTTAACGGCGTTTATGGGATTCATTCTGCTAGGCTTCTTCTGCTGGCTCGCCTCACCAAATTCATGGAGAACAATCTATCACTGGCTACTAGCCATAGATTGATCAAGCCGAATAATTTAAAAGACTGTCGATAATCGTCGGACAGTCCTTTTTTTTGTTCCAAAAATTACATTACAAACAACTTTGTAGATACTTTTTCACACTTTCTTACAGATACTTTTTAATTTGCGACCGCAGAATAAAAAGTATTCAACATATCTTACACTTTTCTTAGACTTTAAAAAATTTTCTGAATTCTTTGTCGTCTCCTATGTCCTGTGAAATTACCAGCTTAGCTTCTTTGCCGTTTAACCCAAAAAAAGATTTTAACAAATTCACTTCTTTTGCGCAATCGTATGGATTAATCCAAGCGCTTTTCTGAAATAATTGAAAACCCAACTCTTTTAACTTCCCTCTCAGAGCTTCTCTATACGTTCTTTTCATCTCAGCTATATCAAATAATAGAATCCTCCATTTACCATCCCACTTTTTTGGTTTTATAATTCTTAAATCGTCTATCTGTAGCCAACCAGCTTTCTTTTTACCTCTCTCTGTAAGAGAAATATATATTTGGTTATTTTTCTCATAAAAATTAACGAACCCCCGCTCCTTCAATTTATAAAAAGTATCATAAACCTTTTTATGAGGATATTTTCTAAATTTCTTAAAACTCCGCGCAAGATTAACGACAAAAAATGGAGAGGTTGCCGCGATTACTACCATTCCTCCGATTATTAAAAATCCTAATACATCTTTTACAATTTCCGACTTAGGGCTTGAAAAATAATTTCTGTATTTATTCATATTTTAATTATATCACAACAATCCAAAATACGCCAAATTCTGCGGTCGCAGAATTTGGCGTATTCTAACTAGTACAAACATGCATACTAAATGCGAAACAATTTTTTGGCGTTATCCGTGGTTTTATCCGCGACTTCTTGAAAAGTCATACCCTTTAAGTCTGCTATTTTTTGGATAACGTGTTTTACAAAAATCGGCTCATTCCTGCCAGCCTCCGCCAAAGCTACGGCGGCCAAGGGCGTTAGATAGGGGCAATCTGTCTCAACCAAAATTTTGTCCAGCGGAGTTTTTTCAATCACCTCCTTCAAATCCAATTTATCAATTATTCCATTAATGCCTAAGTAAAAACCTAGTTCCATATATTTCTGCGCCTCTGCCCAATTGCCGGTAAAACAATGAATCGTGCCTATAACTTTTTTGTTTGCCAAAATTTCTAACACGTCTTGATGCGCCATGCGACAATGAATGATCACAGGCAAGTTTAATTCTTCTGCCAATTCTAACTGTTGTATGAAAACTTTTTTCTGTTTCTGCTTAAATTGTTCTGTTTTGGTTTTACTTTTTGGTTTGTAATAGTAGTCTAAACCAATCTCGCCGATTGCTACCACCCGCCTTCGCCCTCCGGGCTTCGGCAGGGCAAGCTTTTTATAATTTTCGTAATTAAATTCTTCGCCAAGCGGTTCAAACGCGCCCTCCTCTTCGTCCATTCTTAATTTCAGTAAGTCTGTTTTTATATGGATAGGATGCATTCCAATTGCAGCAAAAATTCCTTCATTCTTTTCAGCCAGTTCAACAGCTCTCTTTGAAGTTTCATATTTTGTTCCAACATCAATACAAAGCAAGCCTGCTTGTTGACAGCGTTTTACAACCTCCTCCCTATCAGCATCATACGCTTTGAAATTTAAATGACTATGCGTATCAATTATCATTTCTATTTAGCAATTCTGGGAAACAAGTTCTCTGCTTTTTGGGTATCAACGGCCTTTTTTATTTTTTCGGCGGTTTCGGGTAAAAATGGTTCAAGCAGAACTCCAATTTCTTCTATGGCTAAAAATAAATCGTTTATGATTTCTAATTTTTTTGCCTGCCCTGAGCTTGTCGAAGGGGTCTCCCACAATTTTTCTTCGTTTATGTATTTATCGCAAGCGCTTATAATTTCCCAAACAGCTATAAGCGCCTCGTTGAATTTGAAACTCTCCACCGCCAACTTATATTTTTTTTGTTCTTCTTTTATCTTTTTTTGTAAATTGAAATTTGAAAATTTATTGGAAATTGGAAATTGGAAATTGGAAATTTTCGTTGCTATTCCCAGCACTCTCGCCACCAAATTGCCTATGCCGCCGGCCAGGTCTGAATTGTATCTTTGTTCAAACTTTTCATAAGTAAAATCGCCGTCTTCCGTTGGAAGAATTTCTCGCAACAAATAATATCTAACTGCGTCAACTCCATACTTTTTGACCAACTCAAACGGGTCAACCACATTTCCCAGGCTTTTAGACATCTTCTGCCCGGCAACATTAATAAACCCGTGCACAAAAATTGTTTTTGGCAATTCCAACCCGGCTGACAAAAGCATCGCCGGCCAAAAAATAGTATGAAATTTCATTATATCTTTTCCTATGCAGTGAACATTTGCCGGCCATAATTTTTTAAATTGATCTGTTTCTTCTTCATATCCTATGGCCGAAATATAATTCGGCAAAGCGTCCATCCAAACATATAGGTTCTGCGAGGGGTCTTCAGGCACCGGCCAACCCCAATATTTATCTTTCATCCTTGAAAAACTAACATCTTCCATGCCCTGTTTTAACATGGACAAGGTCTCATTTTTTTTACCCTCCGGAACAATTTCCAGCTCTCCACTATTAATCCTTTTTTCAATCTCCTTTGTGTATTTTGAAAGCCTGAAAAAATAGTTTTCTTCTTCAACCAGTTCCAATTTTTTTAAATGTATCGGGCATTTTCCGTCTATTATTTCCCGATCCGTTTTGAAGGCTTCGCATCCCGGACAATAAAAGCCTTTGTACTTTTTCTTGTAAATATCTCCACTTTTTTCTAATTTTTTCCAAAGCTTCTCCACTGCCGGCTTATGCCTGACTTCATCGGTTGTTCTGATAAAATCGTCGTTTGAGACGTTCAAAACTTTAACAATATCCTTAAACTTTCCGGACATTTCGTCAGCAAAATCTTTGACATCTCGACCGGCTTCTCTTGCCACTCTCAATGTTTTAATCCCATGCTCATCAGTGCCGGTTAAGAAAAAAACATCTTCTCCTAAACCTCTGTGATATCTGGCTAAAACATCTGCCTGAACCGCTTCCAACGCAAAACCAATGTGCGGAGGCGCATTTGTATATGGTATACTGGTAGTAACGTAGAACTTTTTGCTTTTATTTGTCATAATGTATTAATTATAACATTTTTTTATGATTTTGCTCGTACACCTGCTATTTGGTGCCGCAATTGGGTCTGCAATAAAAAACATTCCGCTGGCGATTATCTTGGCTTTTTTAAGCCATTACTTTTTGGATCTTTTCCCCCATATTGAGTATCCTATTGAAAATCTCAGAAAAAAGCAATGGGATAGGGTGGCAACCGAGGTTTTAAGCATATTCCTAGATTTTTGCTTAGGAATTTTAATTATTATTTTTCTTGCCAAAAATCAGCTCTTTGTTTATGTCTGCGCCCTTTTAGCAATAATTCCAGACGGGTTAACGGTTTTAAGTTATCTTTTCCCAAACAAAGTCTTCACGCTACACGATATTTTCCATAGGCAAAAAATTCATTTTTTAAAAGATAAAAAAATCTCCAATTTTTGGAGAATCACAAGCCAAATTTTAGCGGCTATTATTTCTATCGCGATATTAATTTCCTAGTCAGATTCAAAATTGCCCTCTCTTCTTTTTTCTAAGAACTCTTTCACAAACTCAAAAATAATTCCAAAAACAGGAACCGCAAAAATCGTTCCTAAAAATCCAAACAATTTGGCTCCTACAAGTAAAGATATTAAAACCAAAACTGGCGGCACGTCTACCAGTTTTTTCATTAAAAGCGGAGTTAAAATTTTATTGTCAATTTCCTGTATTATAAACACTGCTATTAAAATATACAGCACTGTAAGCCATGAGCCAGATGAAACGGCTATGAATACAATTAACAACACAGTGGTTATCCATGGTCCTATATATGGCACAAAATTTAAGACTCCGGAAATCAAAGCCAAAATAAAAGCGTATTTTACCCCGAAAATAAAGAATACGACAAACGAGGCCACTCCCACAAAAAGACAGGAAAGAATTCTTGCGCCAAACCACCCGGAAACTTTGTTTTGAGCTCTTTGGAAAAGCGTTACAATATTTTCTTCAAATCTTTTTGGGAATACAAGCGTCAAAAATTTCTCAAAGGCCTTGTCTTCCAAAGAAAGAAAAAAGGCAGCTGTTAAAATAAAGGCAGTGGAATACAATCCCCCAAAAAACGTTGCCACAGCGCTCATAACTCCCTTAGAGCTCTGGGCAAGACCTCCCACTAAAAGTTTAGTAAAATCGTCAAAGGCTTTTGCTGTGTCAATTCCGGTTTGCTGTAAAATTGGGCTGATCTGCTCGAAGTAATCTGGCAAATGCTGGGATAGTTGCTTAAGTTCTGCGATGAAGAGCGGAGCTGTCAGATAAATTAAAATCCCTAAAATGCCAAAGATTGAAAGATAGACAAACACAACTGCCAAAATTTTCGGCACCCAGAACTTTTGCAAAAAATCAATCGCCGGCGCCAGCAAAACAGATATTGCCAAGGCAAAAAAGAACCAAAGGGCAATTTCCTTGGTCAAATAAATAAAGTAAAAAACAAAAATCGCTAAAAATATCTTAGCTATTGTCTGCCATGAAACGTCTAAAACCTGTTCTTTTTCCATTTTTATAGTTTTAATAACTGCTCCAGCTTGGAAGAATCTTTTTCTTCCACCGGGCCAACGACAGCTAAATTGAGTTTCTCTGGAACAAAAATATCTTCTGCTACTTTCTTTATATCATTTATAGAAACCTCGTCAATCTTCTTAAATTTTTCTTCGGGCGTTAAGATATTTTTTTCCAGTAGTTCTTGAGCTCCATAAAAAGACGCTTGATGGTCTGACGAATCCAAGGACAAAGATGTAGTTCCTTTCAGATAATCCTTTGCTTTCTGCAATTCTTTTTCTGTAATTTTTTTGTCTCTCAAGTCTCTGTACTCCTGCAAAATCAATCCCATGGCCTTCTCCAAGTTTTTATGGTCAATGCCAGCCTGAGTAACCAAATATCCCGTGTCGGTTGAGGTGTCGGTTGAGGTGTGTATTGAATATGCTAATCCATTCCTCTCCCTTACTTTTATAAAAAGACGAGAGCTCATGTTTCCTCCCAAAATAATAGAAAGCAAAGCTAGAGCGTATCTCTTCTCATCAAATAAATTGTAAGCCCGAACTCCCAAACAAAAATGCGTCTGGTCTGTTTTTTTGTAGTGCAATAAAACTTTTGGCTCTTTCTGAATTTCTTCCGCTTTATTTTTTCCGGTTGTCTTGGCTTTTTGTGCTTTCCCAAAATAACTTTTAATCTTTTCTTCCGCTTCCTTTGACTTAACTCCTCCTGCAACACAAATTATTACGTTTGACGGAGAATAATGAGATTTGTAATAATCCAAAACCTTTTTTCTGTTGAAGCTCAATATATTTTCTTTTTCTCCTATCACCATCCATCCTGCAGGCTGGTCGTCATACAAAAGCTTTTCCCAAAGGTCGCCAACATAAGCTGTCGGGGTGTCTAAATACATATTCATCTCCTCAATTATCACTCCTTTTTCTCTTTCCATTTCCTTTTCGTCAAACTTGGAATTCAAAAATATATCAGAAATCCAGTCTAATGCAACGCCAAAATGCTTCTTATCAACTTTCGCCCAAAAACCAGTGACTTCTTTAGAAGTAAAAGCATTATACTCTCCGCCAACTGAATCTAGGGTCTCGGAAATTTTTAAAGTGTTTGGTCGTTTTTCTGTTCCTTTAAAAAACATATGCTCTAAAAAATGAGAGATGCCGTTTATGTCTTTTGTTTCGTATTTAGATCCGGTCCCAACCAATATCAAAACCGTGACAGAGTTAGCATTTTCCATCGGAATTGTAATCACCCTTAACCCGTTATTTAATATTGTCTTATTATATGAGTTCATTTTTATAAAATGGAAGCATTAATCTTATTTTTAATATCTCAAACATCATTTTTAATCTCAAAACAAACCCCCTGAAAAATCCCCACTTCTCTTCCTTTGTTACCACTTTTAAATTATCCAAAACAACATATTTAACCGTCGAGCCCTTAATTCTGCAATAGTAGTTAAGACTTGGCTCAACCGCAAACCCTTGTAAAAATTTATCGGGAATCTTTTCAAACAGTCCTCTTTTTATTGCCCTTTCTCCTCCAATGGCCATTAAAGGGTCGAGAGTGGCAATTAATCTTGGCAGACCCAATAAACGATCTCTTATCCCAACGCACATACCTACATCTTCCTCAAGCATCGGCTTTACCAGTTTGGAAATATGCTTTTGAGACAAACCAACCAAATCAGCATCAAAAAAAACAATAATTTCAGCGTCAGTTTTTTCCAGCCCAGCCTTCATCGCGTTGCCTTTGCCACTTCCGCCTATCTTCGGCAATTTCACAACTTCTGCCCCTAATTTTTTACCAATTTCCGCAGTTCTGTCGGTTGAGCCATCGTCCACCAAAATAACCCTATCTAAAACTTTCGAATTTAGAAGAACTTTCAAAACTTTTCCGACATTAGCCTCTTCATCTAACGCCGGCACAATGGCCGCAATCTTTTTTTTATTTGATTTTACCATCTAAAAATGCTGGCAAGTCTTTTATTTTTATTCTTTCCTGTTTCATGGTGTCTCTGTCTCTGACTGTTACGTCGTCATTCTTCAAAGTATCGAAGTCAATTGTTATACAAAAAGGAGTTCCAATTTCGTCTTGGCTGTAATAACGCTTGCCAATGTTCCCCCTGTCGTCAAAAGCAACTACAAAATTTTTCTTCAAATCATGAAATACTTCTTTAGCTTTTTCTACCAACTCAGGCTTGTTTTTCAAAAGAGGAAAAACCGCAACCTTATACGGCGCCAATTTCGGTTTTAATTTCAAAACAACTCTTTCGCCATCCTCCGCATACGCATCGCAAAGCACAGCTAAAACCGACCTATCAACCCCGAAAGTCGGTTCAACAACATGAGGATACATTTTTTCTCCTGACTCAACGTCTTCATATGGCGGCTCTTTGAAATGATTTTTCAAATCAAAATCTGTGCGGTAAGCTAAGCCATATAATTCCGACCTGCCGAAAGGATAATCATATTCTATGTCAATTGTTCTTTTGGAATAATGCGCCCGGTTTTCAGGAAGACACTCGCAATCATGAAGATTTTTCTTTTCAATGCCCAGTTCGTCGGTCGTCCAAGCCCACATTTCTTTCTGCCATGTTTCAAAAACTTTTTCCCAATCTTCAGCCTTAATAAAATATTCAATCTCCATTTGTTCAAATTCTCTTGTACGAAAAATGAAATTGCCGGGAGTTACTTCGTTTCTAAAAGCCTTGCCTATTTGCGCAATCCCAAAAGGAATTTTTCTTCTGGTTGTATCCAACACATTTTTAAAATCAACAAACATCGCCTGAGCTGTTTCCGGGCGAAAGTACACGGTGCTTGCGCTGTCTTCGGTCACACCCAAAAAGGTCTTCAACATTAAATTAAATTGTCTCGGTTCGCTCAGTTTTCCTTGGCAATCAGGACATTTAATGCTTTTATTAAATTTTTTCGTTTTTTCATAGTCAGGGTCAATGTGGTCAGCTCTAAATCTTCTTTTGCATTTTTCGCATTCAACCAGCGGGTCGGAAAACTCTTTAAGATGCCCCGAAGCTTCCCAAACTTTTGGGTTCATAATCAAGGCCGCGTCAATTCCCACCATGTCGTCTCGCTGATGGACAAAACGCTCCCACCAAAGATTTTTTATGTTATTTTTCAGTTCAACTCCCAATGGGCCATAGTCAAACGAATTAGCCAATCCGCCATAAATTTCCGACCCGGGGAAAATAAAGCCCCGTCTTTTGCACAAAGACACAATTTTTTCTATTTTTTCCAAACTATTTTCTTTCATGGTATCTATTTTTTTAATTTAGTTTATCTTACCTCTTAAATCGCCGAAATTCAACCTTTCACCCTCTTCAAAACAAAAAGCGAGCCGAATGATAAAATTGTCTCGCCTTAGTCTAAAAGCCAGATACGTTTAATTCTGCGGTCGCAGAATTAAACGTATTTGATGTTTTTACTATTTTTTTTATTTTATGGTAAAGTTAGAAAGTTTTTGAATTGCCAGGGGTCTGGGTCGGGCGTGCTTGCCGGGTTTTCCGGAAAGAAAACCGTCCTGCTTTTCAGAGGGGTCCAATCGCTTGCTTTGGAAATTAAATTTCCCAAATATGGTTTGGCTACTTTTAAAACATAATCGTGTGGCAAGTCTTCGGGCGAGCAAAGTCCTTTTTTAGGATTATCAATCATCCATTCTATGGCCCCCAAAAGTCCGGCGGCAACCTGCAAAGTTGTGGCATTCTTACCCTTAATTATTTTTCTTGTTTGCTCAATGCTTAAAGAAGTTCCTGTCCACCAAGAATTGTAATCGTGCCCCATTAAAAATGCCCCCAAAATGTCTTTGCCCGAAGTTATGTCATCTGTCATTGTTCTTAATTTCGGTTGCATTATATATCGCCGGGCTTTTAATTCCACCAAAGACGAAAGAGCTTCGTGACAAGGCATATAAACATAATGAACAGTTGGTCTGTAAATGGCTTTTCCGCTTTGATCTCGCACAGTAAGCCTGTCCGAAATTCCAAAAGCTTCGCCGTGCCTGACAATCATTCCTTCTATTTCGCCAACCTCCGGAACCCAAGACCTTGCCCAAGTATTTATTCCCATTCTGGCTAAAAAAATCTGGTTGTCGGGACCAATAACAGGTTTCTCGGCCAGCAGGGGCAATTCTTTTTCGTGCGTACCCCAGCCCATTTCCGAGGGAGCTGTTCCTTCTTCGTGAAACCCCGGGATAGACCAAGTGTTCACAAACTCATTTACCTGCTTTGGTTTGTTTGTAATTTGAGTATCTCTCTCCGAGCAATGAATAACCTTCACCCCAAGTTTTTGCGCCAGCCTCGGAAAATCTTTTTTATTTTTATATTCAAGCAATTCTTCTAAGTCTTTGCCTAGAATCTTTTTATCTTTGACCAGCTTGTCGGCAATATCCAGCAATCCCTTTTTCACAAAGTGCGATATTAACCCCGGGTTTGCGCCGTGGTCAATAACTGCTGTGGCTGAATCTTTCGGCCAAGTTTTTATCATTTCCCTCAAGCTCATCTGACGGGAATGCAAAGTTTTGCTGTAAACAGTCGGCAAATTGTTGGTGTCCCATAATTCCACGGAAGTATTTATGTATAAATTGTTGTGGTCATGGCACCATTTTATAATGTCATCTGCTCCTATGTTCCAGGCAAGGTCTATGACAAATCCGTTATCGCCGGCGTACTTTGTCATCACAGCATTTAAATTCTCTGGAGTAATCCTTTTTCTGTAATACTTCAAGCCCTTTTTTGTAAAAGGTTTCAATTGCTCCAATTTATTTTCAAAATCAATTATGGTTATATTTTTCAATGGAACATCCACGTGTTTTAAAAATAGAGGAAGCGTGCACTGTGCGACTGCGCCATAACCTAAAATTGTAATTTTTCCGTTAAATTTTTTGGACATTTTATTCGTTTATGTGAATAATTTTTGCAGGAGGAAAACCATTAAAATTTGTTGCTGACGCATTCGAATATGCGCCGATGTTCTCCTGATAAATCAAATCTCCGTCTTCTAATTTTGGCAAAAAAGCATCTTTTGAATTGTGTATGTAAGAATTTTCCGAAAGTTCGTCTAAGCCATCGCAGGTCTGGCCAAAAACTTTGCACTTGATTTTTTCACCTTTTTTGAATGTTTCTAGGTTTGGTTCAAAATGGTCATATATAATAGCTGAAAAAGTATGATAAACTCCATCATCAATATGATAACAAGGCATCTCGGTTGAATGTTTCGCAAGAACAACTTTTGAAATTGCTGTTCCGGCATTAGCCACCAAAAACCTGCCGGGCTCGGCAATTATGGCTGTATTTTCTCTTGGGAATAATTTATCGAGTTCTCTGTTTATCATTTCAGTCAATTTTCCAAAACAATTTTCATTTCCATTATACTGCGCGGGGAATCCTCCTCCTATATCCACGATTTTTATGGCGTGGTCAGAAGTTCTTTTTTCCCCAATTTCGAGTCCTCTTTTTTCCGCTTCCGCAAAAACTTCCGCCACAGACCTTAGCGCTTTTATAAAATTATCCGGATTATTGCATTGACTTCCGGCATGAAAACTTATGCCCTCAACCTCCAACCCTTCTTTGATTGTCTCCCCTATCAAATCCACCGCCAATTTTGGGTCAATACCAAATTTATTGGAAAATTTTACAACAGAACCTTCGTCGCAAACCTTCAAACGCAATAATAATCCCGCATCGGGGCAGTGCTTTTTTATTTTTCTCATTTCTTCAACGCTGTCGTAAGTTAAGAGCGGTTTGTATAAATTCAAAACATGCAAAGAGTCGGGCTTCTTTACCGGATTAGCATAAATAATCTTATTCCAAATAAAATCTTGCAAGGCTTCCGGCTCGAGATACTTTACCATATTAAAAACAAGATTGAATTCAGGAAGCGATGCCACGTCAAAGCTGGCTCCCATGTCATACAAAGTTTTTATTATCTTCGGCTCTGAATTTGCCTTAACGGCAAAATAAACCTGCACCCGAGGAAGTTTTTTTCTAAACTCTGAATAATTTTTTCTTATTTTATCGTGGTCAATAACCAGCAACGGAGTCTCGTGCTCGTTAACTAAACTTTCAATTTTTTTTCTGTCCATTAATTTTTAATTTTAAATTTCTAAATTATTTTATTCTACTCTTTCCAAAATTAAATTTCAATATCATTTTTATCCGTATAAAAAAATTCCCAATGTTCGGCAAAGCGTTCACTGGGACTTAAGTCTTTCTTTTTTTAGAAGCTATTTCCAACAATTTCTGCTTAGCATGCTCGTATTCCCCGTCAAGAATGGCTTTTATCTCCGGCTCAATTTTATCCCAATCTCTCGCCAGTTTTTCGGCAAGTGTTTGGTACACCGCCACCTCTAAAATTCCCCGGTCTTCCACCTGGACCCGCCACAGCTCCTCCAAATTTCCGAAATGTTCTATTGCGTCCGCCGCCGCTACACATTTCGCTTCAATTGTTTGAAATGCAATCCTTTGGCTTCCACGATGAGAATAAACGGCGCTTATTATTGGTCCTATCAACGGCAAGGGACATCCGCACTTAAGCAGAATCGGCCCAGCTTCTTGCGCTCCGGTAATATGATGGTTTTCCTTTCCATATTTCGCCGCTCCCACGTCGTGAAGAAGACCTCCTGCTTCAGCGACGAACTTATCTCCCTGCATTTTTCCCGCAAAGTCTTTTGCATATTGCGCGACCCGTTGAGCGTGCCGCCAAATAAAAAGTTTGTAGTGAGGGCTGGACAGGTAAATCGGTTTTACTTCCCTTCTTATTCTTCTGATGACGCATTCCATAGTCAGCTCCTTTCTGTAAATTATTTTTTAATGTGCATTGAATTTATATTACATCGTTAAAACAATTTGTCAACAAACCGCACCCAAAAAATCGGCTCAAATGATGGAAATAATACGCCTTAGTCTCAGAGTCAAATACGTTTTATTCTGCGGTCGCAGAATTCAGCGTATCTGATATTTTCAATTGTTAATTGATTTATTTTGCTTTCTTAAAAATCAAATTTCCATTTATTGCTTTCGATCATATAAAAAAATGCGCACGTCCTTTTGGTCGTGCGCTTTGTGCCAACTTGGAATGTTTCATCCTTCGCGAGACAGTCGGCGTGCCTATGGTCAGAAGACCATCCGTTGTTTCCCATAAAAGCGTGAGCTCATACGGGTGATAAAATCCCTGTTCTCGGGGGTACAGCGGCGATTCCCTAAAAAGCAAAACCACTTTGTTCCTTGCGCATCTGTCCCTACCTAGTATGGAGGTATCAGCGCAAAATTCTGCTTTTCTGAAGAACAGCACCCACATGGCAGCACGGGTTTTCCCTTTTTATACCCGAAGGGTTCCCCGTGTGTGGGCTTTGAGCATACCAGGATTTTAGCGGGCGATGATATATCTCATAGGCATATCCTTTCTTGTCAAAGAGCAAACCATTTGCTCCGTACCTTTATAATAATCCTAATCCCTATTTTGTCAAAACAAAAACCCAAAAGAATAACTTCGGACTTTGTTTCTAGAAAAATAAACCTTTTTTATTGGACGATGCCGCCGCCGGAGTTGGCAAAGTCATCTGGCAAGCTTGTGGTTATTCCAGAATCTTGGGCCGTGATAGTTGTATTTGTAAACTGGTTTTCTCCTGAAATTTGAGCCTGACCTATAAGAGGCGCCTGTGATCCTTTTTGCGAATTGGTCGGAGTAAGAGAAACTTGGAAAGAAAGAGAAATTGGGTCACCGGTCACCCCTGTTCCAGCCTGCACATCGCCAACTGACCAAACAATTTCGCGACTGGCTGAATCAAAAGAAAAATTTGATAACTCGTCCTGCGGCATAATTTTTCCGGTCAAACTTACATTTGCCGGCAGAATTGCTTTTAACTTAACGTTTTTGGCGTCGCTGAAATAATTTTTAATTTCCCAATTTATTGTGTAAGTGGTTGCTTTGCCTGCCTGCGGAGGAATTGGTCCGGAATTGGAAATGTCGGAGCTCTGATAATATGCTCTTTGAGAAATCACCAACCCTGAGCTTACTTTTATTGTGAACTTTTGGGTTATCTGAGAAATATTTACTTCGTCAGTAATAACAGTGTTACTTGCGTCAATCGCCGACGAACTCCAGTTGTCTTTCACCTTCACGTTAAAATCAACTTCGCCTTGCTGCTGAACAGCCAAATGACTTAACTGCGAAGACTGGCTGTGGTCCCAAATAATCATGTTATCATTTTGCTGGACTTGACCTCCCGCCTCGGCTTGCAAAGTAGACAAATCCAAAGCCGGGCTGTCAATTTTTGCCACCAAAAATAAATCTTCAAAAGGGGTTGACCCAACATTGGTGAAAAAAATCTGATAATGAAGGGTCTCGCCGGGTTTGGCAACATAAGAAGATGAACTATTAACCAGCTGGGAAATAAACAGCAACGGCTGTATTGCCTGCGCAGTAACGCTGGCTTCTTTCACAACAATAAAACTTCCGTTCTGCCACATTCCCAGTTTCGCCGAAAAAATTAAACTCTGGCTGGTAGCTGCCGAAATTCTGCCCGAGATTGTAATTCTTCCTCCTTGCGCCTTGTTCAAGGTTTGCAGTTTCCATTCTAAATTATCCAAAGACTTCGGGTCAGATGATATAAAATCAAAACCGGGCATAGGGTCAACTTTTATGCTCAAATTTTCCAGCGGATAGTTTACATTGGAAAAATAATTAATTGAGTACTGTAAATTTTTTCCTTGCTCCACCTTAGTTGGCAAATCGAAATCCAAAGTAATAGGGCTTGCATCAATTTTAGTTATAAAAGTTGTGTCCGACTCGTAGGTGGCTGTTATATTTTTGGGCACATAAGAAAGCGATGCTTTGGCGGTTTTCAAATCTCCATCTTTGCCCAAAAGTCTGGCTTTAATTTTTACCGACTCCTGACCTCCAGGATATATATCTTTTAAACTCTGCACAAACATTGTCCTGCTGTCTTCGGTCAGAGAGTTGTCCGGCAAAATAAAAACTAACTTCGCTTTCTCTAAAACAAAGTTGCCGTTATTTTTGTATTGCACTGTATATTCTATCTCGTCTCCTATTTTGGCTGTGCTGGGCCCAAAAATTTCCAGCCTCAAAATTTCTTTTGAAAACATACTGCTCTTGTAATACAAGAACACCGCCAACACCACTATTATAATTATAAACAAAATTAAAAGTATTTTTTTCGCCATAGTTTTTTATATGTTAAATTCGTTATTTTTTTGTATAGCTATTGACAAGGACATATAAAATGATAACATTAACTTACTAAACGTGGGGCGGATTCTATATGAGTCCGTCCCATTTACTTTTACTTTATTTTTTCTTATCTTCCATTTTCAGCATATATTTCAAATATTCAAAATCCCTAAAATTGCTTCCTGCGAACTGACGAATTTCTCTGGCAGTCCTTGGTCCTCTGGCTAAAACTACAACTTCTTTTTTCTGCTCTCTCAGATATTTCAAAACCGGTAAAAAATCACCATCGCCAGATAAAACTATAATCTTATCAAAATTATCCATTTCTTTCATCAGATAAAAAGTCATGTCAACATCGCAATTTGCTTTCCTCTTGCTTACTAACATCTGTTGGTCTTCGTCATAATCATAATATAATTTTACCGGCTTTAAATGCAACTCATAGCCGAAACTTTTTAATTTCGAATAAAATTTTATCCTCTTTAGATGCCGATTTATCAATATCAATTTTACGTCATCAAGTTTATCGCTTTTGTTTTTTATCTTGTCCAATAAATGTCTTGCCACATCTTCAATCGGCACAGTATCTTGAAGTAGATAATTATAGTTGAAATCATATATTTCCGCCCCGCCAAAATACAACGCCCTTGATATACCATATTTTTCTTTCAAGTAATTCAAAAGCTTCTGATAGTCAATTTTCCAGCCTAAACTTTTCTCCCCGCCATAAAAAAGATTAGAAGCATCAATAAAAACAAACGTCCTCATATTTTTATTCTACTGCACTTTAACCAAAAAAGCGAGCTTAAGCTCGCTTTGTTAAGCTCTCTTTTATTCGTTAACCTAATCTCAATTCCATTATTGCATAGAATTTATTAAAAGTAAAAAAAGAAGCGGTCTTCCACAAGGTGAGTTGTGAAAAACCGCTTTTTGGCCGCGAACGAAAGATTCAAGGAATAAGAATTCGAAAGAATCAAGCGTTTGAGGCTTGAGGGTTACTGCGAGACGAACCCCGACGCAGAGCCGAAGTTGTCGCTCGGGCTGGACACATCGTCCGCGCCGAACTTGGCCTCGACGCTGAAGCCGAAGTACGGAGCGTGGCCGAACCGACCATCGCAGTCATCGGAGAATTCGTCGCCGGCCATGTCCATGTCCAGCTCTTCCCAGCGAACGAGGCGTTCCGGATGAACCAGAACGATTGAGCCTCCAGCGACGCTGGTAAGGCCGTACTCGCCCTTGGTGAAAGATTCGCGTGCGAGACCGACGCAGTATCCGCCCCAACGCTTACCGAGCTGGCAAGCCTGAATACGGAAATCGCCTTGCTGTTGGTCCCGCATCTTCTGCATAACTTCCCGAGTGTGCTGAGAGACGCGGATGTGAGCCGCGTCAATCTGGTTTTCGCGCCAGTTCGTGAACGAACGCGATTCGGCAATCTTCTGAAAGATGAGCTGCAGCGCCCGGCAGTACATCTCGGCGGGGTCTTTGACCTCGGGAAAATACTTTCGGGATAGCGCATCCTCCCACGGAACAAGGAATGCTCCTTCCACCCAATTAGGTAGTGCGATTTTCTGCTGCACGTCCCTGTAGTAGCGAAACGCAGGTTCGGGGTCGAACCCGGGAAAATGCCGAAGCATCACCTCTGCCTGTTGCTGCATGGATTTGGGACCCTTGTACTCGCGCGGATAGTCGTAGGCCGGCCGAACCTTCTTACCCGCGTACTTGCTCTGTGGAGCGCGATGCTCCTCTATCCAAGTAGCGATGTGTTCGGAGAGGCCAGGCGTGTCGTTAATACGCTGAGCTTCCCCTTCTGTACCATCTGACAAGCCGGCTTTATCGTAAGCGGCTGTCACGATTGACACGAACTTGAGACCTTTCGAGTCCCGTGATGTGACTGACGGAGCCAATTTTTGCATCGGAGCCATCCTTTCTACCGCGTTAAACGCGGTTTTCAATGTGCGTGTTGCGAATGCCCCGCAACAGGGCGTCCTAAACATTGTGTTCAGTATGCATTTATTATATCAAATAGTGGTTTTTATGTCAATGGTGATAATTATTTTTGGAGGAATGGCCGGACAATATGTAAGCATAATAATTTTCGGAAACGTTTTCAAATAATTTTTGGCTGGACACCTCAATTTTTAATTTTGACAGCATCTGCCAATCCTTCTTAAAAATCAATCTGAAAATTTTCACGATATCAGAATTTATCTTGGTCGCAGAGGCGTCGTGTCCTAAACACTTTTTGCAAATAGTCCCGCCAATTTTATCGGAAAAATAGATTGCGTATGGATTAAGTTTCTGCTGACATATATTACATTTTTCCACCTGAGGATGGTAACCCAACAGAGAAAGGAGACTCCACAAAAAATAATAATACAAAGCTTGGAACTTGGAACTTGGAACTTGGAACTTATCCAGCGTGGTAAATGTTTCGTTTAATAAGTTGAAGACATTTTCATCTTTTTGCTCGCCTTTTATAAAATTATCTAAAACTTCGCCTATTCTATTGGCAGTTTTAAATTTTTCTAAATCCTGCCAGACATTATTGAATTTTTCTGTTGCCACCGCATCTGTGAGAGTCTTTCGCGTCTTGCCCTGTATAAATTCTATCTCCGACATAAAAAAAATATCAATCCCGCTTCTTAGCTTAGAGGCTGTTTTCCTTATAGCCTTGCCAAAAATTTCCAGCCTGCCGAATTCTTCGGTAAAAACAGAAAAAAACCTGTCCGACTCGCCCATGTCGCTTTTCTTAAAAACAAAAGCTCTTGTTTTATATTTTAAAGCCATGCTATTTGATGCCACCGATTTTTTTTAGAAAATTTACTTCTTTCCTAATCTTAGAGTGCTCTGTGGCATTTTTAGCGCCAGACATTTTCTGATTTAGTTTTCTGATGCCTTGTTTCAAATCTGCCTTAGAAATATTACTCCCGAAATCAGAAGAAAACACGTTCTCAATCAACTTCTCTCTTTCCATAGGACTTAACGTAAGCCCGGCCTGCTTTGCCGCCTTCCATATCTTAGTGTCTGTTTCCATTTCGTGCTCCAGTTTTAATTTAGAAACTTCAGATTTGCCCTCAAAAATAGACTGATCTGTGCTACCGGGGTGAATTGTTGATAGTTTCGTCCTGGCGCCAATTACCACATCTTGGCGCGCCACATTTTGATGCATAGAATGGGAACCCAATTTATCTTCTACAAAACCTGGCTTTTGAAGGTCTTGCTCGCCATGATCAGCGCCAATCACCGATGCCGGAATAGACGCTGTCGGATTATGTCCTGGAATTGGAATTTTTATTCCCTGGATTGACCCCTGTGCTCTATTACCTTCCTGCGGACCAGAAGCGTTATTGGCTCGCGATGGCATTTTCGATTCTAGCGATTCTTCATCTTGTACTTGTTTCGATTTCAGCTTACCAAGACTTTCTGAAATATCCTTCTTTTCTTTTTCCTCATAAGTTTTTACAACATCCTTCTCTTTTTCAGCAGATGCCTCGGCATTAGCGGGCGGTTTTTTCTCGCCGGCGTTAAAACTCCCCAGAGAATCTCCGCCGGAAACCTTTGGCGCAGGATTATTATTTATCTGTTCTTGATCTTTTGGCTGATGCAACCATTCTGTGCTCTGTTTTTTATTGAACTTAGCTTTTTTAACATCTGCGCCAAATATCTTAATAATAATTTTCCTCAAAGCTTTTATAATTTTAGAAATGATTATAAAAACAACCGAGATGATAATTACGGCTGCAACTAAAAATATAGACAAAAATATTAAGTTGTCTCTGTTGGAGAGATCAATATTTTTTAATATTGAGAAATCAATTGCCATTAATAATTTTGACAAGGCGTTTAGCGCCAGTGGCGTCTGCGTTCCCTTTTGCAGAAATTTCTGTTGCTCTGAATTCTTTTAGTAAAAATTCTTTATTTTTTTCTATCAACAGTTTTTCTTTTTCCGGAACAACTAGCTCAACAGATATTTTATCTTGTGGCACCAAGTTCTGCGCCTTTCTCTCAGCTTGAACTAACCTTATTATCTCTCTTAGAATTCCCTCGTTCTCCAGCTCTTCTGTAATATTCAAATCCAGTTCCACCTCATTTTTAATCTTACCATCGAAAATAATTTCTTTAACATTCACCTCATCTTTAATCAACTCTAATAATTCTTCACCCAAAACTTTTAACTTTATACTTTTAACTTTCAACTTCGCCAACGGCTGTTTAACTTTTATCCCTTTGGCGGTTCTTTCAGCTAAAGCCAAATTAACAATTTGCCTTACTTCTTCCATTTTATTTTCTAAATCTTTATCAATTTTTTTCTTATCGAACTTTGGCCACTCACACAAATGCACAGACTCTGGCAACTTATCTACTTTCAAATCCTGATAAACTTGTTCTGCAAAAAATGGCATCACCGGAGCCGACAGCTTGGCAGTATTCAAAAGAATATAATAAAAAGTGGCAATGGCTTCATCTTTTTCTGGGTTGTCTTCGTGCAATCTTTTCCTGGATCTTCTAATATACCACAACGATAAATCGTTTATGAAGAAATCCTCTAAATTAGAGACAAACCTGGCGATGTCATATTTGTCTAAATTAATCCCTGATGCATAAATCAAACTATTTATCCTTGAGATAATCCATTTGTCTAAAATATTCTTTGATTTTGTTTTCAAAAATTTCTCGGGGTTTCCACTTGCGGTCATCTCCTCTTTTTTTACATAAGTGTTGAAAAAAACATATGAATTGTACAAAGTCATCAATTTTCTTTTTGTTTCCTCAGCCACGTTGTAGCCAAACCCAAGATTTTCGGCCGGGTTTTGTTTGGCATAAAGCCATCTCATTGGGTCAGCTCCAATTTTTTCCACCGCGTCGTCAAACCAGATGGCGTTTCCTTTGGACTTGTGCATTTCCTCTCCTTTTTCGTCCTTAACAGAAGCATAACCAAAAATTGTTTCTGTGGGCTCCTTATCCTCTAAAACAGCCGACATTACCAGCAAAGAATAAAACCAATTTTTAAACTGACCCGGGAAAGATTCACAAACCAAATTCGCCGGAAACCATTTCTTCCAATATTTTTTATCTCCAAAATATTTCATTGTGGAGAAAGAAACAATGCCGGCGTCTAACCAAGGGTTTCCAACGTCTTCAACTCTTGAAACAATCTCTCCGCATTTCTTACACTTTATTTTTACATTATCAATAAATGGCTTGTGTGGAGATTTTCCTTCAAACTGATCCCATCCTTCAACGGCCCTCTTTTTTAATTCTTCCTTCCCGCCAACCACCTCAAAATTCCCGCATTTCTTGCATTCAAAAACCGGCAAAGCCAGCCCCCAATATCGATTCTTTTTGGAAATCAGCCAGTCGTGCATATTTTTTAGCCAATCCAGTTCTCTTTCTTTTCCAAATTCCGGTATCCAGTTTATTTTTTTTGTTATCTCAACCAGCGACTTTCTGATTTTATCCATAGAAATATACCATTCATCAGCCACCTTCCAAACTAATTCTGTTTTGCATCTCCAGCAGGCAGGGTATCTGTGTTTATATGAAAAAATTGAAAAAAGAAAATCCTGATTGCTCATGAAATAATTCAAAATTATTTCTGGATGCTTTTTAGCATTTTTCCCGGAAAATTCGCCAAGCCCTGTCAGATAATCTGCGCTATCATTAATAACTGAAATTACGGGCAAGCCTAATTTTTTGCCAAGCCTAAAATCTTCTCCTCCAGCGCCGGGGGCCATGTGCACCATTCCGGTTCCTTCTTCTGTTGATATGGGCATAATCAAAGAATCGGTTAAAACAACTGAATGAAATTTTTCTGGATTTTCTTGTCTTGCCGTTTCAACAACTGCCAAACTGTCAAAAATAGTTTTGTAATGCAATCCTTCCAGCGACTTTCCCTTTTCTGTATTCAAAATTTTATAACTTTTTTCCTTAAAAACCGTTTTTACCAAAGCATCAGCTACCCAATATTTTTTATCTGTTAGCTTCACCAGCGAATAATCAATTTTTTTATCAACTGCAACCGCAACATTAGCCGGAATTGTCCAAGGAGTTGTTGTCCAAACTAAAAGATACTCCTTTTCTCGCCCAACTATGGGCAACTGCATTATTATAGACTCGTGAACCAGCTCTTTGTAGTCCTCGGTCAAAATTTCGTGTTGCGAAATTGCTGTTTCACATCTTGGACACCATGGCACAGAATCATGTCCTTTGTAAACTAATCCTTTCTCGTGACAAACTTTCAAAAAGTGCCAAATAGCATAGTTATTTTCGTCAGACATCGTGTAATACGAATTTTCCCAATCCATCCACTGGCCCAGCCTAATTGACTGCTGAGTCTGAATTGCCGAATATTTTCTTACCCTCTCTTTGCATTTTTCAACAAATTTATCAATTCCATAAACCTCAATGTCCTTCTTATTTTTAAATCCCAGTTCTTTTTCAACTTCAACTTCAACCCAAAGTCCTTGGCAATCAAATCCGTTTTGATACCTCTCATCAAACCCTTGCATTGCCTTGTATCTTTGCAATAAATCCTTATAAGTCCTTCCCCAAGCGTGGTGCACGCCCATTGGGTTGTTGGCAGTAATTGGCCCATCTAAAAACGACCAGGGCTTTCCCTTTTTATTTTTTTCTCTCAGTTTCTCAAAAATCTTATTCTCCTCCCAAAACTTTAAAACTTTTTTTTCTTCCTCTGGAAAATTATACGCCATTTTTTTATTATTTTTTATCTTCTATTTTTATAGCTCTTGTTTCTTCGCCTAATTTCCTGAATGCTCCTTTGCCATAGGTTTTCTCTACCAAACGAGCAACCCTTAACCTTTTACCGGTAAAATACGCTTCTGCAAAAACATTAAAAACATCTTCTCTCGTTTGAAATTGTTCAGGATTTTTTAGCTGAATATCTTTCATCATTCCCTTTAACTTTTTCCGTTCCTCGCGATATGCATAAGGTCTGCCCGCTGTAGATTTTTCTTTTGTTACAAATAGACTGGCTACAACCCCTGGATTAACTCTAACTGTCGCGCTAAAACTATCTCTTTCCCGTATATCGTCTGCCAACACTGAAATTGATCCAAAATATTCTTTATCAAATCTTTTTGTAAGCTCTTCTGTAACAGCCTCATTGATACCCTTAAAATAGTCTTCTTCTGCTTTCGTCGTCGATACAAATCCTTCAACCCTACTCGATATTTTTCCATCTTTAGAACCATAATTAGCAGACTGGAAAGCATTAAAATGTATCAGCTCATGAGCCACTCTTTGGGCAAAATATAATCTACTTTCCATTTCAGGAAGAATAAAGATGGAAACTGCCTGTTTATAAGGACGGTACCGCCCTCCAACCTTATTTTTAGCATTATCAATCTTTTCTCTTTGCTCTTCCGTTAATTCACTCAAATCTACCTTATCAAAGTCTATAATATGAACATGCTCAGGCTTTATAGGTGCTGGATCACCTCCATATTTTTCAATAAATTCAGGAATGCAAGATGAAATTTGACTTATTATCTCCAATTCTTCTGGGCTTTTCTCTCGCTCTATCCCGTAGGGAGCTTGTTTGTCGAATAATTCTGTTTTAACGTTTTTTAAAATTGTTTTTTCCTGTCCCCGCGAAACACCGACAACCCTCATCAAGCCCGAAGTTCTTTCTGGCTTTTGCTCTTCCGGCTGTGGTTCTTCTTCGAAATGTTCGCCTGGCTCTTTTAACATAAATTTTATTTTCTATTCTTTATTATCTCAGGTTATCATACGATAACCAACGTTTTATATTGCAAATTGCATATAGTAAGTTTTTTGGCTCGAGCCAAAAAACTTACTATTCTGTTATATTAAATCTTTCAATGACTTTAAAATTTTACCCTTGCCTTGCCTAAATTCTCTCTCGCTAATTTTGACTCTTCTCAACAAATTTCCGTCATCCTCTTTTTTATACGGATTAAGCTCTATTAATTCGCCTTTTGTGACTTTTTTCTCTTGAAGAATCTTTTTCAGTTTTTCTACGTCTTTCAAAACAGAAGCGTCTATAATTTTTGCCCGCAAAAGCATAAGAGGGGCTTGGTGGCTGACAACCAAAATGTTTTTGCTTCTATATTTCTCGTTTATTTCTTTGAAAAAATCAAACACTCTTTTAACAACCTCTGTATAATTTTCCCCGCCCGGAGTTTTATTTTTTATCCTATCTATGTCTGCTAATCCCGGACCCTTAAAATATCTTACAAATTCATCAACTGGCTTAGAATTAAAAATTCCGACATCAATTTCTCTCAAGCGCTTATCAAAAATCACTTTTAGCCCCAGCTTTTTTGCAACAATCTCTGCTGTTTGTTCTGTTCTTAGTAAATCTGACGCAAAAATCAAATCAATATTTTTTGCTTTCAATTTCTCGGCCTCTTCTTTTATTTTTTCCTTGCCATTTTTTGTAAGTGGATTTTTGAACTTCTCCGGCCAAGAGGAAACAACATCTTTGACATTTGACTTCGCCTCTCCATGCCTCAACAAAAAATACTTGTTATTAAGTTTCATTTTATTACATTCTATTCAAAGTTTTCATCCCCAACAGCCATAAACCGTTTTCCATAATCCGAGTAAATGCGATGGTCAGCGCCACCCTATAAGGCGATGTCTCTTTTTCGTCAACAATTTTATTCTCCGCATAATAAGTATTAAATGTTGCGGCAAGTTCCGTCAGGTACAGCGAAACATAGTGAGGCTCATAACTTTTACCGGCTTGTACCACAATATCTGGGAAATAGCACATTATTTTTTCCAACTGAGTAATTTTTTCCGGCGCATTCTTAAAGGATGCTTTTAGCCCCTGTTCTTTGGCTTTCCTTAAAACCGACTTCGCCCTCGCATATGAGTATTGTAGGTAAGGACCCGAATCGCCCTCAAAAGAAATTGAATGTTCAAAATTAAAAATAATATCGTGTCCTATCGTCTGTTTTAAAATTGAATACTTTATGGCGCCTATAGCAACATCTTCAATAATTTCTTTTTTTTCTTTTTCTGACAATTCTCTGTCTTTTATTTTTTCTCTTACCAATTCTTCAACTTTTTCTATTAAAGATTCTCCGGTTATAACTTTCCCCGTGCGAGATGACATCTTTCCTTCGGGCAGCCTCAACATTCCATGACCGATATGTTTTGTTTTCTCTGCGAGCTTTGGTAAAACTTTATCCATTGCACAAAGCATCACCTTGAAATAATCATTCACCTCATTTCCGGTGACAATCACCGATTTGTCATAAGCATATTTTTCATACTTTATTTTCGCCAATCCCAAATCTTTTGCCTCGTACGTGGGTAAGCCATCCGAATTGATAAACACCCTTGTGTGTAAACCATATTTTTCACCTTTAAAAATAATCGCTCCATTCTCTCCCTTCTCAAAAATTCCATCTTTTAACCCTTTCTCAACGATTTTTTTACCCAAATCGGCGACCTGGCTCTCAAAGATGAAATAGTCAAATTCTGTTCCGAGTTTTTTATAAATCTCGTTAAAATACTTTAGACTTACTTTTTTGCCTTCGTTATAAAGTTTATTTATATTTTTATCGCTCTTCTCAAATATTTTTTTATTTAATTCTGTTATTTCTTTCTTGGATATATCACTACTTTCGTATGCTTCAGAACCAAATCTATATGCTGTCCCCCAGATATGAACCATATCTGTCAGAGTGTCATTCTTTCTAATAAAATGACTGTTTTTTTCCATTTGTATCGCACCCCAAACCGCTTTTGCAATGCTAATTCCCACGTCTGACTGATAACAAGCTCTCTTTACTTTGGCTCCCTGAAATTCAAAGATACGAGATAATGATTCGCCGATAGCATTGCTCATCAGGTGTCCGATATGGAACTCTTTCAGTATGTTCGGGTCCGTGTAATCAATAATAATTTTTTTACTCTTTAATTCGTTTCCTTTACCAAAATCTTCATCTATATTTTTCAAATTCTCTATAAAAACTTTATCAGAAACAAAAAAATTAATGAAACCATTCGCCACTTCAATCTTCTCAAAAAAATCTTGCTTGCCAATCTTTTCTTTTATTGAATTGGCGACCTCAGAGGGATTCTTTCCTAATTTCTTAGCCAAAATCAGCGCGACATTTGTTGAGTAATCGCCATTTCTTTTGTCGCTGGGAACTTCAACTGAAAAATCGCTGACTTCATTAAAGTCCTTAACAACCTCCTTAATTAAATTTATTATTTTTGCTTTTAACATTTAGCTAATTACTGTGCCTATAAACGGCTTGTTATTTAAAAAATCTTCTAACCGCTCTAAATTTTTACCATTAATCATTATGACTTTTAGTTTTAACTGAGCCGCCAATTTTGAAGCTTTTGGGTCAAACGGCATTGAAAGGCCTGGTATCCATTTATCGCCCACAATTCTTTCAAAATTTTTCCAATCAATATCTTTTAGGGGCTTAGCATCGGGAAATTGAAGTGGATTCTTGTCATACACATAATCAACATTTGTAAGGTTAATTATGGTTTTTAATCCGTAATTTTTGGCTGTTAAAACAGAAACGTAATCGGTTGACCAGCCGGGCTTGTATCCTGCGCCAACTATAATTTCCTTGGTGGTTTTTATTTTCTTTTTCGGGTCTGTAACAATTTTAGGATAAGAATAGCCGGAAAATAACTGTTTTACAACTTCTGCGTTTAATTTTGTAACATCAATTCCAATCCAATCTCTTTCATTAGACTTTGCGCCAAATTCCAAAAGAGCTTTTTGATATGCTCTCGCAATTTTCCCTCCACCAACCAAGACAAAGAATTGTCTTGCCCTGAGCGGAGTCGAAGGGCTATCCCCGATATATTTACTAAGAGAGTGCCGGAAATTCTTCAAAAATCCTAAATCAATCTCATCTGGCGCCACCAACGACCCTCCCAAAGATATAATTATTGTTTCCCTCGCCCCGCGAAGCGGGGTACCCTTTGGGTCGGAAGTGGGGTTTTTTACATTATCCATAATAAAATTTTAGCACATATCCGCATAAAATTAAAGTTTTTGTCTTCCATTCGATTAATTCAAACTATCAACCTCGTGTCAGGTTAACATTATGTTAACCTGAATTAATTTGATAGTGGTAAGATTTTTGTCGTTCGGCAAAAAACCTACCATTATCTTTTTCGTTATTTTCATATTTTTTCACGTGGCGTGAAAAAATACCCATTGTAGTTTCTTCATGTTGTTTGTTCTGTCTAACAAAGCAGTGCGATATCAAAAGGATGACAAAGCTGAGCCATGCAAAAAAAGAGCACCTACTTAATTTCGGTGCCTTACTTGGTAACGGAGGGCATTCCCATGAGGATTAAAATTTCTCGTAACTCCCGTATAGACTTTTTCCCCATGTTCCGAGCCTTAATCAATTCCATTTCTGTTGTTTCGGCTACATCCTTTACGGTCCAGCACGCGATTCGGTGCAGTGCATTGCGTATCCTCGTAGATACGGGCAGGTCGTCGATAGACAGGTCTCCCACTTTTCCGTTCTTAATCGCACGTTGCAATCGACTCATTCGTTCGATAATTAGTTCACCTTCCCCGATCAATATAGTAACACGCGATTCCGATATGCAAAATCGCTTGCCGATTTTTCCAAGACTCTTACCACTTTTGCGCAACCTTAGAATAGCTTTTATCCGTCCATCGGACACCAGATTAATCTTAGCTTCACTGAATCTTATTATTTTCATTCCTATCCTTATTATACAGTTTAAAGTGCTACATAATACATAGCATATAAAGAGTACGATGTCAATATTTTCTGAAATGCAAATAAATGATAATCTTAATCAATGAAGATATTTAGTGAAAATAAAAAAGCGGGGTTTGATTATGAAGTCCTGGAAAGGTTTGAGGCAGGGCTGGTTTTGTTTGGCCAAGAGGTAAAATCCATAAAAACCGGACATATAAATTTATCTGGAGCTTACGTGAGTTTGGCGTCAGGCGAGCCTTTTTTGGTGGGGGTAAAAGTGCCTCCCTACCAGCCAAATAATGCCGGAGCCGGCTACAACGACGAACGTCAAAGAAAGCTTCTTCTAAACAAAAAAGAGATTGATTATTTGCAAGGAAAGACAAAAGTTAAGGGTTTTTCGCTTATACCCTTGAAAGTTTACGAAAAGAGTGGTAGGATAAAGCTCGAATTCGGATTAGCCCGCGGTAAGAAGAAATTTGATAAAAAAGAGAAAATAAAAAAGAGAGACGTGGAAAGAGAGGTTAATCGCGAATTATCAAGGGAGTGAATGTTTCGATGGATAGTTTTTTTGAGTAAGGCAAGTTGAGCTTTCTTGGGGCTCGTTAATATCCGGGAAAAAACATAATTGCTAATTTATTTAACTTTAATAAGCAACCAGCGTTAGCTTTCGCTTAATGCTGCATCCTTACCGTTGACTCCTAATAAACGGACCAAGGGTGTTATATTATTAGGATAGGCATTTCATTTCTCCGGTGACTTGCCGAAACTAAGGAGATAAGGCGTTAAAAATTTTGTTAATTCTTTATTTAACGTTCGAACACCAGAATTAACTAAACTTGTAGAATTGCTTTCAAAAACTTTTCAGACGCGAGTTCAATCTCGCCACTTCCACACTTCGACAAACTCAGTGTAAACCAAAAAACTTTGGATAAAATTTTAATCAACAATTTCATAAGGGCAAAAGAGGTACGGGTTATTTCAGAAACCGGCGAACAGCTGGGAGTTATGAATATCTTTCAAGCAATTGATTTGGCAAAATCAAAAAGTTTGGACTTAATCCAAGTTACAGAAAAGGTTGAACCGCCAGTTTGCAGGATTGGAAATTACGGAAAATATCTTTATCAGCAACAAAAAAAGGAAAAGAAAATGACAAAACCCAAGGGCGGAGACTTGAAAGAAATAAGATTAACTTTTAACATTTCACCCCACGACATGGAAGTAAGGGCAAAACAAGCTAAAAAATTCTTAGACGATGGCGACAAAGTTAAAATAAATATGTCGCTAAGGGGCAGAGAGAAAGCAATGGGCGGATTTGCCACAGAAAAAGTAAAATTATTTTTAGGAAATTTAAATTCGTTAATACCAATTAAAACAGAGAGAGAATTAAAACGTGAACCCAGAGGTTTCACAATGATTGTCTCTAAGCAATAATATGAATAAGACTAAAAAAGCCTTGATAAAAAGGTTCAAAATAACAAAAAACGGCAAAATTTTAAGACGAGCAACCGGCCAAAACCATTATAGATCAAAAAAAACCGGCGAGCAGAGGAGAAAAGGTCGCAAATGGATACCTCTAGCAAAAAACGAGGCGCAAAAATTAAAAAAGTTTTTAACCAAGTAACATGTCAAGAGTCAAAAGAGCTGTGCTTGCCCGCAAACACAGAAAAGGCATAATGAAACATGCCAAGGGCTACAGGCAGGCAAGAAAATCAAAATTTAAAGCGGCAAAAGACGCATTAAGACATGCGTGGACTTATGCATACAGAGACAGAAAAAATAAAAAGAGAACTTTCAGGAATTTGTGGAATTTGCAGATCAATGCGTTAGCAAGACAAAACGGGATCACGTACAGCAGGCTGATGGAGGGCTTAAGAAAGAAAAGCATAGAATTAGACAGAAAAGTTTTGTCTGAATTAGCAAACGATTATCCCGAAGTGTTTATAAAAATCGTAGAAGAAGTACGTTCAACCAAATAGAAAACAAAAAAAGAACCGCTTCCTGAAAAGGGGGCGGTTTTCGTTTGTGTTATATCCATAAATCACGCCAAAGTTTAGCCTGATGGATACCTTATCGTTGTGAATATTTCAAGGTTCCTGAATGCGCGACTCAGCAGGACCGCTATCTCTGACTCGGTTACTGGGAAAAAATAGAAACTGGCTGCTGTTGCAGAATATCTTGATCCGCTCCAGCGAAGATGTCGAACAACATCGTGCGCTTCTTTGGTAAACACATAGACCTCCGCTCCAAACAGGGGCATTATCTTAACAACTAAATCATACCCATTAGACATTGATATCTCGCAATCTCCCCAGACGTTTTTCATTAGAAGAGCTCTCATTTTTGCCTCCTTCTCAAATCAATAGGTGTATCATCATATCTCTTACTATCACATTTTTTGCTCTAAGTAAACAAAAAAACGCCACTGCGTCTATAATTTTTAATTGGGCACTATCTTTCAATTTTTATAATGAAATCATTTGCCTCTTTCAATAATTTTTTTGAATTTTTGAACGTTGTTTTCTTAATTGCCTCGGCAATGGGCAACCATAAAAATCCTGAATGCTCAGAAGAAATTTTAATTTCTTTGGTTTTTGTTTCTGCAGCAAAAAATGCCACCAATTTAAAAACCCATGGAGTTTTCCCTGCCTTTCTGTCTGCTTCAGAAACATTTTCTTTATATTGTCTGAAAAAATATTTCATATACTTTTTGAAACCCGGAATAAGTTTTAAATCTTTGATGCCGGTTTCTTCTGCCACCTCTCTTCTTACGGTCTCTTCCTCGGTCTCTTTTCCTTCAATGTGCCCCTTGGGAAACTCCCAATGACCCGACCCGTAATGCAAAAGTAAAAAATATCTTTTATATTTTTTACCCTGAGCCGAGTCGAAGGGCTCGTCTCTGAAAATTATAGCTCCTGCTGATTTTTCTTTAGGCATTACTTAAAAAATTCTAATAATTTTTCTACGGACAACGTGTTTATTATATCTGCTTTTTCTGCCCAGCCACGATGTGCTTGACCAATTCCATATTCCATCAAATTCAACTGTTCTTTATTGTGGCTGTCTGTGTTTATTATCATCTTTAATCCATGCGTTTTGGCTCTTCGAATGTTGAAACCATTCAGATCCAATCTCAAGGGCGAGGAATTAATTTCTAAAATTGTGCCATTTTCCTTGGCAACTTCTAAAATTTTATCAAAATCCATTTGATATTCGTCTCTTTTTCCAATCAGCCTCCCGGTTGGATGGCCAAATATATCAACATTACGGTTCTTTATGGCTTTTATTATTCTGGCTGTCATTTTTTTCTTTTCCATTTTCATACCTGAATGCACGCTGGCAATAACATAATCTAATTTTTCTAAAATTTCGTCCTTCGCATTAAGCGATCCGTCCAACATTATGTCTGCCTCGCACCCATGCAACACTCTAAATTTCAAATTTTGTTTTTTAAATTTTGCATTTAGCTCTTCTATTTTTTTATGCTGTTTTAGAATTTCTTTTTCGTCTAGCCCATTGGTCACTCCCAAAAATTTCGTATGGTCGGAAATTCCCACATATTCATAGCCTAAATCCATTGCCGAACGAACCATTTCTTCAATTGAATCTTTTCCGTCGGAAGCAACCGTGTGGCAGTGCAGGTCGCCCTTTATATCTTTTTGTTTAATCAAAACAGGCAACGAACCGTTTAAAACAGCTTGAATTTCTCCATCGTCTTCGCGCATTTCCGGAGCTACAAAAGAAAGTCCAATTGCTTTATAAACATCTTCCTCGGTTGCCCCCGCTATTTGTCTTGCTCGCCCTGAGCCTGTCGAAGGGTTCCCTTCGAAAACTCCGTATTCAGAAAGTTTTAACCCTTTCTCAATGGCAATTTTCCGCGTGCTAATGTTGTGTTCCTTGGAGCCTGTAAAATATTGTAAAGCCGAGCCAAAACTTTCTCTTTTCACCATTCTCAAGTCCACATCAAAGCCAGCTTTAAGCCTTACAGAGCATTTTGTAGAACCTTCTGCCCAAATTTTTTCAACCTCGGGCAAGCTAACAAAAAAATCAGCTGTTTTTTTAGGATTTTCCGACACCACTAAAATATCGATGTCTCCAATTGTCTCCTTCTGTCGTCTTACCGAGCCGGCAACGCTCACTTCTTTTATTTCCTTTCTTGCCCTTAAGCTCTCCTCAATAATTTTTACAGTCGGCATAATATCTCCAAGCAAAAACCTGCCTTTACTCCTCTTCAAAAATTCCAACCCTTGCAAAATATTCTGCTCTGTTTTTTCTCCAAAACCAAAAAGCGGAGATATTTTATGGGCTTTAGCGGCTTTTCCCAAATCTTTCAAATCTTTAACTCCCAGTTCCCGATAAAGAACTTTTATTTTTTTAGGACCAAGGCTTTCAACCCTCAACAACTCGTCAACCTTCAGGGGTAACTTTTTTTTGAGCTCTTCCAAGCTTTTTATTTTTCCGCTTTTTAAATATTCCTCAATAGCTTTGGCAATTCCTTCGCCAACTCCCGGAATTTCTTGCAAACCTTTAATTCCTTTGCTTCTGTAAATTTCGCCAACATCCTCTTTCCAGTTATCTAAAGATAACGCCACTTTTCTGTAAGCATAGGGCTTAAAATCCACGCCTTCTATTTCCAAATAATCAGCCATTTCAAAAAATATTTTAGATAATTCCTGATTTTTCACCCCGTTAGAAGTCTTCTTTTTATTTTTCAAAAACTTCTGTACTTTTTATTTAATTTTTCCCCGTCCGACTTCTAACGGGGTTCATTTTTCTAATTTACGGCTCTACAACTGGTTTTTCTCCGGAAAAAATAACGAAATGACCATCTCTGGCAAAAACGTGCTTCCTTATCGAAAACAATAAAATTGCGGAGACTATCGTGAGCGCACTTACACAAATAAAAAGAGTGTGGAATCCTGCAATAGATACTAAAAGACCGCTCAGCCCCCCTGCTATGCCAGCCCCTGTGCCAATTGAAGAAGTTTCCATGCCCCATTCAAAAGCTTCTTTCCCTTTATCTATATGACGAGTGAATATGGCCAACCAAGAAGGAAGAGTCATAGCCATGCCTGCGGCATAAATAACCTGAAGCAAATAAATGTGCCATGGCACAGTGGCAAAAGTATAACCTATTGGGATCAATGATATTATAAACATTCCTATAATCATTGACCAAAAATCATCCTTTTCTCCGTGGTGCTTATCTAGATAAATGGCTATTGGTATTTCAAAAAATGATTTTGGTATCCAATAAAAAAGAGCAGCTAACCCTGCTATCTCTGCCGCCTGCAAGGGGTTGCCACGAGTGATGTTCTCTAAAATAAAAATTGCGAACACCGGGGACAAAAGACCCCACCCTAAATTTATGAAAAGATCGCTTATTATTAGTGTTTTTATAACCTTGTTGATAATTTTTGCCATTTTTTTACTTTTAATGTTATTACAGCATTATACTATAAAACAATTAAACAAAAAACCCCGAAAAGGGGCTTTGTGCTTGTTTCACTATGGGTGGAACTTTTTAGCTATCTCATCAACGAATTCCAAAGAAACAGGATCGTCGAAAAATTCTCTTGCCCATTCCCACCAAGGACCTTTGGGCGGATTTTTATACTTTTTATGGTATTCCATCGCCTGCAAAAAATTTTCCAACCTGTCGGCTTGTTTGAAAAATCTTCCCTCTTTTGTCAAACCTTTCTCATAATCAAGCCAAAGGTGTCTGATTTCACTGCTTAACTCCCTGGGCAAATCTTTTATAATTTTTTCTAAAGAAGCCTTTTCTTTCTTATATTTCTTTTCTTTTAATCTAGTTCTTTCCTTTTCAGACAATCTCGGCCATGTCTTCATCAACTCCTTTCTTTTCTTAGCATCTTTCGGCAGAATGGAGTCATACGGGGTTGTGTCTCCGGCATAAACTTCACAAATGTCGTGTATCAACGCAGTTTTCAGAACTCTTTCTATATTGAGTTTTTGTTTGCTACCCAAAATCCAGGCCATCAAAGATGCTCTAAAAATGTGATCGGCGATGCTCTCCGGATTTTTAATGTCATTTATCACCCATCCACGCCGGGGCATATCTTTTAGCTTGCCGACTTGATTGAAAAAATTAATTAAATCTTTCATTTTGGCAATTAGCTAATTTCGTATTTTATGTTTTTTATTTTATATGATATTTCCACCGGCGAAGAAATAACCACCTCATCTCCAATTTTATGACCCAAAAGAGCCCTGCCAACAGGAGACTCGTTACTAATTTTTCCCAAAGCCGGGTTTGCCTCAAGCGTTCCGACAATCAAAAACTCGTCTTTTTGCCCATCCACGGCAATTTTAACTTTCGCGCCCAGTCCAATGACTCCTTGCTTGTCTTTTGGCGGATTTTTTATTAATTCATGATGCCCCATAATATTCCCCAACTCATCAATCCTTGCCCTCAAAAAACCGATGTCTTCCTGGAAACTTACAAACTCGGGATTTAAATCTTCTGACTCTAAAATTTTCGGCGCTTCTTGCCCTAAAGATTTTTTCCGCTCAAAATCTACAAGCTCTTCGTATTCATTTTTGAGCTCCTGCAATTTCGCCTTTGTTATGTAAAAAATTTTTCCCTCCATAACATTATATTATTATCCTATATTATTCCGTGAGCTTAGAAAAGTCAACTCCCGTTTTTTATAACAAGGTTTTTTGCTTCAAAATTTTGCTTTTGCTTTTTAGCCTATTTCCATCTGCAAAAATTTTGATTTTTCCGTAAACTCCATCGTACCCGGGCTCAATTAAAACTTTTCCTTGTCGCATGCTTAAAACAGCTTCTGCAATCTCGGGCAAAGACTCTTTGGTGATTTCTTTTTCTGTTGATTCCAAAAGTATCTTAAATTCGCTGCCTAAAGTTTTTATCAAATTGTTGTAATGTCTCAAAACTTCTTTCCCTGCCACAGAAACTCCAATTGACTCGGCGATTATTTCATTTAAGGGAATTAGACTTTTGAATGGAATTGCATTTTTCGGGACAAATCCTTCGGGTCTGTCAGCTAATTCCTCAACCCTGTTCAATACCCCAATTACCAGGGGCTTTGCGCATTTTGGGCAAATATTATTATATTTTTTTGATTGTTGCGGAGTCAGGCTCAAACTGCACAATCTGTGGCCATCATAGTGGTATTTTCCTTCTTCCGGAAAAAATTCCATTGTGTAAAGAAATTTTTTGCTGTCTTTAAACTTAATGGCTTCTGCAATTCCCTGATAACTTAATTCTGTGTCAAAAACATTTGCTTCCCTGCCAATTTTCTGCGGAGAATGAGCGTCGCTGTTGGAAATTAAAGTTATTTTGTCCAGTTGAGACAACCTCCAGTTCATTTTAGGGTCTGACGAAAGCCCTGTTTCAATTGCATAAATGTATTTTGTGTATTCATCAAAACATTCTTCCAAAGAATTAAATCCGGATTTTGAACCAAAAACAGCAAACCATGGCGTCCAGGCGTGAGCAGGCACCACCAGACAATTTTCATCAGCATCTAAAACAATTTTTGCCAATTCTTTTGCGTCTAATCCTAAAATTGGTCTGCCATCTGAATGCAGGTTTCCAATTTTGTTTAATTTTTCATTTATTTTTTCAACAACTCTTACAGATGGGGCAAAAACAATAATATGAACCTTCCTGACTTTGTTATTTTTTTTATAAATACAGCTGATTTCCGATGTGAGTAAAAATCTAGTAGCAAAATTATCATCAAATTGTCCCGCCTTTGGCGTGATCTGACTGTGGCGGGAAAAAAGACCCCGCTCAGCGGGGTTCAATTCTTTCTTTATGCTCTCAAACCATTTAGGGTGGGTAAAGTCGCCCGTGCCCAAAACTTTAATCCCCTTTATCTTCGCCCATCTGTCCAAATTTTCTAAATCCATAGACGGCGAAGTCGCCCTGGAATATTTTGAATGTATGTGAAAATCTCCAATAAACTTCATACCTTTATGCTACTTTTTTCAATTAAACTTAGTATTACATGACCCAGTTCTTTTGTTTCTATCAAAAATTTTGAGTATTTGCTTTTCTGTTTAAAGTCCAGAGGCGCTTCAAATCTTAAAAAACCCTGGGCAACTTCGGCAATATCCTTGAATTGCAAACTGGGCACCAGCCAGATATAATTACCAAGCTTCTGTCCAACCTCGTCAAAATAAGCAAAAAGCATGTAAAAGTTCTTGTCGGCCTTAAAACCCTCTTGCTGAAAATCTTTTATTAAAATTTCCTCTTTAGCCGGTCCGGCGAGAATATTGATTTTTAAGTGAGCCTCCCTGCCTTTCTCCTTGTACTCTCCTCTTTTCTCTACAACTAAATCAGCTCCGAAAAGACTTTTTTCCGGCTTAAAAATCACAAGCCGTCCGTTAACCCCGGAATTAATGCAATCAATCACCTTGTCTTCTATTTCCTCTTGTATGTTGTCTGCCATATATTATATTTTGAAAACGCGATACCCTTCGTGCACCTTCTCCTTTATTTTCATACCAACTCCGTCTCCTTTCTTGCCGGACTTAACCTTTTCATGATCAATTTGAAGAGACTCAACCTCTTGTTCGAAATCTGTCTCTTGCCCGCCCACAACTCTAATTGTGTCTCCAACCTTCAACGGAGCCGACAAATCAATAACCGCCACTTCAATCTCGGAGAAATAATGAGTAATTTTTCCTATTAATTTCCCCTCTTTATCTTTTTTTGCTATTTTTTCAATTGATTTTTTTACTATTTTCTTTACCATAATTTTTTAGTTTATTTTATTAATATGACCTTTACTCTTATCTTATCACTCTATAAAAATTTTTCAAACACAAAACACCAGTTTTGACTGGTGTTCTCTGGTGAGGGGGTTAATAACCTACAACGAGTTAGTGTTTTTCCTCGAGTCTAAATTCGGACAATGAATTCAGTTATATACTTTTTTTCACCTTCGTTGCAGGCTACTGTGTCCTTGAGAATAATTCTCGCACCCCCTCATAAATGCCATTGTATTATAAAATGCCTTAATGTCAACAGGGAACAGGTTGATGAGTATTAACCTGACATTTTTTATCCTTCCATAAAATTATTTTTCCATTAAGAACAGGTATTCTTGGTGCGCGCCATCACTGTTTACCCATTCGTTTGTCCAGCGCATGTTTGCCATTACATTTTTTCTATAGTCTATCTCTATCGCTTTTAATAATTTCCCCGATTCGCTTATAATGCCATTTAGTTCTTCCTTTGTGGCTCTGCCACCAGAGCTGTATGATAATAAAATATAATGCGACTTGGTCTCTTTTATCAATCTACGCAACGCTTTCATTGCGATGAATGAACCGTCCGTATCTCTTCTAAACTCTTCAAAAACAGAACCTGCGACTTGGTCTCTGCTGTCTTCCCTGCGATTAGCTTTTCCAAAAACAACCGGCTTATCGTGTTTTATTATTGTTGTCCAAATATGATAATAGGAGGCATAGCGCACTCTGCTCGGCGGCATTTTTTCGTTGTTTGAACCGTATGGAGGGTCAAAATAAACGAAATCAAATTCATTATTTTTTATTGTTTCGAAGATATCTCCTCTCGTAACTTTATGCTGGTCGTTATTTACAAGCCTGTTTGGTAATTTTAAAACCATATCTTTATATGAACGAGGAGACCATTTTGATAAATAGGCGACATAATGTCCGAGCGTACTGTCAACAGAGTCGAGGGCGCGAATTAAACTTGTAAGAATTACGCACTTATCCTCCCAATTTAAATTCAATTTTTCAATTTCGTCTCTAATAGCGTCTAATTTTCTGGTATTTTTTGCCTGAAATGGTTTTTTTTCTCCCTCTTTTCTTGCCCCATAATGCTCTGTATACCAGCCGTCGTGACCCTTCAAATTATTTAAATTGTCTATAATTTCTTGATAAAACTTATCCGGTTTTTTTGATAACAAATAGCAAGTAGCAAAAACCTCAGACCAGGTCGAAATATCGCTCGACGTCGTGTTGTATCCTAACTTTGCGAATGCCTGAGAGACGCGAGTGGACCCGCTGAATCCATCTAAAACATTTTTTACTCCATTCAATCCATTTAAAATTTCTACAATGTAGGGTAAAATTTTTAATTTTGAACCGGCATATTTTATCCCCTCTGTTTTTGGGGTTGCTAAAATTGTTCTCCCGTAAATATTTAATTGCCGGCTCAGTTGCTGGTTTGTCATTTGTTAAAATTATTTTTCAATTTATCAATATCTTTCTGTAAAATTTCGCTTGCTAACTTATGACCCTCCTCTGTGCTGTTGAGCGCAAGACTAAATAATCTTACCAATATTTTATTGTGTGAATAATTTATCCATCCGTTCGTAAGCGAATCAAAATAGAAAATGGCATTTTTGGTGTGCGTCCAAAGACCTCTTTGCAGGGCGTTAGCCGATGCTCCGCCATATCTTACCTCGCAAATATAATTCCCTTGGTTATCTAAAAACATAAAAATTGGGTGCTTCCTTCCTTTGCCGGCGACCACTTTATTCAAATTTTTATCAAATTTTTGTTTTTTATCAATGAAAATAATCCTGTCAGTTTTCTGCGCCGCTTTTTTATTATCAAAAATTATTATATTGCAAATCTGCTTTTTTTCGTTATAAATAAGGGGCATAACGTTTATTGAACCAAAATCTTTAAATTCTTCTGATTTAAAAATTGCCTCAATCTGTTTCTTGCCCTTGATGTCCTTCCCCTGTTTCATCAGGAAAGGAAACATTTTCTGTTCGCTATCTGTTGAAAGTTGCAATGGTCCGTCTCCATACGCCTTCAAGCTTATGGGAAATTCAGCTTTTGTAATTTCATTTATAATCATAATGTCTTCTTCGTGCTCTTTAGCCCTGAATAAATCCTTGCCCACATGAATACTTTTATAGTCATACATAAACTGATTTATAAACTCAGCAATGCCGATTTCTGCCAAATCGCCGTGGGTTTTATTTCCTATTAGTCGCATTGTAAAAATATTAGATAAAGTATTTATTACTAATTTATGATTTTTACTCGCCAATAGTTTAAACCTATTTTTAAATTCTTCGTATTCTTTCATATTTTTTTATTTAAAATATATTACTTTATTCTATCCCTAAAAAAGAGCGCTTTCAAGCCCGACGCCATTCGGGTCAAAAGCGTCGCATCTGACCCGAATCATCTTTAAAACAAACCTGTGCCCTCAACAGGAATCGCCCAGTCATACGACTGGGCGCCCTATCGTATGATGGGGCGAACCATTAGTGTCCCCGAGCTGATTTGAACAGCTATTTTTTCCTTCGGAGGGAAATGTTCTATCCAATTGAACTACGGGGACGAAATCAAAAAAACAAAGTTGCCAAATATCCCATTATGGAGAACAAAGCAATTGGAGGAAGAGCTGGAATCGGTTCTTTTTCCTTCATAAATATGTAATAGCTGAAAAATAAACCAAACAGCGAAAATAAGGCAATAATTAACGACTTGGAAAACCCAAAAGGAATTACTGAAACCGCCAGTAAGCTTGGGAAAACAACGTCCCCTCCGCCTAAAATCATAAAATTTTCAGAATACTTTTCGGGCCGCTTAATTTCTTTCAAATTACTCGAAAAAAACCTAAATGCTTTCGGAATTATAAACCCTAAAATAACCTTTTTCTCAATCATCTCCTTAAGCATCGCAACCATATGTTTAGTCTTATAAACCGCAACGAAATCGTAAACAGAAAAAATTAACAAAAGCGCCACCACAACCGCAGGGGCAAACCCCAGCCCAAAAAAACCGGCGGCTCCGGCCAATCCTAGAATCACTAAAACATCATGCACCCAAACAGATGGCGCTTCTAGCCACAAAGCCATCAAAATTCCCATTATTAAGATAGCAACAAAAACCGGCATAAATAAATTTAAAACAGTCATTCCTCCCCAGAAAACAGTTATAATAAAAATTCCTTTATAAATTACTTCCTTAAACTTATTTATTTTTTTGTTATTATACAAGGCAAAAATTAAAACAAAGAACATTACAAACAAAAAAGAAAATAAAAAATCCTGCAAAGAATTTTGCGGCAGATAAATTTTCTGCGCTTGGGCTAATTTGTCCAACTTAAAGGCTGAAACAACAGACAAAACAGAAGTTAGTAAAAATAACCCGCCCTCAATTAAAAAAACTTTCCAAAATTGCTTTTGATTTTCTGCTTTATTTTTTTTATCTCTTATAATTTTCGGCAATTTATATTTCATATATAATAGTATATTCTACCGCGTCCCTCCGAAGCTTTCAAGCGAAGGGGGATCAAAAAACCGCCTCAATGAAAAGACGGCTTTTGAAAATAACATTTTTTAAACTCTGGAAAAACGCGTGAAGCCCGAGCAGGGGATAATCTCAATACCTTGTTCTTCCAACTCGTCCATAAATAAATTCACTCCCAAAGAATCCGAAGACATGTGCCCGGCTATAACAACATTTATATGGGCTCCTTCAGCTTCTTTTTTATGTTCCTCGGAAATATGCATTCCAACAACTGTGCCAACTCCTGCCTGGGCCAGTTTCTCATAAAGTTTGGAAGAACCTTCTGTGCCCCCGGTAATTTCGGTCAAGGCAATTTTTCCGCAATGATTTTCCGGACTGCCCACAAAAATTTTCGGACCAACTCCAATTTTCATCGCCTCTTTATATTCGGGAATTTCTTTTAATGCTTCAATTAGCTCGCCGACTTTTTCTATTTTTTTGCCCTCAATAAAATTTTTCAAAAATTTAGCGGCTAAATTATCGCAAGGGGTGTGAGAGTTCATTAAGTTAACTTTCATAAGTCGCGCCGCGTCAACTGTCCGCTGGTGGTTTGAAGAATTCACTCCTCTGGCAACTTCGGAAATTCTTTCCCTCATCATTCCTTCGGCAACATTAATCGGCACTCCATAATGATTGTAAACATCTGCCTGCAACTCCATAACATCTGCAAGTTTTGCCAATCCTTTTCCCATTGGATGGTGGGCAATAACTAAATCAATATTGCCCAATTCTTTGGCAATTAAAACTTCCTCGGGTCCAATGTCTATTCCAACCAAAACTTTTTTGATTTCTTTATCATCGGCAACATTATAAACCCCCGAATCTAAATATGGGTTTTCCAAGGCGTCTTTATCAAACTCCTGCTTCTCCTTTTCCGACATTTTTTCAAACTTATTCTTTTTTGCATCCAAAAGCTTCTGCGCGCCATCTCGGCCCCTGAAGTCAGAGTCCATGCCCAGCTTAATTGATAAATTTTGGATATCTTGTATCTTCATTTTTACACTTTTTCTTTTATTATTTTAACAGGATTAAGCTTTACATACATTTCTTTAATGGCTTCTTCCTGTTTTTTTGCATCCCAAAACTGGCGCCTTATTTGCGCTTTTTGTGAGCGAATAAATATCCTTATTGACTTTGGAAACTTTTTGTGTGTTTTCATATTTTTGTGTATTCTCACCTTACCATAGATTAAGGAAAAGAGCAAAAAAACTGGACTCTACGTGAGGTAGGGTCCATTGTTCGCGCCTTTTACAGCGCTTTTGTTGCAATGTGCAACCCATTGCTCGGGTCACATGCCGGTAACGATCGCGCTGGTCCAACTGGCGCCGTTGATAATCGCCGTAACCGATGCCTGACTCCGAAGAGTCCATTTATTGATCTTCATCATACGTTCCTTTCCTTCGTACTGCATTCATTGCAGGTTAGAGGGCTGCCATAAGCAATTGAGGCAGCCATAGCCATAAAACTCCAAAATTAATTAGGGACTTATGGCTACAACTGCCAAAATAAAATTGTTAAAGAGCTATTTACTTTTAATTTATTTTATCAAAAAGCCAATTACCTTGTCAAGCTTTCAACAGCTTCTCTGGCTATTTTTCTGTCGTCCCAAGGAATTTTCTTACCATTTTCTATACACATCCATGGCTCTGACCCTTTTCCGGTTATCACAACAACATCCCCTGGCTTAGCCAGCTTTATAGCTTTTTTAATCGCCTCCCTGCGATCTAAGATTATTTGGTGTCTGGAATTTGCCCCGTCAGCCGACAGGGCGCTTTCTATCTCTTTAATGATAGAAAGCGGGTTTTCGTCGTATGGGTCTTCATTGGTGATTATAATTTTTTTGCAATATTTCTCTGCAATCTGGCCTAATATTGGCCTCTTCCATTTGTCCCTTCCTCCTCCACAACTCCCTAAAACACAAATCAAATTTTTGCCTTGGAAAGTTTTATAAACCGCCTCAAGCTGAGCCGGCGTATGAGCATAATCCACAACAACCCCAAATGGTTCTTTTGCTACAACTTCCATTCTTCCGGAAATCACTTTCGCTTTTTCCAAGGCGCGCTTGCAGGTTTCCAAATCAATGCCATAGGCTTTTGCAACCGTAATTGCGGCCAAAGCGTTTAAAACATTGAAATCCCCAAGTAAATTTAATCTTAGCCCAACTTTTTCTGCATCTTTTGCCGAAAATCCAATTTTTTGTTTTGCCGGAATGTTCCAAAAGTATTTTGAATTTTCGTCATCGGTGTTTATAACATGAATATTTTTTGTGGCGTGAAACAATTTTAGCTTTTCGTTTCTATAATTTTCAAAACCGCCATGGCTCTCAATGTGCTCGGGGGTTAAATTGGTAAAAACAACCGCGTCAAAATTTATAAACTTATGGCGAAATTGCCTGATGCCTTCTGATGTAACTTCCAAAACAACATATTTACAGCCGGCAGTTTTCGCCTGCCTTAAAAATTTCCGAACCACAAATCTGCCGGGCATTGTCATTTTATATTTATTCTCCCATTCTTTTTCGCCAACCTTAAACCTTATTGAAGACGCCGAAGCCACCTTGCTTCCAGACTCTTCTAAAATTCTGGTAATAAAATCAACTGTTGTAGATTTTCCGCTGGTGCCGGTAACTCCAATTATTTTCAGCGATTTGTCCATGCCAGGGAAACCAAAAAGCACAGCTCCCAAAAAAGCCAAACAAAAATGGTAGAACCTCAGCAAAAACTTTGGTATAAATTTTTTAATTACCTCTTTGGCGCTCATATTGTTAATTTATCACAATAAACGAATAAAAAAAAGCCAGTCATATGACCGACCTACGATTTGGCTGAAGCCGACAAATAAAGGAGCCCCTTTTTCAAACCTTTTACCACGGAGCCCAGGCTGGCATCAATCAAGTTCTCGGAACATTCTTCTCCACTGCAACGAAGCTGACCGTTAAAAAACGCAACTCTGACCCGAGCAAGAGACTTGACGTCACCGTTGGAGTGCTCCTCATGAACCCTGCGCTCAACGAGACTCATGCTCGCCACCGCCGGGAAAAAAGGAGCGAGTGTATTTCTCATGGCAATGTCTATCACCTCAATCAACACCTTGCCGTCGGCGACTCCCCGCACTACTATCGCCTTTTTGCCCTTTGCTTTCACCGCGACTTTCACGACCACCTCCAGCGAACTTGTCTGTTTCCCCCCGGAAAAAACTCCTACCCCGTGGACGCTGTATCCAATGACCTTAAAAGACTCATACACTGTTTTCATAATCAATTCTTTCCATATCTTTTTTCAAACAACTGCTGTTAATTTACTCTGAACTGGCGCTTTTGTCAATTATTTTCCAAGCAACTTCAAGGCTTGCTTTATTCGTTCCTCCGGGTCTTTGCTGGAAACTCGGCTTAACGCGTCTTTTGCTTGCTGTTTGGAAAACCCAAGTTGCGTCAACGCGCTTTCGGCTTCGTCAGCTGAACCTTTTTTTTGCCCCAACATTTTTATTTTCCCCGTTAGCTCCAAAATTATTGTCATAGCTTTTTTAGAACCAATGCCCGGAATGCCCTCAAAAATTTTCTCGTCTTGTTTTAAAATTCTGTCTTTTATTTTATCTAAAGAACCAAGAGCCGAAATGTCTAGGGCCGACTTTGGCCCCACCCCGCGAATGTCCATTAATGTTTCAAAAAATTCCAGCTCGTCGTAGGTAAAAAATCCGTATAAATCTAATGCCTCCTCTTTAACATTCTGAAATGTAAACGCCTTGATTGTCTCGCCAATTTCGGGTAATCTTAATAAGTTCTGGCGGTTTAGAAAAACCTTGTAGCCAACACCGGCCACTTCCAAAATTATAAACTTATCTTTCTTTAATATGATTTTTCCCTGCAAATAGCTTATCATTAATATATTGTATATGAAGTTCCAACTAAAATCAAAATTCCACCCCACCGGCGACCAGCCAAAAGCCATAAAACAACTGGTGAAAAATTTAGAATCTGGAGTAGAAGCCCAGGTGCTTTTAGGCGTAACCGGCAGTGGGAAAACCTTTACTATGGCAAAGGTAATTGAAAAAATGCAAAAACCAACTTTGGTTATTTCCCCCAACAAAACCTTGGCGGCCCAGCTTTACCAAGAATTCAAAGAGTTTTTTCCCGACAATGCGGTCCACTATTTTGTTTCTTACTACGATTACTATCAGCCCGAGGCCTACATCCCGCAATCAGACACATATATAGAGAAGGATGCAAAAATCAATGAAGAAATTGACAGGTTAAGGCATGCGGCGGTCCAAGACGTTACAACAAGAAAAGATGTTATTGTGGTTGCCTCGGTTTCCTGCATTTACAACATTGGCTCGCCTGAAAACTATGAGAATATCTCGTTGGAAATAAAATTAAAGCAGGGAATTAAAAGAAAAGATTTTTTAATTTTGTTGAGTAATCTGCAGTACCAAAGAAATGACATTGACTTCAAGCCCGGGTTTTTCCGCGTTCGCGGAGATATTGTTGAAATTTACATTGTCACTGGCGAAAAAATCCTAAGAATAGAATTTAACGGCAATATAATAGAAAAAATTTCTGAAACAGAACCCGGCTTAATTTCCAGCTACAAGCTACAAGATAAAAGCTACAAGCTCTTCCCTGCTCATTTCTGGGTAACTCCGCAAGACAAAGTCAACATCGCCATGAATAATATAAAATTAGAATTGGACACAAGATTGAAAGAACTGAAAAACCAAAATAAATTACTGGAAGCGGAAAGATTGGAGCAAAAAACAAGCTATGACTTAGAGATGCTTAAAGAAACCGGCTGGTGCCATGGCATTGAAAATTATTCAAGCCACATGGAATTCAGAAAACCAGGTGAGGCGCCGTTCTCTTTGGTTGATTATTTCGGATATTTTAATCCTAAGAACTTTTTGCTTTTTATTGATGAGTCGCACATTTCGGTTTCACAAATTCGGGCTATGTCAGTCCAAGACAGAATAAGAAAACAAACTTTAATAGACTTTGGATTCCGCCTGCCCTCGGCAATAGACAACAGGCCCTTAACTTTCAGCGAGTTTGAAGAAAGACAAAACCAAACAATTTATGTGTCGGCCACTCCGGCCAATTTTGAACGGCAAAAAGCCGGTGAACATATTGCAGAACAGCTGATAAGACCAACCGGTTTGTTGGAGCCGTCAATTGAAATCAGAAAAACCGAAAATCAAATTAAAAACTTGGTAGAAGAAATAAAAAAACAAGTTTCTAACAAACACCGAACACTGGTTGTTACCCTAACAAAACGACTGGCAGAAGAAATTTCCGACTATTTAATTGAGAAAGGAATCAAAACTCAATACTTGCATTCGGAAGTTAAAACAATGGAACGGCCAGAAATTTTAAAAAATCTTAGAGAAGGAAAATATGATGTGCTGGTTGGAATAAATTTGTTAAGAGAGGGCATTGATCTGCCCGAAGTTTCGCTGGTGGCCATATTAGACGCTGACAAAGAAGGATTTTTAAGAAATGAAACAACATTGATACAAACAATGGGCAGGGCAGCCCGCCACATAAATGGCAGAATAATTTTGTATGCCGACAAAGAGACTCTCTCAATGAAAAACGCCATTAACGAAATAAACAGAAGGAGAAAAATCCAGGAAACCTATAATAAAAAAAATAATATAACTCCTAAAACAATTATTTCGGGCATACGAGATTGGAGTTTCTCAAAAAAAGAAGAAGTTGCCGATGAGTTCGGCTTTGTGAACGACAAAAAACTTTTAGAAAAAGAAATGAAATTAGCGGCCAAAAATTTAGACTTTGAACGCGCCGCCGAACTCCGCGACCTAATTGAGAAACTAAAAACAAAGTAGACATTTTGTGGTTTCATTTATTAGGAGTATAATAAATGAATAGAAATTAACTAAATAAAAAAATATGGAAAAAATTTCGTCAGGAAAAACAGCCTCTCTAATTTTTAGCTCGGTGGTTTTTTGTTTCGCGGTTGTCTCTCTTTCCTTTGCCGCGTGGCAAGGACCGCAAGGAGTTCCGCCAGCAAACAATGTTTATGCCCCGATAAACATAAGTGCGAATGCGCAAGGCAAGCTGGGAAACTTAGGCATTGGCACAGCAAGTCCGCTTGAAGCGCTTCATGTTGTTGGAAATGTGAAAATAGGCGGCGCTAATAAACAATTAATTTTTAATTCTTCTTCTGATGTCCCTGCTTGGAATTCAGCGGCAATATCAGCTTATGATGAGGGCGGTAACTATAAAGCTTCACTAAAATTCTTTACTAACTCTGGCGGAGGAAACACCAATTTGTCGGAAGCAATGAGAATAACCAGCTCTGGCAATGTTGGCATTGGAACAACAACGCCAAGCAAAAAACTTGAAATAGTTGGCGGACCAACCAAAACAACCGGCGGGTTAATTATTGAAACAACAACATCAGACCCCGGCGCCCCGGAAACAGGCAGAATGTGGCTAAGAACAGACATCAATAATTAAAAAATTATTAAAACAAAAAACAATGTCCAAAAAAAATAATCTAATTTTATTTATTTTTACAGTTTTCTTTGTTTTTTCTTTTGCCACAATTTCTGCCCAAATCGCCAATCCGCCATCACCACTCGAGATCCAAAACAGAGCTCGCGAGTCTGGACAAACGAGATTTGCGCAATATGGTAATGAGGTAGAGCAATTTGGTACACCCCAACAAAAAGCCGCATTAAACATTCCCCAGCCGCCAACAGGTTCTAATTTTCCTAAAGACACGTTCAATTGTTTTGACTACTATCATTTTGGAAGCGTTCAAACCACATTAACGGCCCAGAGTTTCAATTTTAACCCCGGGGACACTATAACTTTCAGCGGACCAATAACCAACCAAAATGATTATCCAATTGTAGATGGCCAATTATATATAAAAATTTTGAGAAGCAGGGGAACAACAAAAGACATTAACGGGCCCGATGTTGTTGACCAATTTGTTGCAATTGACAACATCACAATACCTACCAAAGGAAAATCGCCTGTTTCTTTTTCGTGGAAAGTTCCAACTTCCTTAAGCGCTGGCGAGTATAAAATAGCCAGCTTTTTTACAGTTGCTCATAAATTCAATCTTCTGGGTTTGAGTTTCACTAACGATGTAATAGGAAATACTTTTGATTTTAATGTAAGCGGAACAAAATCTAATGTTCAATTTGACGAGGCAGGGGTTGCAATAAACAATTCTCCATATTTTTTCGCGGCTTTTCCACCAAACATTCCAAGCCAAAACCCCGCAATTGTTTCGGCGAAGATAAATAATTCCACAAATAAAGATGAAACCGTTGACATAACGTGGAAATTATACAGCTGGGACAGCGCAGACCCTTCCAACTTAATCAGAACCGCCACAGCAAAAGCCACCATAAAAGCCAACTCGTCCAATAATGTCCAAATAACTATTCCTGAAAACACTGAGCCGGTTTATTATCTGGTTGGAGAATTAAATTACAAAGATTCAAAATCCATTCTTGATATTCGTTTTGTCAGACCCGAAAATGACAAGTTAAGAATAAACTTTCCGTCAATTATGAGCTTCCCGATAAAAAAGGGCGCAAACTCCACAATGTTTTCCTGTCTTTACCACTCCGGCAATCCGGGACAATCTGACCTCAACGGGAAGTTAGTTCTTAATCTTGCCAACGCCAGCAAAAAAACCATTGCCACATACACCTATGACGGACCAATTACCGGCATGATGGCTGTTAAAAAAGACTTTGTGACAAAAAGCAACCTTGACCATTTCTTCTTAACTGCCCAAATTTTTCATTCTGACAAATTGGTTGACCAAGCCACATTAGAATACGATTGTAACAAAATTGATTCCAAATTATGCAATCTTAAAAATGAAAGTAATATAAATATTTATATAATTATCGGAATAATTATTTTGTTGGCAATAATAATTAGCGCAATTGTTGTGTTTGTCAAAAGGAAACAAAACAGTGAAAAGTAAAAATTATATTTCAATTTTAATAATTGTTTTAATTGCAACCGGATTATCGGCCTCTGTTTGCTTGGCCACCACCTACCCTACCACAAAAAGCCAAGTGTGGACTAATACTGACCCTAACGCACTGGCTTTTGCTTGGTGGGGACAATGGCTGGCGGGATTAAATTCAAGAACCGTTAATATAACTTACAGTGTTGGCGTAAAAAATCTCACAACGGGCGATAACGTCAGCAATGGTGGCACAGTAAATGTAGGAGATCAACTGCTTCTCAGCTTCACGCCTCATGCATATACTGATATTAATTGGTTCAGTAGCGGATACACTTTTTCCGGATCAACGGGTATACCATATGACAGCCCATTTGGAAAATGGGATAACTTCTGCACTAATATTTATGGAAATTTAGTGCCGTGCGGAGGATTCTCGGCATGTGGCAATAATGATTTTGTTCAACGTGTCAACACATGTGGTTGCGACATCAACGTGTATGCTTCTCTTGTGATAGCCCCTCCTACAGAAACTATCACTGACGCCGACAGCTCGGGGGGAATGGTGTGCGGAAATTTAACAACTACTGCAGACGGCGGGACTATGACCTGCACGGTAACAATCGCCGGCACAATAAATCCGACATTTAATTTTAATTCTACTGTCGGACGGTATTATTATAGCTTCCAAGATTTGGGCGTAGATCCCGATCCCGGCTACTGGACCTACGCCGCGGATGGTATACACTACTGCAGTCTTAAAATCGGAAAGGGAAAATGTTTTGATAATTATACTGGATATGGCTTCAGTTCATATGCTATGGCAGCAATAGGTCATCCGGTTGCTTTCAGCTCTTGTGCGGGCAATAGTTACGTTGGCCTTAATAGATATGATCTTAATGTCCCCGCTCAAACAATTCCGTATTCTTTAACCGCTGTTTCCACTACCCCATCAGATTATTATTGTGGAACAGCCAATGGCACAACAGTCTACAACACCACAAGTCCATCATCAAACCTTTGCGCGAATGGCGCAGCGATATATGATGTTTGCGGTCCTCTGCCTGCTTATCAGCCTTGCGCAGTCACTCCTGACAAAGATCCCGGTTTTGATTGGCTTCAAGAATGGTACTGCTCTTTGCCAGGAAATTATGGAGCCATAGGAAGTTGGTGTAGCGCTTATAATGTTTCCAAAATTGGCCAATGCGGAACAGCCTCGGCAACAGTTTCGCCTGCTTCGGCAACAACTTTTACCACTGCTCCAACTACAAATCTTTGCGCTTACGGCACAGCTTCTGCTGTTTCCTCCGATATTTACAGCAATGCTTACAATACCGGCTACTTACCTTGGTATCCGATTTGGCGGTGGACGTGCAGTCCAACAAATGGAGAGGTCTATAGTCTTCCTGGAGGTGGCACCACTCCTGCCGATGATCACTGCATTGCATGGCAATCGGTGCCATATTGCGGACCAGCTGATGGAATAGCAACTACCACGGCCCCATCTGGCAATGCTAATCTTTGTTGGTCGGGCACATTAAGCACTCCTTCCTTTGTCTCTGGATCTGGACCTTGGACTTGGACATGCACCGGTTCTGCCGGAACTACACCCGCGTCTTGTTCGGCTCCTCTTCCTCCGACCAGCACTTGCGGACCAGCCGACGGGGTAGCTACTTCTTCAACGCCTACGGACCTTTGTTTAGCTGGCATAGCCTCATCAGTCTCTGGAACTGGCACCAATACTTGGTCTTGGACTTGCACATTAAGTGGGACCGCGTCTGTTAACTGCACCGCCCCTAATTCATCATACTCCGCTTGTATTGACAGCGGACTACGCATTTATAACGGCAGTAAAACAGTTCACATTGCGGGTCAAGCTCCCGGAACGGTAACCTCGCCCCTAAGAATTAAAGAAAACAGCGGAGTCTGGGGGATTCCTTTGGTTGCTCCGAATTCCGCCGGCGATTCCGGCATAAGAATCCAAACCAGCTCGGGAATTAAAGCTTTACAAAAATGTCCATAAAAAAATACATCTTAGCTGGGGTAATCTCTCTAGTTATAATCCTAACATCAGTATCTGTTTGCTATGCTCTTGGTTGTCCTGCGGGCCCCACTAGTTTTTCAGGCAATGCCGCATGCGCTGTTATTGGTAAAACCTGTATCGAGATAGTTACAACTTGTAATGGCGGATCAATTGCCTGCTCCGCCAATTGCCCCTGCTCTCAACTCTCAGCGGCATGCAACAGCGCGCCTACTACAGCTGGCGTATATTGGACACCCCCTAGAATAGATTTTTGTGAAAATACCTGTTCGGGCATTGGCAGGTCGTGCACACAAGGTTACGATTACAGTGGTTATCCTTCCCGAACCTCAATGGGAGGAGTGGCTCTGTGTGGCAACCCAATATGCGGGAACAACATAGTAACCGCTCCTGAAACCTGCGACACCGGCACCTTTCCGGCAAGCTCAACAAGTTGCACTGGAGGCAGAGTCTGCTTATCTAATTGCCAATGTGGATTCCTGCCGGCAACCGTCACCATCAACGCCGCAACAAATATAACATCTTCTACTGCCACAATAACCGGCAACATCACTAACATTGGCGGAGATAATCCAACAGTCGCTGTTTGTTTGGGAACAGTCAGTGGAAACCCGAATTGGTGCAGAAATGTTACTAGTCCTGCTCAGCCCCAAGGAGTAGGCGTTTTCTCCTACAATATTACTGGTCTGAGCCAAGGAACCACATATTACTTTGCGGCTAGAGCGACTAACGGAGGTGGCGAAAATATTACGGCTTATAAAAGTTTTGTTGCTATATCAACTCTGGACACAATTACTCTTACTCCGACAACAGTAAACATTACAAACACGTCCCCTGTGACTTTGACTGCAGTAGGCAAAGATCTATCAGGGAACACTATGACTCTTCCGACTTTAAACTGGACTTCAAGCGATAACACCGTCGCTTCAGTCGCTGGCGGAGTGATTACACCATTAAAAGCAGGTACGACAAATATCACTACCACGGGCAGTGGAATTACAAGTAACACGGTGGCTGTGACAGTTACTCCAACTCTTTCGTCAATCACCCTTTCCCCGACATCGGTTACAATCACCAACACAACTCCTGTAACCGTGACAGCAACAGGAAAAGACCAATTTAACAACACAATGACTCTTCCGACACTAACTTGGAGCACACCAAGCCCCAATAATGGAGTCATCACAGACACTGGTGGTACTATCACGCCATTAAAAACTGGCACGACAAGTTTCTATACCACGGGCGGAGGAGTGCAAAGTAATACGGTAAGTGTCAATGTTACAATTATCGTACTTCCAAGTATAACTACCTCTACTGTCAGCAGCATAACAACAAACAGCGCAGTACTAAATGTAAGCGTCGCTAACACTGGTGGAGAAGATCCCTATGTTGCTTTCTATTGGGGAACAAGTGACCAAGGGCAGACTGCAAACTGGGATCATTATTACTTATACCCATCACCTCAAGGAACGGGTAATTTTTCTTACAATATTACAGGCTTAAATTCGGCAACCAAATACTATTTTTCCGCATCGGCGACTAACCACGCAGGAATTACATGGTCATCAACACCCCCTTCTCCAAGTTTCACTACCGCGTTCGTTGATACTACTCCGCCGCAAGTAATTGCCGGCGGGAATAAAATAGAGCTTGATCAGTTTCACCAGGATGCGGCTGTTTCTGATCCTGCTCCATCAAGCGGAATTGCCTCATACAACTGGACAACTGTTTCATGTTCCAGTTTTCCATCTGGTTCTTCGTGCAACAAAAACACAGTTGTTTTCACTTCGCCTGCCACCGAAGATACTTTTATTTCTGCAAACGCTCCGGGCATTTATAGAATAAGATTAACTGCAACTGACAACGCTGGAAATTCCAATTCTTCTGATTTTTATTTAACTTGGGACAACAGCACAGGTGGAACATCTCATAATGTTTATGGCTGGGCGTGGTCAGAAAACATTGGTTGGATAAGTTTAAACAGATATGGCACAACAGATTGGCAAGGCAACAACATCCCGGGAGGCACGGCAAATAATTATGATTATGGAGTAAATATAGAATCAAAAGGTTATCTTCCGGGCAGTGTCTGGTCAGACAACATTGGTTATCTTTCCGGCTATGGTTGGTCAGACAACATTGGCTGGGTTAGATTTTCTCCAGACCCCGATTTTACTAAATATCCAACCTGCGGTTATCCCGAAGCGCCATGCTATTCTTCCTGTGTCGATTTACCGGGAGCAGGACAAGCTTGCGACGGAGCAGGAAATTTTGGCGTTACCGGCTGGATAAGAGCCTGCTCTGTTTTTAACAATCCAAATGCTTGCAGTGGACCACTAAGTCCAAGCAGGGGTAATTGGGGAGGCTGGATAAAACTACACAATGTTTCCATAGACATAGATCCAAATCATTCGCCTGCTGAGTTCCACAACTGGATGTGGGGTAGCGACGACGATAGTTCTGTTGCCAATGCCTACAATGAAGCCATCACTGGCTGGACAACTTTTAATTGTGCCGAAGGAAACGCCAGCGGAACATCTATTTGCGGAACAGGAGCAGGATTATCTCAATACAAAGCAGTAACCACCTTTCCTTTCGTAGCTCCCAACTCCGCCCCCACTCTCTCGGGCCTCCAAACTTCGTCAGACTACTGTGGAGCCGGATCTGGAACCATAAAATTCGGATTGACATACAACGACGCCGACGGCGATTCTAGCGCAGGATTTGATTTGCAAGTGTCACAAACCACAACTATGCCCGGCACATACTTTGCAACAGCAGCTAAATCATGGCCAAGCCCGTCGTTCACTCCCAACACTCTTAATCCCGCCAATGTTCTACTCGGCCGCGCTGTTACCTTCACCGACACTTCAACAACCTGCTACGACGCAGGTAACACTGCTCAATCTTGCGTAAAAAACGGCAACCGAACATATTTCTGGAGCTATGGAGACGGCGCTACTTGTGACAGCATAGCCGATGCCAATTGCAAGGCAAACACTGTCACTCACCCTTACTCTGTGGTGGGAACAAAGACAGCCAACCTGCAAGTTTGCGACAGTCCCGGAACCTACTGCTGTAGCACCAGTTACCTCAATAACGTGACTGTGAAGACAAACCTGACTACGCCGACATGGAAAGAGATCTCGCCGTTTCAGTAGAAAAAATATAGTAGCAAAAAATCACCGCCGTCGGTGATTTTTTATGCATAATAAAAAAGGACGATTGCTCGTCCTTGCGACCTTTGAGGCCCTAAGATTTTTGAATGCTTTTGGCGATTCTGTGAAAGTGCCATCCGTAAACTTGAAGAGTTACTGCCTCGGGAAATGCCCGTCGATATTTGAAAAATGCCAACAGCAAAGTTTTCCAGTAATAGTAACTGGTCTTTAGTCCCCCAAAAAAACCTATCACCCAAATGGACACAACAAACACCTTAAGATCTTTCGCTGTTAATTTTTCGCCCACCTTCTTAGCAGAATTGTACTCCCTCAAAAAAACACAAATCCTTTCGTAGTATTTTTTCGGAGAATAAACCACCCCCATAACCCTTTTGTATCCTGTGACAAGCGCGTCGAGTGGCATTTTAGGAATAAAATTCGGACGACTATCTGTGTTGTTCCCGGTTGTCGCCGCCAATAGTCTTCCTTCCTTATTTAATCTGTCAAACAACTCTGTTCTCAAAGGAGCCTGGAGCACACCCGCCATTGGAAAGACTATGCCTGCCTGCCAATAAAACTTAATATGTTTGTCGAAAATATCCGGACCGTCGTTATCAAAACCAAGGATAAATCCCGACATAGCCAACAACCCATGATTGTGAATTCTTTTGACACAAGCCAACATATCGCGACTGGCATTATGCGTTTTACGACACTCAATTAAAGAAGCTTTGTTGGGAGTTTCCAATCCCAAAAAAACTGACTTAAAACCTGCCAAAACCATTTGATCCATAAGGTCGTGATCGTCGGCAAGAGTTATGTCAACCTCTACGGTAAAACTAAAAGGATACTCACGATTTTGTTGCCACTTAATCAAATGTGGTAACATTTCCCTCACTTTTCTTTTGTCGCCTATGAAATTAGCGTCGGCGAGCATAATAGGACCCTTAAAACCTATTTGATATATTGCATCAAGCTCGCGCAGAAACTGCGTAGGTGACTTGGCGCGCGGAACACGGCCATTAAGCGCCGCTTCATTGCAAAATGTGCATCTGTGAGGGCAACCCCTGCCATATTGCACAAGCATACAAGCGTAATCACCATGGTTTATTATGTCCCAAAGAGGGATTGGCGAGAGGACAAGATCTGGAAAATCGCCGGGTAGATAAATTTGTCTTGCTTTACCCAGCCGTAAATCTTCCAAAAATTTACTGAATGTGTTTTCTACCTCTCCTACCATAAAATGACTAACGCTGGGGAATTTATCGCAACCCATTTCCAGGATTGGACCTCCCAAGACCACTGCGACTCCCAGCTCCTTGCAACGCGCGATGATCCTCTCCGCGGAATCGCTCTGAGTTATCATGGCGCTTACAAAAACATAGTCTGCCCACTTGATGTCTTCATCTGTAAGCTGGAGGATGTTCAAATCAACCAGCTTTTTGTTCCATTGTTCCGGCAACATAGCGGCCACAGTGAGTAATCCCAAAGGAGGGAAGGCTGCTTTTTTTGAGATGAGCCTCAAAAGATGCTTCCAACTCCAAAAAGTCACCAAAAATTCAGGATAGACCAAAAGGATATTCATAACTTTTTCACTTTCTTTTCCTATCTATTAAAATGACAAAGTGCATACTTGTAATATAGCACCACCCGTAGCTATTTACAAATCAGAACAATTCTGATAAGATACAAGAAACTAAAAACTTTTATTATGGCAATTACACAATCAGCTAAAAAAGCTATCAGGCAGTCTGCTAAAAGAAAAAAGCAGAATGTCGTTTACAAAGATAAAATAAAAGCGCTCGTCAAAGAAGCGCGCGCTTTGGTTTTGGCAAAAAAAATGGCCGAGGCCGACAAACTTCTTCCCGAAATTTACAGCGCCTTAGACAAGGCCGCTAAGGTTGGAGTGATCAAAAAAAATAACGCTTCTCGCAGAAAATCCCGCCTTACAAAGCTTATTGAAAAGAAACCCTAAATTTCCGATAACAACATATCCAGCGCAGTTTCTGCTTCAATTTTTCCCGTTTTAATATCCGAATCTATCTGAAAAATTTTCCGGTAGATTTTTTTTAGTTCAACCATTGAAAACCTGTCGCACAAGTAAAAACTCTTCTGGACCACAAAAGGATGCAATCCTGATTTTTTAACGACCATTGCATACGGCTGTTTGCTATCCTGCAATTCTTTTATTATCAAAAGATTTCTAAATTGATACGAAATCATTGAAAGCAAATACAGGGCATTATCGCCGTCTTCAAAATGCTTATGTAACAAAGACAAGGCCTGCTTTTTGTCATTAGAGGCCAATGCTTCAATTGTTTTGAAAATATCATTTTCAATATTGGGTTTTACAAGAAGCTCTATGTCTTTTTTTTCTATAATAAAACCCTTCTTGTAGTTTGACAATTTATTTATTTCGTTAGACATTCTCCACATATCATTTTTTACAAAACTCAATAACAAATCCAAAGCGTCGGGATTAATTTTTGCTTTATTTTTTTCAAACTCTTGTTCTGCCCACTTTCTCAGCATAGCCGGCGATAAAAAATCAAACTCCTGGCATTTGGCGCATTTTTGTAAAGTTTTAAAAAATTTTGTCCTTTTATCGGGCATTTCATCTTCAAAAATAACAACAATATCTTCAACATTCTCTATACTTTTTATGTTTTCTAAAAAACCTTCCTGAAATTTTTCGTCGTTGAAAACATTTTTTAAAACTGCCAATTTTTTCTCTGCAAACATTGAAGTAGCTCTAAGATTGCTATAAAAATCTTTGAAACTATACTCGCCGGCATCAATGTAAATTAAATTAAGCCCGGACTTGTGGACTTTTTTATATCCCAAAATTATCTCTTCCAATTTCCTCTTCGCCCGGTATGAGTCCTCTCCATAAATAAAATAAATCATTTTATAATTTTTGGCAGCGGGGGCAAAAGAAAGCGCTTCTGCCACCAAATTTTATTCTTTCTATTTTTGTACTGCACCTATGACATTTTTGCCCCTCTCTTTTATATGCTTCCCTCTCGGTATCAAAGTCCCCTTTACTTCCGTCTGGTTTTCTGTAATCGGAGAAGCTTTCTCCGCCCAACTTAACTGCCAATGTCAAAACTTTTTTTATTGCTTGGTAAAGCAATCCTAACTCTTTATCACTTAATTTTGCAATATTTTTTTCCGGATGTATTTTTGCCTGCCAGAGAGCTTCTGATGCATAAATATTCCCTATGCCCGCAATAACTTCTGGTTTCATTATGACTTGTTTCACTTTACCTCGCTTGTCTTTTAAGGCTTGTTTAAATTTATCAAGGGTGAAACTTTTCTCCAATGGTTCCGGGCCTAAATTTTTGAACTCTTTCGAACTTAATAATTCTTCTGTTTTCCAAAGCTCAATTTTGGCAAATTTTCTGGCGTCAGAAAGCGCCATCATTTTTCCATCGTCGAAAAAGAAAACAACATGCAGAAACCGATTATACGGGTCGTTCAGCGGACCCTTTCCCGCCGGGACCCATTTACCACTTTCTAAATTCCAACTTCCAACTAATAGGTGTCCTGTCATTTTTTGATGAATCAAAAGAGAATATCCTTCAGACAGGTCAAAAATTATATTTTTCGCCCGACGCCATATTCTTTTTATTTTTTTATTTTTTATCTCTCGTCTAAACTCTTCAAAAAAAATTGGCTTCTTAACTATTTTCCCCCAATCTGACCATACATCAACAAAGGTCCTTTTCAGGACCTTTTTGTTCAGACCATCCACTGTAGTTTGTACTTCGGGCAATTCTGGCATTGTCGTAATTTGCTTATAATTTCGGCTTGCTATATTTGCTTATTTTCTGTTTAAAGTCACCGAGCTCTTTCCTAAGTTGAGTTGTTTCTTCTTTCTTGCCTTTTACATCCTCTTGCAACTTATTCGATTCCTCAATTAGTCTCTCTAATTCTATTGTCCTATTTTTTACCTTCTGCTCTAACGCATTAATTGTTTCCTCTAATTCTTTGGTTCTTGCCATAACTTTTATGCCGATAGATTTTTCAACCTCCTCCCCTTGCTGGTGGCTCACTTCAAGTTCTTCGGCTATTTTATTGAAAATTTTGGCAAGTTCAGAAAGCTCATCTTTTGTTTCAAGATAGACCCTGCTAGACAAATCTCCTTTGCTTAACTCCCTGGCCCCGTCTAATATCTTTTTGACGGGAGATGTAATATTTTGGCCTGTCGCAAAACCGAAGAAAAATACGTAAATAGTAAAAAGGATTAGTATGAAATAAAAACCCGGTTCCAGCCTTTCATAATTCAAAGCTATGAAAACAGCTATGCCGAAAACACCCACTAAGATTATAGGAATAGCAATTTTTGATGTAAGTTTAGCCATATGTTAAATTTTTTAATTTTAAATTTTTAAGCGACTAATCAAAGAATTAAACTCTAGTTTTCTAAAAATTTCTTCAACTTGATTTCTGTCAAAACTTCCGAATTTGCAATCTTCAATTTTGAAATTTATATCAACATCTTTTTTCATCTGAGCCAGTTGGCGAGACATCAAGGCAGATTCTTTATTCTTTTTCAACATTTCTTTTACTTTTGGTTTCAAAACAGCTGTGTCTGTTGAAAGTTCGTTGTAAAGATTTTCTATGCTCTCATATTTTTGGATTATTTCAGCCGCTGTTTTTTTGCCAATGCCCTCAACTCCGGGTATGTTGTCAGAAGGGTCGCCGGTTAATGCCTTAAAATCCACCATTTGCGAGGGCTCAACCCCAAATCTTTCCTTTACCTTATCTGTGTCATAAATAACCGTATCTTTTATGCCCTTTCCCAAAGTATAAACTTTTATATTCTCGTTGACAAGCTGTAAGTTATCCAAGTCTCCGGAAACAATAAATATTTCCATGCCAGGTGCTTTGGCGCAAATTGTCGCAATTAAGTCATCTGCTTCAACTCCTTCTTTTGCAAAAACAGGAATTTTGAAAGCATCCAGAACTTCTTTGGTAATTGGTATCTGAAAAATAATTCCCGAGGGCGTAGCCGGTCTTTGAGCTTTGTAATCTTTAAACATTTCGTGCCGAAACGTGGGCATTTTGGTGTCGAAACAAGCAACAATGTAGTCAGCTTTCAAGTCGTTTATGGCTTTAAACAAGGTAAGCAAATATCCATAAACAGCTCCTGTTTCCTGCCCGGACTTTGTCGCCAGCGGAGGCAAGGCATGAAACGCCCTGTGCAACAGCGCGTTTGAATCAATAATGATTAATCTTTTTTTATCTTCCATAATTCATTGTATCTCAAAATTCTGAAAACAAAAAGCCCCGACAAAAATACGGGGCTTTTGTAGTTGTTATTTTCTCCCCCAAATACCACTTTCATTATTATTTTATTTATACTTTTTCACGTGGCGTGAAAAATCATCCCATGTTGTCACGCGACAACCTGACAGTTAAAATACGCGCAGTTTATCTATTTCCAATGCTTGCTCTTCAGACAAAACTCCTTTGCTTTTCAAGGCGCCGGTGTGAATTTCCAAAACTTTTTTCTGCCTTTTGTCCTGATCGTCTCCAATTGTTTTTTCTTGTGTAAGAGCATCTAGTTTAGTTATTATCTCGTCTTGTTTATCAAAAAACTCATCTTTGAATTCAGCAAACTCTTCTTTAGTGGCGACAATATCTATCAAATTTTCCACGTCTTCTTTAGTGGCAAAAACTTCTCTCTGGGCTTTTATTAGTTTTTGTATATCGTTATCATTAAGCATATTTTTATGATTTTTTAATATTTTTTTGTTTTTTATCTAAAAATTTATTCTTTTGCAAAAATTTATAAACAGGAGAGGCACACTCCTCACACAAATCAGCATGATCAAAAGATGCGAATCTAACATAAACAGAACCGTCTCCGCCTTCAATTTTTTTCTTGCACAAATCACATTTTTTTATATCCATGGCTTTATTATATTCTTTCCAACATTACTGTCAAATTTTTGTTTTTCCCCGGTCGCGCAGGTTAACATTATGTTAACCTGACGTTTTGAAACTAATCTCCCGAGTTTTGGCGTCGATAAATCTGAAATCTATAAAAATTGTGTTTTGGGGCAAAACTTTTTTGATACGCTCGGGCCATTCGACTGCAACAATATTTTTTGGGTCAGAAATTATTTCATCAAAACCCAGTTCCAGAATGTCTTCTTCGCTTTTTAACCGATAGCAGTCTATATGGTATAAATATTTATATTTTGGGACTTGCCCCGTCATTCGACGGGGCACCCTGTCGTATGACAGGGTGAATTTTTTCATTATGACAAAGGTGGGGCTGAGGATTTTTTCTTTGATGCCCAAGCCCTTGGCGAATCCTTGCAAAAAAGTTGTCTTGCCTCCTCCAAGATTTCCTTGCAAGCCCAAAACCACCGCGGTCTTCTGCGCGGGCATCTTCAAAATTTCCTCGGCTACTTCTTTACCCAGCTTCTGCGTCTGCTTATAATTGGTCGTAATGTATTTTCTCAACATGTGAATTAAAAAATTTGACTAAAAAAACTAAATCGAATAGGGTATATTAACATGGAAAATCAAGAAGTTAAACAACTTATTGCGGATTCAAAAAATATCTATTTAATACCCTCAGAAGAACCAGAGGCAGTGACTTCTGCGCTGGCTCTTTTCTATACTTTAAAAGATTTAGCCAAAAATGTAAACCTGGTTATAGAAAATCTGCCTGAAAACCTTAAATTTTTATCGCCGTCTCTTGATTTTATCTCTTACCCCAAAAATTTCGTGATTTCGGTTCCAAATAATGTGGCTCAGGTCTCGCAAATATACTACGAAAAAAACAACGACGATCTCAAAATACACTTAACAATAGAAAGCGGGAATATAAAAAAAGAAAATATTTTATTTTATTTTGCAGAATCAAAGCCCGACCTCATAATAACCCTGGGCATAAAAGATTATCAGAAAGAGCTGTCAGATAAATTAAACTCTTTTGGCTTTTTGCTGGATTCTCCTGTTGTGAATATCGACAATAGCCAAGACAACCAAAAATTTGGTAAGATAAACCTAATAGAAGATAAATCCCTCTCAGAGATAATCTTTGGCTTAACAGAAAACGTGAAAAAGGAATCGGCCACTTGCCTCTTAACGGGTTTGGTACTATACACCGGAAACTTCAAAAACAAAATAACAGCCGAAATATTTCAAATATCTTCTGTTTTAATGAAGCTGGGCGCAAGTCTTATGGAAATTAATAAAAATATAAAATTTTAAAATTTATGGAAGAAAATAAAAAATTATTAGGCGCGGTAACAATTTCTCCAAAAATTATTGACGAAACAGAGGCCCAAGTAAAAGACCTGGCTGAATTTAAAAAAAAGATCGAGGAGTATCTTGTCGGGAACGTTACAGAACTTTTAGACATTATCTTATATGGAGCAATAACTCTTAGCGTTTCCGATATTCACATTGAACCCCAAGAAGACGAGGCAAGGTTAAGAATAAGGTTGGACGGCATCTTACAGGATGTTGTTTTTTTTGACCATGACACATATCACCACCTTGTTTCGCGCTTAAAACTCCTCTCGAAATTAAAATTAAATGTCACTGACAAGCCTCAAGACGGAAGATACACAATTGAAGTTAAAGACTCTTTAATTGAAGTAAGAACATCCAGCTTACCGTCAGAATATGGCGAGTCAATTGTGATGAGAATTTTAAACCCGAAAAATTTGATTTCTTTAGAGGAGCTAGGATTGCGGGAAGACCTTTACGAAATTTTCCAGAAAGAAATTACAAAACCAAAAGGAATGATAATTGTTACAGGTCCCACGGGATCCGGAAAAACAACTACCTTGTACGCTTTTTTGAAAAAAATACAAAATCCGGAAATTAAAATTATAACCATTGAAGACCCAATTGAATATCACCTAAAAGGAGTTTCGCAAACGCAAGTGGCTCCTGAAAAAGGATATGATTTTTCCGACGGGCTAAGGTCAATTGTGAGACAAGACCCCGATGTTATTTTGGTTGGTGAAATCAGAGACCTTGAAACAGCTAAAATAGCCCTGCAAGCAGCCTTAACCGGCCACTTGGTATTCTCCACCTTGCACACTAATGACGCGGCAGGGACCATCCCACGGCTTGTAGACCTTGGTGTAGAACCATCATCAATCGCATCAGGATTGAAAATGGCAGTGGCGCAACTGTTAGTAAGAAAAGTCTGTAAAAAATGTTCAACGCTTGTAAAGCCAAGTTCAAGCGAACTGGTAGACATAAAAAAGGGTTTGAAAAATTTACCCAAAGCTGTGAAACTTCCCGATCTGGATAAAGTAAAAATCGCCGAGGTAAAAAAAGAAGGGTGCCAAGCCTGCAACTTTACAGGCTACAGGGGCAGACAGGGATTATTTGAAACATTTCTGGTTGACTCGGAAATGGAAAAATTTATCTTAAAAAATCCGCCGGTTTCTTCAATTCGCGAGCTTGCAATAAAAAAAGGAATGGTAACTATGTACCAGTCAGGGTTAATTGACATTGTTTTAGGAATAACAACTTTTGACGAAGTGGCAAGAGTAGTGGAAAAAGATGAACCTCAACCTGAAATTTCTAATTCCTAATTTCTAATTTCAAAAACGATTAAAATTTTACAAAAAAAGCGGCTCTAGAGTTGGAGGTAGTCTTATGTCTGGGACATAAATAAAGATTTGCCTGAGGAATAATCGAGCCGGAGCAAGATTATCCGAAGCTGAGGCAAGTCCAAGTAAATACCTCCAACTCTAGAGCCGCTTCACTATTTAGTACGTAAAAAGGCAGTATGCTATCAATATCTTCAAGCATATCACCTTTCAAACCATATGTCAAGCCCTACACCCAAAAATGAGCAAGAAGTGCTGGACTCGGCTTTAAGGCCGAGTTCTTGGCATGATTATGTTGGGCAGGACAAAATAAAGGAAAACATACGAATAATTATCACTGCTGCCAAACAAAGAAGCCAAAGTCCCGACCATTTACTGTTTTATGGCAACTCGGGTTTGGGAAAAACCACCCTAGCTTATCTTGTGGCAAGCGAAATGGGAAAAAAGATAAGGTCAACGTCTGGTCCGGCTTTGGAAAGAGCCGGAGATTTGGCGGCAATTTTAACAAACTTGGCAGAAGGAGATGTTTTGTTTTTAGACGAAATCCACCGCATCAATAAAACCATTGAAGAATATTTGTATCCTGCCATGGAGGATTATAAATTGAACTTGGTTTTGGGAAAGGGCCCCATGGCGCGAACAATGGAATTAAAACTGCCAAAGTTCACCTTAATTGGAGCCACAACCAGGCCAGGACTTTTGTCAGCTCCTTTAAGAAACCGTTTTGGCGCCACTTTCCAGCTTAATTTTTACAGCCACAAAGATATTGAAAAAATAATTGAGAGGTCAGGCCGTCTTTTGAAAATAAAAATTGAACCTGAAGCAATTGAAATTATTGCCAAGCGTTCAAGATTTACACCAAGGGTGGCAAACCGGCTTATAAAAAGGGTGAGAGATTTTGCCCAAGTCCAAAATTCGCCAATTATCACAAGGGAGATTGCAGAAAAATCATTGGATTCTTTAGAGGTGGATTTAATGGGTTTAGAACCAAGCGACCGAAGCATTTTGCGGGCTTTAATTGAAAAATTTGGCGGAGGGCCGGTTGGCTTGCAATCTTTGTCAGCTGCGGCAATGGAAGAAGAAGACACGATTTTAGACATTTACGAGCCGTACTTAATGCAATGTGGTTTACTTGAGCGCACCCCCAAAGGCAGAGTCGCCACCAACTTGGCCTACGAACACTTAAATTTAAAACACCTCAAAAAACAAAGCAATCTATTCTAAACCAACCAACTTAATTTAATCCAAAAAATTTCGCAAAATTTCACTGGGTTCATAAACTACGCGATAGCGTAAAAAGTGAACCTACTTAATGTAACAAAAAAGCGCTCGATAAAAGCGACTTTTTATTATTTTAATTATGCCCACCGCCTTTTTGCCATTTGGCAGATTTTAATAATGGCGAATAAATATCTTGGTTAATGTTCATTTCCAGCGGGTCTGCCAGGGAGAAATCTTTTTCACTAAATTCAATATCGCCAGCGCTTTCTATAATAGCAATTGGCGTTTGTTCTGCCCCCTCGCCCATTTCGTAAACTGCGGCTGCCGACAAAGCGTCAACTATGTTTGTTTGAGACATTCTTAATTTTCTGCCGAAAATATCTTTTTTGCCGCGATAATCTCTCAGGGGATAAAAACCATAATACGCCAAACCAATTCCCATAATTCCGGTTCTCAAGGGAGTTGTGTGGCTGTCGGAAATTATTACTCCAAAATTTTTCAACTTAAATTCTTTTTTAATAAAATTATAAATTTCTTTGGCGGCCAAAAATGGCTTTTCCGGCCATAAAATATAATACCCATTAGCATTGCTCTCGTCTATCCCCGATGTTGGGATTAGAATATTATTTTTAATAGTCAGCATCACCGGATTCTTTTGCAACTTGTCTTTATCAATATAAAAATCAGCTTCTTTTTTTACCAGTTCGTCTTTGTCTTGTCCATTTATCTCAACGCATCTTCCCTGCCAAATGGAAACAACTTTTGAAGTAATAACTATCACGGATTTTTCGGGCAAGCTTAAAACGCTTTCTTTAATTACAGAAAGTAAATCATCTTTTGGGGGAATTAGAGGCCGAGTTTTAATTGCTTTTACCAGCATTGAACAAAAGCTCCGGCTTAACAAATGGTTTTAGAGCAGAAGCGAATTTAAAGTTTGTCAGTTTATCTAAAACAAAGTTGAAAGCAAGACAGCTTGCCCAAATTCCAATGGTAAAAAGCCCTCTCTCAATAAAAACAATTGGAATTAAAGAAATCCAGATTGCCGGAGTTAAACCAAATGAATAAAGAAAAATCACCGAGCCAACTGCGTGAGCAGTGAATGTGGCCCCCAAACTATTAAAAATCAATCTTTTTTTAGCAAAAGTGGCAGCAAAGGGAATTAGCCAAATTAAGGAATACATCCAAGCTTGTCTGCCAATTGGATTTAACAAAAACAAAGCGATACAAATGGGAAAAATTATAGCTGTCTTTTTTTGCTTCAAGCCAAAATAAACCGCAGCTAACATTGCCGGCAAAAATCTGATTATTGTTAAAAAATCTAATTTCTGGTGGAACATAACCACATTTAACATCCTGACAACAAAAGCAGACACTGCCCCCAAAACAGGGCCCAAGAACATTCCGCCAACAGGGCCCAAAAGTTCAAACAAAGTAAAATTTTGGTTAGATCCCACAATGCGATCAATTGAAATTTGAAAAGCAATCAAACCTATAACTGTGAAAATTATTAAAAACAAAACTTTTCTTTTCATATTTCTATTTATACTCTGTAACAACAAAAAAAACAACAGAGATTACAACTTTGTTGCTTTTTTATTTTTAACTTATCTACCTCCCCATAGACTGCGCCTGCAAGGTGAGTATTTGTATCAACTGGGCGATAAGCACGATGAGTTGTTGTTTGATTTGAGTAATAACTTCGGCTCGGGACACACCCGGTGTGGACACGGGCGTTGGAGTTGATGTTATGGTTTGAGTTGGAGTTTCAACTGCTTGTGAATTGCTGTCTATCGTTGAGTTGGTGGTAGAGTCAGATGTTGCACTGCTTGCTCCGCTAGATGCGCTTGCTCCTCCACCTCCGCCAAGTACTAGGGAGAAGTCAGCTAAAATGGTGTGGTTGGTGGTTACGTTGGTAAAGGTGTAGGTGGTTAGCGGGCCTTGTGATGCTCCGTCTACTATGACGTTGGTTGTGTAGGGGGTGTTGGCTGTTATTGCGTATGTTTGGTTTGCTCCGTAGTCTAGGGTGGTTGTTCCTGCTGGGGTGACAGAACCATTGTTGTTGACTGTTGAGGCTGTGACTGTGAATGTGTCTATGGCAAAGGTGGCTGAGATTGTGTGATCGGCTGTGACGTTTGTGAAAGTGTAGGTTCCTGCCACAGTTACTGGAGAACCGTCGACGGAGATGCTTGCTACGTGATAGTGAGAGCTTGGGGTGAGGGTGAAGGTTTGGGAAGCTCCATCGTCTACAGTGGTAGCTCCGGTGGGAGAGATGGTGCCGTTGGTGCCTGCTGATGCTGTTACGGTGTGGGAAGATGGAACATCAGCAAGAGCTCCAGCTGATGTGACTTTGGCAACCCAAGCATCTGCAGATATATATGCTCGAGGTGGTGTACCCCAAGTAGCATCACTATACCCATCAATATAAATATTCCCGCTGGTGTCTACAGCGATCAAAAAACTCTGATGGTAATCACTACCACTACCTCCCAAGAAAGTATTCCATGTGAGAGCACCAACACTACTTAGCTTCACAACAAAAGCGTCATTGCCTGAACCATAATATTGTCGCACTGGTGAACCCCATGCAACATTAGTATACCCATCAAAATATACATTGCCGTTTGTGTCTACCGCCACTTTATTTCTGACACCATTACTAAAACCGTTAGTGACACCACCAGCAAAAGTATTCCATGCCAAACTACCGTCGCTGTTAAGCTTGGCGGCAAAGGCATTATTTTGAGAGCTGAATCCGTTTTTAGGACTTCCCCATGTAGCAGAGCTATATCCGCTTACATAAACATTATTACTGGAATCAACAGCAATTCCTTGACCATAATCAGCCCCACCACCGCCTAAAAAAGTATTCCAAACAATAGTGCCATCGGTATTTAATTTGACAGCGTAAGCATCCTGGTTACCAGCAGAAGTGAATGTCCGCATTGGTGAGCCCCAAGTAGCGCTGCTATAACCAACAGCGTAAACATTTCCACTAGTATCAACTGCGATTCCAAAACAATTATCATATCCACTTCCTCCCAAAAATGTATTCCATATTAGACTACCATCATTGCTACTAAGTTTAGCAATAAAAGTATCGTTAGTTGAAGTAGTATATGGATTTAATGGGTTACCCCATGTTGCGGTGCTATAACCATCAACATAAACGTTTCCACTAGTATCTACTGCAATCCCATAACCTTGGTCATCTCCTGCATCACCTAAAAAAGTATTCCATGCCAAACTACCGTCGCTGTTAAGTTTAGCAACGAAGGCATCGCGAGTCCCGCTGGTTTGAGCGCGTATAGGAGAACCCCAAGTAGAACCAACACCAGTGGTGTATCCAGTAACATAAATGTTCCCACTTGTATCGACAGCAATTCCGTAACCATTATCAATCCCACTTCCTCCCAAAAAAGTATCCCAGACTAAAGCGCCTGAGCTGTTAAATTTTGCAACAAAGGCATCATTAGCTGAACCATAATATCCACGAATCGGTGAACCATAAGTAGAGCTTGCTGTTCCCACAACGTAAACATTACCACTTGCATCCAAGGTGATTCCATAACTGCCACCTCCAAAGAACGGATTCCATGTATAAGTGGTCGCGCTGGCGTGATTGGCAAATCCAAATAGTCCAAGTATCAAAAAACCAAAGCAGAATATCAGCCCGAGGCTGACCCGCCTTGGGCGGGAAACCGCAACGGTTTTGAAAAACTGGATTCCCATTTTCACGGGAATGACAGACGGGCGGGAGTTATTTACTCTCTCTCTCTCTCGTAAAGTGCTGACATATTTTTTTGTTCATTATATGAGTTTATTCACTTTTAAGTCTTCTAATATTTTAGATACTTTGTTCTTCAAATCTGGGATCTCAACTTTCGCTGTTTTCCATAATCTTTTGCAATTTATTCCGAAATAATTATGTATAAAAATATTTCGTAATTTAATTGATTTTTTCCAATCTATACCTTTATAATCTCTTTTCAAATCTGCCGGCAGATTTTTAACTGCCTCTCCAATAATTTGAATTCGAACAATTACCGCGTCTTTTGTTTTTTCGTCAACCAGAAAATCTTCTAAGGTAAGCCCTTTCATGTACTTCTCTATCTTTTCAGAACATTCGATTATATCCTCCAAAAATGTTATATAATCACGTCCTTTCTTCATAAATCAAAACTTGTTCTCTTAATATATTTTCTTTTATTCTTGGACGAATGGTACAATATTCTCCTAAATCAATTTTCTTTTTCATTTTTTTTTCCAGTTCTAATTGCAAACCAAACAAATCAAACAAGCTTTTTTCATCATCCAGTTCAACCCAAATATCAATATCGCTTTTCTTTTTTTGATCTCCTCTGGCGTACGAACCGAAAATCGCAGCTCTTTTAACGCCATTTCTTTTCAAGATAGGATTTATTTTCTTTTTTATCTCTTTTATGCTCATTGCTCTATTATATCAAATAGAAAGGAACAAGGAAAGCGAGGATATAGTGGATAAAATTGTTTATTTTGTTGTATAATATAACAATAATATAATAATTAATAATGAAAAAGATTTTACTGTTATTTTCTTTGTTTGTTTTTTTGTGCTTTCCCGTAGCCGTGGTTTTTGCAGCGGCGCAGGTGAACATAAACACTGCCTCACTGGCTCAATTGGATGAAATAACAGGAGTGGGGCCGGCAACTGCGCAAAAAATAATAGATGCTCGGCCATTTTCTTCGGTTGATGATTTACTGAGAGTAAAAGGAATCGGACCAAAAACCTTGCAAAAAATAAAAGACCAAGGGTTAGCCTGCGTAAATTGTGCCGCCTCCGCCGAGGCTACGGCGAGCCAAGCAAACTTAACGGTTATTCAGACCCAGACTCCAGCACCCACTCCAACCCCAACACCAAAGCCAACACCAACGCCAACGCCCGACCTGACTCAAACCCAAACACCTTTGTTAACGCCAGCTCCAGTTATTGTTTATCCTTCTGGAGTATTTATAAATGAACTTCTCCCCAGCCCTAAGGGCGCCGATGAAACCGACGAATGGATTGAACTGTATAATTCCAATAGCTTTGATGTTGATTTGTCGGGCTGGAAAATGCAAGACACTGCTGGCACCGTAACCACTTTCACAATCAACCCTTCGACGGGCTCAGGGCAGGCAAAAATTTTAGCTAACAGCTTCTTGATTTTTAAAAGGCCAGACACGAAAATAATGTTGAACAACGATGAGGACGGTTTAAACCTGCTTACGCCCGACTCGAAAATTGTTGACTCTGTAAGTTTTTCCAAGGCTCCCACTGGCCAATCTTATAACAGAAATGCCTCCGGGTGGCATTGGAGCCCGACATTAACTCCCGGAACCGTAAACATTATTACAGCTGCGCAAACAGCGACAATTGCCAAAGCCTTGCCAAAGGCGAAAAGTTCTGCTAAAAATAGTGTAGCAACTCAAGGATTAGCAGATTTAAGCCAAATGGCAAACCCCGTTAGAAACGAAATTTCTAACGGGGCAAGTCCTTGGTTTATGTTTTTTACAGTTTTAGCAATAACCATAATTTTGGCAATAATAGTATTAATTATTAAAATTAAATTTAAAAATTATGAGCGGACATAGTCATGCGAAAACAGTCATGGCCACAAAAATGGCTAATGACGCAAAAAAAGGGAAAGTATATTCCAAATATGGCAGGCTTATTACAATAGCTGTGAAAGAAGGAGGGGGATCGGGCGACCCGGAAAAAAATTCCAAGCTCAAGGCTGTGATAGAACAAGCTAAGGCTATGAATATGCCCAAAGAAAACATTGAAAGGGCCATTAAAAAAGGAACCGGCGAGCTGGCCGGTGAAAGTTTGGAAGAGGTTTCTTATGAAGGTTTCGGACCGGGCGGAATTGCTTTAATAATTGAAGGCATTTCAGACAACACAAACAGAACATTGGGTGAGATAAAATCTATTTTAAATCAAAACAATGGAAAAATGGCGGGCGAGGGAGCAGTAAGATGGATGTTTGAAAGAAAAGGAGTGATAATAATAAATTCCAAACTACAAATTCCAAATTACAAAAACGAAGAATTGGAAATGCTTGCCATAGAATGCGGGGCAGATGATGTGAGGTGGGATGGCGATAAGTTTGACATTTATACGAAACCCGAAGACTTGGAGAAAATAAAAAAAACGGTGGAGCAGAAAGGCATAAAAACTGACTCTGCTTCTCTGGATTTTGTTGCCAAGGAAGAGGTTGCAATTTCAGAAAAAGAAAAAGCGCAAGCGCAGACACTTTTCGAAGCCCTGGACGAAAACGATGCCGTCAACGAAATTTACTCAAACCTAAAAAATTAATTTTCTCATGATAATATTGGGGATCGACCCAGGATCTGTTGTGGTGGGATATTCTATTATCAACAAACAAACTGGGCAGGAGCCTTGCCTGGAAGTTATTGATTTTGGTTGCATAATAACCGACAAGCTTGCAACAACAGGTGAAAGGTTAAAAAAAATCCATAAGGAAATAACAAAACTGATAGAAAAACACAAGCCGGATGTGATGTCCGTTGAAAAACTATTTTTCTTTAAAAACCTTAAAACCGTTATGCCCGTCAGCCAAACCAGGGGAGTCATATTGCTTGCGGCTGAAGAGAAAAATTTATGCGTTTGTGAATTTACCCCGCTCCAAATGAAGATGGCTATTGCAGGATATGGCAGGGCAGAGAAAAAACAAATTAAAGAAATGATAAAAAAAACTATTGATATAAACGCTTTTGACCTCACGCAAAACAATAGAAAAAAAGATGATGCTTTCGACGCCTTGGGCATGGCGATTTGCGCGGCAATAAAAAGCTATTAGCTCAAAAAAACGACGTGTGGAGAAGCAGGCTATTGACAATAGCTTACAAAAAAATATAATAGATTAAATTATAATTAAAAAAATAAAAAAAATGGAAGAGGAATTTTTAACCAGGTTAATTAATGCTGACGATGACTTTGAAGATACCGCGTGGGATGAGGACTCTGACGATGATAGCGACGACGACAGTGTCGACGATGACGACGAAGATGACACCGATGATGATGCTGACGATGATAGCGTTCCAGAAGAGGAAGAAGCATAAAGTTAAAACTTATACAAAACAAAACCCCTCTCATAAAACGGGGTTTTGTTTTATGACGGGCTATTGCCTTTTTGTCCATTTTGCAACTATAATAGATGAATTACTCTTAACTCGCGCTTATGAAACTTATAAACAAAAAAAAATTATTCAATATTATAAAATATCTCTTGTTTTTGTTCTTGGGAGGGTGTCTGTTGATTCTGGCGCTGTTTATTTACTATACATGGGACTTGCCTCAGCCTGAAAAATTTACGGAAACTCCTTTTATACAATCTACTAAAATTTATGACAGCACGGGCAAGGTTCTTTTATATGATATATATGGCGAAGAGAAAAGGGAAATTGTTTCTTTTGATAAAATTTCAGACAACTTAAAACATGCCGTCGTCTCGTCGGAGGACTCCAGGTTTTATCAGCATGGCGGATTAGATTTTGAGGGAATTCTGAGAGCAGTTTGGGTGGACATAACATCCCAGTCAAAAAGCCAAGGCGGATCCACAATAACTCAGCAATTAATAAGATCTGTTTATTTAACAAACCAAAAGAGCGTATCCAGAAAAATTAAGGAGATAGTTTTGAGCATAGAGTTAGAAAACAAATATTCCAAGGATCAAATTTTTGATTGGTATCTGAACAAAATTCCTTTTGGGGAAAATGCCTATGGAGCCGAAGCTGCAAGCCAAGCATATTTTAATAAGCCCTCTTCTGATCTTTCTTTGCCTGAGGCTGCAGTCTTAACAGCTTTAATTCCGGCTCCAAGCTATTTTTCTCCTTATGGATCAAACAAGGCCGAGCTACTCCAAAGAAAAGATATTGTTCTGGAAAAAATGCAAAAGCAGGGATATATTACAGACACGCAATTGGCGGATGCCAAAAAGGAAAAAATAAACTTTGCCAAGCCGGCATCTTCTATTAAGGCGCCAGATTTTGTAATGTATGTTAAAAAATATCTGGAAGACAAATACGGTAGCGACTATCTGAAAGAAAAAGGGTTAAGAGTTTATACCACCTTGAACTGGGACCTTCAACAATATACTGAACAGGTAATAAAAGACGCGGATAAAACAAATATCAGCAAAAACGCAAACAATGCGGCGATGGTAGTTTTAGATCCTAAAACAGGAAAAATTTTGGCGCTGGTAGGATCAAAAGATTATTTTGCCACTTCTTATCCTGTTGGATGCGACGAGAGCACAACGAGAAATTGTTTATTTGACCCAAAATACGATGTAGCAACAATGGGGCAAAGACAGCCAGGTTCTTCTTTTAAGCCAATAGTGTATGCGACGGCGTTTAAAAAAGGTTTCACTCCCAATACTGTTCTATGGGATGTGAAAACTGAATTTAATCCTAATTGCAATCCAAATGGTAATGATATTACAGACATATATGGAATAGACTGCTACCACCCTCAGGATTATGATGGAAAAAACAGGGGAGCCGTAACCTTGCGCACCGCTCTAGATTGCTCTCTGAACATACCCGCTGTTAAGGTTCTTTATCTGACGGGAATTGCCGATTCTCTCCAAACAGCAAGGGATTTGGGAATTACAACTCTTACCGACACCAACAATTACGGATTGTCTTTGGTTTTAGGAGGGGGTGACGTCAATTTGCTGGAAATGACCTCTGCTTACGGGGTTTTCGCTGCAGAAGGAAACTATATCCCACCAATAAGTATTTTAAAAATTACCGATGCCGATGGAAACATTATTGAGCAAGACCAAAAACAGCCAACAAAGGTTTTGGACACTCAGGTGGCGCGACAAGTCAATAATGTTTTGTCTGACAACAATGCAAGGTCTCCTATTTTTGGCTCTCACTCTCCGCTATACGTTCCAGGCTACCAAGTGGCTGCTAAAACTGGCACTACACAAAATTTTGTTGACGGCTGGACTCTCGGCTACACGCCTTTTGTCGTTGTTGGCGTGTGGACAGGGAATAACAACAACTCCCCGACGAATGACGAGGGCGTGGGCATCGCGGCTCCTATGTGGAATAAAGTTATGACAAAGATTGCATCATCAAATCCAATTGAAAATTTCACCCCGCCAGATCCAATTACTAATAGAAACCCCATATTACTAGGGCAACTTCCAACGGGCGACAACCACACTATTTTATATTATGTTGATAAAAATAATCCTCTGGGTTCTCAGCCACAAGATCCGACAATCGATACTCAATACTTCTCTTGGCAGGCGGGAATAAATAATTGGATATCTTCTGGCGGCGGGACCAATATTTATCCTTAAACACAAATTCTTAGGCTTGCGTTGACTTAATCGGCATCACTACATAAATATAGCTTGCATCTCCAACCGGCCTCAACACACACGGACCCTCTTCTTTGCTTAGTTCAAATATGACCTCCGAGCTTTTTATGTTTATCAGTCCGTCCGCTAAAAATTTATGATTGAAAGATGCTTCTATCGCCTCACCTTCAATTTTAGCAGGAATACTGGATTGGCTCTCTCCAATATCCGGGTCTTGAGCAAATATCTGAACCTCTTTTCCTTCCGGGTTTATTTTTACCTTAACCTCGTTAATCTTCCCAGAAAAAAGCGATGCTGCTTTTATTTGACTCAAAAACTCGTCTCTTTTCACAACAACGTGAGTTTTAAACTTTTTGGGAATTATCTCTTCGTAATTTGGGTATTCTCCCTCAATCAACCTAGAGGTGAGTTGAATCTGCGGATGCGGAGCTTCTTTCATTGGGAATTCGAACATTGTCTGATTTGGCGAAAAATATATTTTAGTCTTACCTTCTTTATCCCCCAAAGTATTGATTATTTCTTTAGCTGGTTTCTGAGGAAGAATAAAAGAAACATCTTTTTTCACGGCCTCTTCTAAGGTAATTGTTTTTTCTGCTAAACGAAAACTGTCTGTGGCAACTATTTTAATTATATTTTTTGAGAAAATAAAATAGATACCAGAAATTTCCGGCCTCGATTGGGAAGGCGAAGCAACGTCTGCTATTTGGGCTAACCCTTGGCAAAACTTTTTGTTTTCAACTTCAATATATTCCAGATTTTTGAATTCTGGAATTAATGGAAAATCTTCGGGATTAAATCCCTGAATTTGGTTTTTAAAACTCTTGCACTCAATAGACAGTCCTTGTTTTTTTTCTTCCAGTGTTATTTTTTCATTAGGCAGCAAAGAAACAAAGTTTGATATAAATTTAGCAGGGACAACCACTTTGCCTTTTTTTATAATTTTAGTTAATACCCAAAGCCTTATGGCTGTTTCCAAATCTGTTGAACTTAAACTTAAAAAACTATCTTCCGTGGACAACAAAACGTTATCCAAAATCGGCAAGGATAAATTCTTCCCGACAATCTTTTCAACGATGCTTAGTCCGTTTTTTAAATTTTCTTTTAAAATTTCTACCTTCATATTTTTAGTTTTTAATAATATAATTTATTAATTAAATATTAATTTATTGTTATTGGTGTTCTATTTTTTTTCGTTTTTAAAAAGATAAATAAGTATAGAAAATATGTTTTTGTTCGCAAATTTTTTTGTGAAAATACTGTGGATAATTATATAGAGCGAAAAGTGCAATTTATTATATATTATTAACTCGTCTAAAATTGTTACACATTCCAGCACCCCTTATCCACCACTTTATCCACTGTATATTTTCTGTTTTATTAAATTTAATTCTTCGGTTAATTTGTTGTTTTCTTCGTTTTCTTGCAATATCTTTTTATAGGCGTAGATGGCAGTTGTGTGGTCTTTACCGCCGAACTTTCTGGCTATGGCGGGGAAAGAATATTTTAATTCCTTCCTTAATAAAAACATAGCGACCTGCCTGGGCTTTACAATTTCCTTGCGTCTTGTGGGGTCAAACAAATTTTTCTCTTCTAGGTTATAAAATTTGGCGACCGTTTCTATAATTTTTTTGTAATTTGCCACGTCAAAAGGAGAAAAAATAAATCCTTTAAGTAGTTTTTTAACAGCCTCTATGTTTAACTCTTGGTTAAGCTTGTCACAAATTAATATTTTATTTAAAGCCCCCTCTAACTCTCTTATATTTTTTTTGACATTGGTGGCTATATAATCTAAAACTTCTTCCGGAAGATTCATGTTTTTTTCCTGGAGCTTGGTTTTTAAAATGACCAACCTTGTTTCGTAATCGGGCAAGCTTACATCGGCTATCATCCCGCCCTCAAATCTTGATTTTAGCCTTTCTTCCAATTCTGCAATTGCATTTGGTGGTCTGTCTGAAGAAAGAATAATTTGCTTGTTTTTCTCGTATAAAGAATTAAAAACATGGAAAAACTCTTCTTGACTCTTATTTTTTCCGGCTATGAATTGTATGTCGTCCAAAATCAAAACATCTATAGGAGCTAAGCTGGCCTTGAAAGCCTCCATGCTATTTGTCCTTATCGCTGAAACAATACCGGAAACAAATTTTTCAGAGGAAATGTATTTAACCTTTTTCTTTTTTTGTTCATCGCTTATTTTATTGCCTATAGCCTGTATCAGGTGTGTTTTTCCTAAACCCGTTCCCCCATAAATGAACAACGGGTTATAAGTGAAACCGGGGCTGTCTGCCACGGCCAGGGCCGCTGCATGAGCCAACTCATTAAAAGATCCAACCACAAAACTAGTGAATGTGTACCGCGGGTTGAGATTTGTGTCTTTGTTTATTTTAAATTCTTCGAACCTTAGTTGAGCCTCTTCTTGTCTTTGGGTATTAGAAGACGAAGTGGAGTTTATCCCGTCAATTGTTTTTGGCAGAACGTTTTTTGGGGCGCCGTTTGCGTCTTGCGGTTTTATCACAAATTCCAGCTCTTTTATAGAGTCGTCTATATCGTGGAGCGTCTTTAAAATTAGTTTATTGTACTTATTGCTCAACCACTCTTTTGAAAAAGCATTCGGAACAGAAATTATTATTTTCTCGCTATTTTTTGAAATAATTTCTGTGTTTTGAAACCACGTAGCAAAATTTGCCTTGGAGATGTGGAATTGCATTTGGGCTAAAACCGATTGCCAAAGTTCCAAATTGTTCATATTGATTTATAATTTATCGTATAAGATATTTTAGTTCTATTTTATGCTTCGTGTCAAATGAGAGCAGGAGAAAAAGAAGTGTTATTAACCTGTGGATAACTTGTGTGATTTGTTTTTAAGAGAGACGCACAATGAAACAAATTTGACGAAGGTGCTTTTTTAAGCTATACTGGTTATATTATTCGTTAATTAAATTAATATACTATTATGAGCTTAACATATAATCCAAAAAAGAAAAAACGAGCCAGAACTCACGGCTTTTTGAGAAGAAGTAAAACAAAAACAGGCAGACAAGTGATGCAAAAAAGGAGAAGAAAAGGCAGGGCGAAGCTAAGTGTATAAAATAAGTATGTTGCCAAAAGCTAACAGAATAAAAAAGAAAAAAGATTTTGAGATAATTTTTAAGGACTCCAAGGGCTTTAAAAGCAGTATTCTTATTTTTAGGGTGAGAAAAAACAACTTGGGTTTGAATAGGTTTGGGTTTGTAGTGAGTCAAAAGGTATCAAAAAGGGCCGTAATCAGGAATAAGGTTAGAAGAAGGCTGTCTGATATGGCAAAAGCTGAAATGGGGATTATAAAAGCGGGCATAGATATAGTGATGATTGCCCTGCCGGGAATAGAAAAAAAGGAATTTGGAGAGGTAAAAGAAATAATAAAAGAGTCCCTGTCTAATATGGGGCTAATTAATAAAAACAAACCGATAAATGTTTGAATCTTTAGCAAGTTTTTTTTATATCATATTATACCAGCCGCTGTTTAACCTTCTTGTTCTCCTATACAATTATATTCCGGGCCGCGATTTTGGTCTGGCTATTATTTTTTTGACGCTTATTATAAAGACTATTTTATTTCCCACGTCGGTAAAAGCTGTTAACTCCCAAAGGAATCTCCAGAAACTGCAGCCGTTAATGAAAGAAATACAGGATAAATATAAAAATGATAAGGAGAAACAGGCGAAAGAAACCTTAGAACTTTACAAAAGAGAGAAAATAAACCCATTTTCAGGTTTGTTTCTGGCTTTAATACAATTACCAATTCTTATAGCTTTATATCAAGTTTTTTGGGAAGGGTTGAATCCGAAAAAACTATCAACTCTCTACGGTTTTGTTCTCAATCCCGGGCAGATAAATCCTTTCTTTTTCCATATCGTGGACCTTTCGAAACCGAATTTGGTTTTTGCAATTCTGGCGGGCCTTCTGCAATATTTTCAAACGAAAATGTTGCTCCCCGGTAAAAACCAGAAAGACGATAATAAAGGGAAAGGAGCAGACTTTTCGCAAATAATGCAAAAGCAAACGCTTTATTTTTTTCCTGTGTTTACAGTCATAATATTGTTGAACTTGCCGTCTGCGCTGGGGTTATACTGGATAATTAGCGGGCTGTTCTCCATAATTCAGCAATACATAATTTTCAAAAAGAATGAGCAAATAGAAAAAGCTAAAAATTAATTAGTATGATGGAACAAGACCAAATAAATAAAATTGAAGAAACGATAAAAGAATTTTTTGAAAAAATGACGATAGATGTCTCTAGAATAGAGGTCAGCTTGTCTGCGATTGAAAAAAGAACTCCGGAACATCCGGGGATCGAAGCCCCAGAAAAAATGGACGTTGTTAATTTGGACATAAAGTTAGATGAACCCCAAATTTTAATCGGTCAACAAGGGCAGACACTTTTTGAAACTCAGCGCATTTTAAGGGCAATCTTAAGCAGGAAGACCGGGAAAATTTTCTATCTTAATTTAGATATTAACGATTATAAAAAGCAAAAAATGGAATATTTAAAAGATATGGCGAGAGAATTGGCGGATCAAGTTTCCTTAACCAAGGAAGAAAAGGTGCTCTCTTCAATGTCATCTTATGAGAGAAGAGTTATACATTCAGAATTGGCGCAAAGAACAGATGTATCTACAGAAAGCAGAGGAGACGGTCAAGATAGGTATGTGGTAATAAAACCCCGTTAAGGTACTTTTTTAATTGGGAGAATAATAACGTAATTAGGGACTACCCCTCCGTTATTTTTTATTTTTTCCCATTTTATTTGTTGAGGACCTATTCTATTTATGTCGTCAACCGTAGGAAAAGCCTGGCATGAGGTCCATGGTCCCGAAGAGCTATCTTGCGGTCCCATGTAAACGAGCAGAACCAGATAATTTCCATTTATTATTATAGAAGAGATATTTTCTCCCGCCAAAGATGGCGGAGTTCTGTTGCTACATTTCCCGCTGTTGTCGTATTTGGCGCAGTCCTGTTCTTCTTCGGGAACGTTCTGGAATTTCAAGTCGTCCAATTTTTTGGCGCCGTTGATTTGCGAGTTTTCGATTTTATAATATCCCCCGCTATGTTCTTTGCAATAGGCTATTGTGTCTGGAAGCTGCCCGCTGATTTGGTTATTGAAACAAGATTTGCGGAAGAAATATATTCCGTCGCCATTGGGGCTTAAATCATATTCATTTACAGAGGCTGATGCCGCGAAAGGGCTCACCGATTGGCAGGCCTGGTTAGGATTAAGATATTGGCACTTTCCTTGGAGATTTATAGCGTCATATAAAATTGATATATAATATGCTTGTTCGTCGGGGTTTTGTATAGTGCCCACAGAGTTTATTTTGTTTTTTAGCTGGGCCAAGTCAGGGACATCTGCCGTATAGGGTTGCGCCCTGTTATCAGGACAGCCCGCAGTCTTGTAAAAATAAACGCCAGCAGGCTTTTGCGCAACCGGCGGAGGAGGAACCGGTGTAGGCTGATTAATATTCAAAATGCTTAATTGAGGATTTATAGTTGTTATAATTAAATATGTTAACGCCAAAATGAGCAATCCGGAAATTGCTCCGGAAAATCTATCTTTGGCGCCACTGTGCATTTCCACGCTTATAGGAGATAGAAAATACATTACCCCTGCTATAATCAGCGAAACAAACACAGCCAAAAACCCCAAAAACATTCCGCCATTGAATAAGTATTTTACATAACTTGGCAGTGTTAAATTTACTTCAGTGTTTATGTTTTGCCCGGATATTATGGGATATTGTATTTCTAAGCCGGCTGCAAAAATTTTATTTGTTGGATAACAAAAAAAACTAATACACAAGCACAACAAAAAACATAATCCAATAAAGATAAATTTTTTATTTGTTGTTTCAATCATTATGGTATGTTGTTTCCTCCGCCGGTTGGAATGACATATACATCTCCCATGTTCATCATACCGGAAGCCACAAATGGTTCTGTGTTTAGGTTCTCAACGAATTTATTAAACGTTTGGCAATACGATGTTCCGCTTGAATAAAGGGCAACTAAGTAACTTCCTTTTATGTCTATTGAGCCCGGGCATTTTCTAAAACTTAAACAGTCGGTCTGATATGCCTCCGGTCTGTCAACGTTTGTATAATCAAAAGTCATGGCGTGAGGACTTTTTTGAGAAAAAGGGGCGCGTATTTCTCCGTCGGGCATTTGATAAAATCCGGCGTTAGCTCCGGCATCCCAGCCGTACGGCTCGCTGTAAAAAGTTACTCCATCTCCTGACAAACCCGGTTCTTGGTTTATCTCAAAAACATCGGCGGCCGAAGCGCTTATATTAACAGCCTGGCATCCTTCGTTTGTTATAGGCTGGCTGCATTCTCCTCCATTATCAAGTCCGGCTGTTTTGTGAAAGATTACTCCGAAAAAAACGCCGTTTGCCGGATCATTAACAATTTTTACAGATTTTAATTTCCCTTTGAATGGGCTCTGTATGGCATCTTCAGACCCGGTTATCACATTAGAGCCGTCTCCTGTACAGCCTGCATTCATAAAATAATAAATTCCGGGTTGAGTGTATGGAGCTATAACAACTGTTGGAGGCTGGGTAACAGTTGGAGTTGTAAGATTGGGGTTTATGGTGTTTATAATTATGAAAGAAGAGAAAGTTAAAACTAGCCCCAAAACAGCGCCCTTCATTCTGTCTTTTGCATCGCTGTGCGCCTCAACATTAGGATTTATTAACCCGATGGCGCCTATTGTGAAAGATATCAAAGCCAAAATTCCCGCCAAGTATATTCCTAGTCCGAAAAAATATCTGACATAGGAAGCTATATCAGTGTTGACCCCATTTATACTTGGCAGTCCGGGAATATTAGGGTAGGTTGTTTCTAGCGCGAGGGCATAACCGGCGCTCGTGAAAAAGAGCGAGAGAAGGATGGCTGAGAACAATAAATATTTTTTCTTCATTGTAGTATTTTTTAATTATTTTGTTGTTGAATTTTTACTCCATTCTTGAGCGCAGAACCAGTTGTCAGTGAGGGATTCGTCAAAGAGATTTCCAAGATCTTTTCCATAGCAGTAGCCGTCGATTTTTTTGTTGTTATATTCTATTTTGCCGTTATTAATAGGGGCTATCAACTCGTCTTCAACCCTGGTACAGCTTAAAAGTCTGGCCTTTGCCCCATAAGCGCTGTTTACTAAACTGCAGTCGTTGGTGGCTTTTCTCGAGTAGGTCAATTCTTTCATTATATCGCTTCTGGGTTCTACAACAACCTCATTGTAGAAAGTCATAAAATCAAGTTTAAGCTGTCTAAAACTATTCCAAAGTTCTGAAAGATAATCAACAATCTGCTGGCATGGGCTTCCCTTGCATGGAACAGTGGAACAAGTGCAGGCCCAGTATCCGTTAGCCCCTCCACCTCCTCCGGCCACTCCATTACCTATGTTCCCACCTGCAATAGGTCCGGCTACGCCATTTCCTCCCCCAGCGCCATTCGTACCACCCTTGTCTCCCACAACAGTAAAGTTGCTTCCGGTGCTTGGATTATTAAAATCCCAGCTTCCATCGTTGTTCGCGCCCCAGTTCCAAATTCCATCGCTACCTCCTCCGCCCATTCCCCCCGTGCTACTGCTAAAATTACTGCCACTACCTGTGTTTAACGTATTGCAGAGGCATTCACAGAGAGAGCCTCCGCACATTAATGAGCCCGTGAGAGAACCGAAAAGATTTCCGAAAAGATTTCCGAATAAAGATTTAGCAAGAGAACTCGTGGCATCGCTGGATATGCTGATATTGGGTCCGGCGCTAAGACCCCATTTAAACCACTTATTATCTCCTCCGCTATATGTCCTGCTCAATGTGCCAGTACCTGCTGCGCTCCCGCTGGCAGTACCGGTACCGCCTCCGCTGGCAGTTCCGCCCCGCGTATTTCCGAATAATCCTGCCAGCGCATCGGCCCTGGTGTTTCCAGAAAGTTGACCAGGACTGGTGCCGCCAACTCCGCCCACGGTTCCTCCCGTGCTTCCAGCGGCACTTCCTGTTGAGCTCCCGCCGGTGTTCGCGCTTGAGCCGGCAACACTTGCTGCATCAGCAGCTAATCCGCTTGTTTTTCCGCTGATAAGATAATTTAAAAGGGTATTCTCTTGCGGGCTAAGCCCATTCACGTTTACTCCGCAGTTAGCTGTGCTGGTATGTGAACTGCTGGCATTGGTTACCCCTCCAATATTGCTGTAACTGCTCCTACTGCTTGAACTGCAATTAATATTTCCGCTTGCAATATTTTTTCCACCACTACCGGCATTTCCAGCTCCTGCGCTAGGCCCCCCTATAGTCAATCCTCCGCCTCCGCTGTTTGGATTGCCAAAGTTGAGCTGAGCCAGCAAAGGCGATTCTGCGCTGGCGGTTTCTATTTGTATGCTTGATTTTAGGCTGTCAATTATGCTGGCAGTCGTATATTTAGATGGACTATCCGGGGCGTTGTTATAATAAAAACCATCCCACATACCGCCTCCCTGATCTGGAGGAGGTATCACCCAAAACTGATTGTATTGACATCCGGTTGTGCAAATTGGATCTCCTGTTTCAAATCTTGCGCCACACCTGCAATAATCTTGGACAGGAGAAGTATTTTTTGCTTGGCCCACTTTTGTTGTTTGTATAATCACTTTTTCT
>JAPLYZ010000014.1 GCA_026395295.1 Candidatus Staskawiczbacteria bacterium
CCTTTGCTATGTCTTTTTGTTCGTGACCTGCATTGAACATAGCTTCAATGCGGTCGCGTTCGAATTGGCTTAATTTTGGTTTCTTTTTCATCGGTTATCTTAACCGATTTTCAGTTGCGATTCAAAACGGAATTAGCGTAACAACTAACTTTTGAAGGAAAAAATCATGAAAGTAGATTTAAGGGCAACACCTTTTGATAGGAATAGCTTCCTAAATAGCTTAACCATAGTTCCGGAAAACGACGAAGAAAGAACCATGTTAGAATCATTGAGCTACGGGAATGTTAAGATGGGAACAGAGTCAGCAGAAGAAGTGGGCGAAAGAAATGGGTTAGTTCTTATCTTCACCAAAGAAGTTTGACGTGGCCTTTCCAGTTGTGCCGAACAACTGGTTTTTTATTGTTGTTCGACAAATGCCGTAATTACTTTTTTGATTTGCGCTTCGGTTTCGTCGGTTATTGCTCGGTCGGTTTTAATTTTTTCAACTAAATCCTTGTGCAAATTTTCCACATACTCTAAAAACTTTTTCTCAATGGCTTGCATTTCTTCCGGTTTAAAATTGTTAAAATAATCATTCAGCGCGGCATACAAAACCAAAACCTGTTTTTCAAAAGAAATTGGAGCTAAGTCTGACTGTTTTAAAATTTCTGTGATAATTTTACCTTTGCTGATTTTTTTCTTGGTTGCTTCATCAACATCAGAGGCAAACTGCACGAATGTTTGCAATTCCCTGAACTGGGCCAACTCCAGTCTTAACTTTCCGGCAACTTTTTTCATTGCCTTTGTTTGAGCGGCCGAACCAACCCTTGAAACCGACAAACCAATGTTAACAGCCGGCCTGACGCCCTGGTAAAACAAATCCGACTCCAAATAAATTTGGCCGTCTGTAATTGAAATTACGTTTGTTGGAATGTAGGCTGTAACGTCTCCCAGCTGTGTTTCAATAATTGGCAAAGCAGTTAAGCTTCCCCCGCCCTTTTCTTTTGAAAGCTTGGCGGCTCTTTCCAGCAACCTTGAATGCAGATAAAAAACATCTCCTGGGTAAGCTTCACGTCCCGGCGGTCTTCTTAAAAGCAAAGAAATTTGCCTGTATGCCCAAGCGTGCTTTGACAAGTCGTCGTAAATTACAAGCGCGTCTTTTCCTTTGTCGCGGAAATATTCTCCAACAGCGCATCCTGCAAATGGAGCCAAATACCAAAGCGCAGCCGGAGTTGATGCAGAGGCCGAAACCACAACCGAATATTGCAAAGCATTATTTTTTTTCAGTGTTTCAACAATTTTTGCAACCTTAGATTCTTTTTGTCCAATTGCCACATAAATAGACACAGGAGGATTTGCTCGCCCTGAGCCTGTCGAAGGGTTGGAATCCTGAATTTGGTTTATTATTGTGTCTAAAGCAATAGCTGTTTTTCCTGTGCCCCTGTCGCCGATAATTAATTCCCTCTGGCCTCGGCCAATTGGAATCATAGAGTCAATGGCTTTAATTCCTGTGTGCAAAGGAGTGTTCACCCCCTCTCTGCCCAAAACATTTGGCGCGTCATTTTCCAAAAAGTTGAAAGCAGGTTTATCAGTTGCAGAAAATATCGGCCCCTTACCGTCTAACGGATTTCCCAGCGGATCTATAACCCTTCCCAATAATTGCTCACCGGTTGGTATGGAAAGAATTTGTTTTGTCCTTTTGACAGTCTGCCCAGATTTCACCAACGACCCCTCTCCCAATATCAAAACTCCCACAGAGTCTTCTTCCAAATTCAGCGCCACAGCCTTAATCTTGTGTTCTCCGGCTTCAATGATTAAAACTTCCTGTGACTGCACATTGGTTAGGCCGGAAATTTTGGCAATGCCATCGCCAACTTCAGACACCTTGCCGATTTCCTCCCATTCGGGATTATCTTTATATCCTTCAATAGCCTGCTTAATTTTTTCTATTATTTCTTCTGACATAGCTAATACCAAGCGAGGCAATAAACTTTTTGTAGTCCCTGGTCCACTTGTCTCAGTAGAGACAAAGGGGGTTACCAGCAACGGAAAAAAGTTTGGATGCCTTGCGTTAAAAAATTTTCCTCAACCTACTTTGCATAGAAGCGTCAAATTGCTGTGAGTCGTTAATTATTATTTTTATACCGGCGATTAACTCGGAATTTATTTTTTCTTTTACAACATCTCCTTTTTTCGCAAATTTCTCCAAAATCTTTTTTTGGCTTAATGTTGTTTTTCTTGCTGTTTCAAAAGTAATTTTTCTTCTTCCCTGCTTAGCCAAAATTATGTCTTCCGCCAAACTTAAAATTTCTTTTGCCTTATTTTCATAACCGGCGTTTACCAAAAGCTTCACAAAATTATTTTGCCACGCTAAAGCCTCTTTGGCAGAAGCGGGTTTCTTCGAAATCACCTCGGCCAGCGCCTTCGCATATAATTTTACTTTGGTTTGCTTATTCATGTTTTATGCCTTCAACTGCCTTTTTTATCAATGCGTCGTCAACTGCTTCCGGCTTTAACTCAACTGTTTTTATAATTGTTCTTTTAACCAGAAGAACTGCGTTTTTCAAAACAAGCTCTTTTGCCTGCTCCTCCTGCCTTTTATAACTTTCCTGCAAATCTTTCTGCATTTTTAGTTGATTTTCTTCCAACTTTTTCTGCAAAACCTCTCCTAAAACTTTGGCCTTGTTTTCTGTTGCTTTAATTATGTTTATTGAAGCAGTTTCAGCTTCCTTAATTTTTCCTTTGCCAATAACATCAATTTCTTTTAATCTCACATCTGCCTCGTCGGCCTTGTCTAAGCCTTCTTTTATTTTTTTATTTCTGTCCTTTAACACTTTCAAAACCGGCTTGTACACAAAAAACCACAAGACAATTAAAATGATGCCAAAGTTAACAAGCTGGCTCAAAAAAAGCTTCCAATCTATTCCAAATTCGCTTATAAATTCATTCATCTTATGTAAACTTGATGATAAGAGCAATAACCAATGCGTAAATAGCTATTGACTCTGCGAAGGCGATTGCCAAAACCATGTTTGTCTGAATTTTGGAGGTTGCTTCCGGGTTTCTGGCTATTCCGCCCAATGCGGAAGCTCCAATCATGCCTATGGCAATACCAGGGGCAAGCACTCCGGCTCCCACCGCTATTGCTGTTGCTAATAACCTCATTGAATCTATGTCCATGTTTTTATAATTTTTATTTTTTAATCTTTAATTACGACCTTTACCCTGTCGCCACATCATCCGATATGGTTTTATGACGGGGTTTAGTGTTCACTTGAATGTTCAGTTGTGTGCAATGTCAAAAATACCAAAGTCAGCATGGCAAAAACAAAAGCCTGAATTGCGCCAAAAAACATTTCCAACATCATAAAAGGAATTGGCACTATGTACGGCACAAGGAAAAACATTATTGTCAGCAAAACCTCTCCTGCAAAAATATTTCCAAACAACCTGAATGAAAACGATATAAATTTAGCCATTTCAGACAAAAATTCTAATATGCCCACAAAAAAATTGACCGGGTTAGAAAAATTCAAAAACTTTTTAAAATGCTTAAAAAATCCCAAAATTGTCACCCCGAAGAAATTTGTAACCAATACTGCCATAACCGCAAAAGCCAAGGTGAAATTCAAATCTGCCGCCGGCGACCTGAGCAAAGGAACGCTCTTTTCTCCCTCTCGCAGGAAAAAAGAGCCAACCCCGGGCACAATGCCGGACCAATTTGATAATAATATAAAAACAAAGATTGTCAAAACTAATGGCAGATACTTCTCGGCTTTTTCTTTCGATCCCAAAACAGATTCCATTAAACCTAAAAACATTTCTATTATCATTTCAACCGCCCCCTGTACCTTCCCGGGAATCAATTTTATCTTTTTTATAAAAACAAAAGAAAAAATTATCAGTATCAAAGAAACAATCAAACCTAAAAGCAAACCGTTTGTTACGCCAAAATTTCCTATGCTAAATAATTGTTCCGCTTTTAGTGATATTTCTAGCATAAATTATAAATCTTTTTTATTTTACACTATTTTTTGGGCAATTACAATAGAATTATTTTTTTAAAAACAAAACACCTCTCAAAATGGAGGTGCTTTGTCCCTGCGCAATGGCCACAGGATACCCTAAGAAATTACTTTTACCCAAACAATACGTGCCTGGGTAATAGTTTATACGTTTATACTCGTAAAAAGTTTCACCAACTGCCGGTTAAAAGCCTAATTTTTCTTTTACAATAATCATTGTGATTCTAGCGGGAGTCCCCTCTTTGTTGAAAATCAAAATTTTATTAATGCTACTGCCGCCCCCATAAACTTTTTTAGCCCTTTCATTTTCCAGAGGAAAAACATATTCCTCAATTCTTCTCATTCCCTCGTCCAAATCCCTAACAATCTTTTGCGAACCTACAACCCAAACAACATTGCTTGAACCATAAGCATAAGCAGGCAGCTGGCTCCCGGTTGCAGAAACAACAATCACTTTTCCGTCTTCTGTTACTGCATGAACACTTCCGGTTACCCATTTTGGCGCCGCCCCAAGCTTTTTCATCTCCTGCCCCTGCGTCTTTGCGTCCATCGTCGCAAATTTTTTACGAACAGGATTATATTTGCCCGATTCATTTATTTCTTTGGCTAAACCAATAGAATCAACAGTCACAGACGACATTGTCATAATTTCTACGCCAGCTGGAATAATCTGCAAGGCTTTTTCTTTTGCTTCTGCTCCATTTTCCACGACAAAAACTTTAATGCCATTCTTTTCCAAAGCATCTTTTGTTTTATTTATTGATTTTTCCGACGCTAATTTTCCAAAATCTTTTTTCATAGTTTATTAAATTAACTTTATATTAATCTTCTTCAACTCCTTGTTAATCTTAACATGATTAGGAACAGTTTTGAACACCAGCGACCAGAATTTTTTGGAGTGGTTCAGCTGCCCTAAATGGCACAATTCGTGGACAATTAAGTAATCTGCCAGCTCGGGCTTCAAATAAATAATTTTGTAATTGAAATTAAGATTTTTTTTGGAAGAACAGCTCCCCCACCGGGTTCTGGTATTTTTTATGGCAATTCGGTTTATCTCAAAATTGTAGAACTTGTTAAAATAACTTATTCTATTTTCCACAAGTGTCCGCGCCTGTTCTCTTTTTATAATTGTGAAGCGTCTTTTGATAATTCTCATACTCATAATTTACCACAAAAATACAGATTGCCAAAACGTGCAAAAACATTGATAAAAATAAAAAGGTGTGGTAGTGTAAGTCCGTGCATTATCGTATAATGCATACGCACATTGAAATCAATCAAACAAACTTCAAGAAAGGACACTGTTATGTTGGAAAAGATCAATCGAATTTTGGTGTTGGTTTTCGGCGCCACAACTGGCGCGACTCTTCACGAGTTCAAGGTGAACTCGGGTTATCGCCCTATTTGGAAGAAAGACATTCCATGGCAAATGGCTGGCAAGGTTTACTTCTGGCCGATGGATTGGCTCAAGCAAGTCTTGGCAGAGGTCAGAGAAATGGCAACTCCTGGCACAATTATCGCCCCGGCAATGTGGGGCGCGGATGTGGTACATATGTGGGGCGATCGCATTGAGGGCGATGTTCTGCATTATCGGTCGGTGCCGGAAGCTTTTGCCAACCAACTAATGGCAGAAACCGGCATTCCTAAACACGAGTGGTCTCGGCTTATGGGAAATGTCAACGCCGAATTTTACCAGATGGTGTTTAGCGGCGCCTTTTGGCGTAACTACACCCAGGACCAACGTCGGCTAGAAGTGGTACCGCTGGCTGACTGGATGACCTGGTGGCTCAGCGGTTATCAAGGGCACGACCCTGTGATGCTTTGCAACCAAGGAGCAGGAGCACCAACCTCAAAGTTGGTGAACCGCTATTTTAACGAGAACAACCTCGACGAGTTTGCGCCAGTTTGGAGAGTGTTTGGCGCCAACGAACTGTTGCCGTTGCAAAATGGCGCATTCGTTATGCCCTGCACCCATGACTCCCCAATTGCCCGGCTTATTCTTGCGAGCACCGGCCTAGCATGGGGTTTGTGGACCGGGAGTTGGTACGGCGTTTTCCGCGCCATTTCAAAAGGTGACAAAATCGTGGCCAGCGAACAAACCTATAAAGCTGGTCTGGTCTTTGAAGCCATGCCTGGTGGCGGAGTGTCGGCCATTTCCAACATTGCCATGGACGGGCCAAGATACAAGGCGCTGAAGAACGTAAACGGCGAAATCAGCTATCGCGATGCGGCGGATTTGGCTCTTGCGCGGATCTATCGTGTTGCAAAGAATCAAACAATTTTTCCCGACGAAATGATGAAGCTGGAACCTGGCGCTTTCGCCACTGCGGCGATGGCCGAAACAAAAGGCAGCCCGAACATGGCACTGGCAATTATGGCTAACACCATCGCAATGTCCAGCAAAAAGGGCTTGGAGGCTGCGGCTTCTGCGCTTGGATTATCCAACCCCGAAAGTATTGCCATAGTCGGCGGGTTCGCAGAAAACGCGGCCATTCTGAAAGCGCTGGAGCTCAACGGCATCAACCCAATTGTTCCGCCTTTCGCAGGCATGGCGACTCAAGCTGGCTTGGCTGCCCGGGCATTGTGTTTGTCTGGGACTGTCAAAACCGTGGAAGAAGCTCTGGCAATGTTTCCGGAAACAGTCTTGGCCGACTAAGCCAAACCCACGTCCTTTCAAGTAATCTCATTCCGACCATTAGAGAACCTCTCTCTTGGCCGGATTTTTTTTAAAAAAATGCAACCACTTGAAAATATTTTTAAAATTTAGTAATATAAAAATATCCATTCCGCAGTAGCTCAATGGTAGAGCAAATCCCTGTTAAGGATAAGGTTGTAGGTTCGAATCCTACCTGCGGAGCCCAGTAACAAATCTATTTGCTTCAAGCACCCTGTCAAAGGGTGTTTTAAGCGTAAAAGAGAGCTTTTTACCACTTAATTTGAGGTTCTGAAGTAAAAAATTCAAAATCTGCCTTTGTGTTGCAGGTTCAGAACCTTCAAAAACTTGAGAGGCTTTTTTAATTGCGTGTAAGAGTATGTTTGCGTTCATATAAAAAGATTCGTCTGCGTCTGTGTATAGAGCCATTTGTGCTTCTAAGCCGGACTGCTTTTCTTTATATTCTTTTAACTTACTGTTAAACATATCCTTAGTAATACTGCCATCAGCCATCAAATCATAAGAGTTACTAATCCTTTTTTCAATCTGGTCGTGTTCTTTCCTTAAACCAGCTAAAGAATCAAAATAAAATTCATTCTTTGCCTTATTTATTTTTTTTAGTTTATCAACTGTTTCCTTAATCTTTGCTTCTGGCATTTCCAATCCGGCAATAGTTTCCTTAACCGAATCAAATAAGTCTTCGTCTTTAACATAAACTCTTTCGGTATGTATTTTTTTGCCGTTTGTGCAACTGTAATAATTATGTCCCTTGTGCGTTTCCGGCGTTATGGTGCAACCGCAAGCTGAGTCTGCACATTTTATCAAACCTCTAAACGCATAGGGCTTAGAAGCGTATGCAAAAGGCTTTTTGTGGTATCCGGCGAGTATTCGCTGGCACATATCAAATAAATCCTTAGAAACTAAGGGAGCGTATTTGTGATGGAATAAATTGCCCTTGTAGCTCATCATTCCATAGTAGAAAGGGTTTTTTAGGGAGTGATAGACTAAAGCCGTTCCTACGGGCTTGGGAGTCTTCATATTGCTTGTTAGACCCCTATCCTTTAGCCCTTTAGCCAGTGTTTGCAATGAATAGTTGCCGGTTGAGTAAAGCTCAAACATCTCTACTATAAAATGACTTCTTATCGGGTCTGGTTCAATGTTTTTACTCCCATCTTCTTTGGTTATATTTATATATCCCAGCGGAGCTTTGCCTATCCATTCGCCATTTCTGATTTTGAACTCATTTGTCCTTTTAACATTGTCGCTTATCTGCAGCACAAAACTTTTAGCCAAAAATACTGCTAAATCCCATCTTTGAATTTCTGAGCTGTTTGAATCCTTATGTATTATTAAATTTTCCCTAATAAAATGTATTTCAAGTTTTCCCTGCTTTCTAAGTTCATCCAACATAACAGATTCCTTAAAGCTCCTTTGCAACCTATCAACAGTTTCAACTATCAAAGCAACTTTTTCTTTTGATTTTTTAATCTCATCAATAACCTGCTCAAATTTTGTTCTGCGGTCTTTCAGCGAGGATTCATCAAATTGATATTCGCTTTGTATCAAAAGTGTTTTTCTTTTTGCATATTCCCTCGCCTTTGCAAGCTGTGCTGGGATAGATTGCCCATCGCTCATCTGTTCTTCGGTTGAAACTCTGGCTAAAATTATTGCTTTCATATTTTTTACTTTTTTAATTACTTTATTTTGATTCGTAGTCTTTTAATTTATATTCCAGCTCCGCTTTCCTTTCCTGCAGTTCCTTTGATATTTTACTAAACTCATCTTTGTTGATAACGCCATTAAGCACCAAATCAAGAGATTTATCTAATTTGCCTTGAATCTGGTTGTATTCCTTTTTAATTTTTATGACTGAATCTTTATAAAACTTACTTTGTCTTTTTTTAATCCTTTCAAGTTCTGTTTTTACTTTATCTAAAAAACCGCAAAACTCACTTTTATCTATTCTAAATTCTTTTCCTATTTTATAGGCTTTAACCTTGCCAGCTTTTATGTAGCGGTAAATAGTCATTATATTTACCCTCAATTCTTTGGCTAATTCTTCTGCTGTGTAGAAGTTATTTTTTTCCATAGGTTTGCATTAAGTTATTTATTACTTTTATTATACTTTACAATTCTTTACATTGCAAGTGAATATCTTTTACGGCTTCCTGCTTAGCTTAAACGATTCAAAGTCTTTAATAGCTTTTTGGATGTCATCAGCAAAGCCGTGTATCGGTCTTGTAAAAAAGCCGTTTGAAAGCTTTTCTAAATATCTTCTTAGGATATACCAAGTATTCTTGTTTTTATAGCTCCCAACAATTTTTCTAAATCCTCTGAAACCGCCTTCATCCTTACAAAGTAGGTTCAATCCGGTCAACATTACCGCCGTCCTTATCCTTGTTTTTGGATACTTGGTTAAAATCATTTCTAAAATCTTTTGCGGATTATTATAAGTGTTAAACAAGAATAAATCATTAAAGAATAGCTTTTCCCAGTATAGCTTAACTATTTTCTGGCATAAACTTTTATTAAAAATATTTTTAAGCGTTGGTTCTTGGTTAAAACCGACTTCTGCCAAAACTTCTTTCATCTTGTCGCTATGGCTTAACCTTATCTCAAACCTTAAAACTTCTAAGCCACTTTTTGATGTTTTTACAAACTCAAATAAATTCTTCTGTTGGGATGTTTGGTCTTTATCTATGGCTCGCTTTGCTGGCTTAGTTAAATCGTTTATCTTATCGTAAAAAACAACCGAGTGCCGGTTGGCGTAAAGTTGTATCGCTTCGCCCCCATTTCTGAATTTAACTTCTTCTATGTCCATTTTTTGGCTAAGGTTTATTTTAGATAGCTCCCTAATAGCAAATGATGCGGTATATTTATTTGTTAAAACTATATTTTTTGATGGATGAAATCCTATAACTTTAGCTTTTTCAATTTGTTGCGGCTGTAAAAAAACTCCCATTTCTCTAACTGAATTTTGAAGCCTTGCAACCATTTCATTAAAATTACTTTCTTCTACTTCATCTAAGTTGTTGTTAAAAAGCACTTTGGGAGCTGAAAATTCTATTTTTAGAATAATCATCTCACCCCTTTTAATCAGCGTTAGCTTTGGCTTATAATTCCCGCTTTTTCTATCTGCTGCCCTTGTGTTGTTTGTGCATTTACCATAGCCCTTATAAACTTCCAACTGCCTCGCATTTGGTCTAAACTTGCTTGTGTCAATTATAGACCTAAAATCTATTATTATCTCTAAAATTATTGTATCTAACATATTTTTTAAGCTTGATTATTAAATATTTCTTTTAATTTACTAAATACTGCTTCTTCAATGGCTCTGCTGGTTTCCCTGTCAATCGGATGATAGATATTTATGCTTTTATCCCCGATTTTCTTGGTGGGATATGTTAATCTATACCCTGAAGCATTAAGCCTCGTGTAGACCCCTATAAAGCCCAAATACAGGCTATTTTCAACCACTACGCTGGCGAAAGCTACCAATCCATCCTTAGGCTGTATGGGAGTTATTTGTATTTCTGTTATTTTCATTATTTTCTTCTTTAAGTTTTTTATATTCTTCCGGATTCTGCCTTATGTATTCTTTTGTAATCAAATCCCAAAAGCCCAGCCAGTTTTGCTCTGCCTCAAAGTCCCAGCCCTCGCTCCCAGATAAATTGTTTTCTAAATTTTCGTACATAAAAAAAGCTTGATTTTGCTTCAAGCTCTTTATAAAACATTCTCTATTGGCTAAATTCGGCTAAACTTTAGCTAAATGTATTTTGGGTTTACTCTTATTCTTCCTTTTTGTGTTGCATCTTTAATGATAAAATCTTCAACTTGAGTTTTTATTGCTATCGCCTTATTTATGTCATCCCCAGCACTATAAAATTTACGCCAATAATCCTTAGGATATTTTGCCTTATCAATACCTATCTCGTCCCAGTCCTCTTGTATCTCATCGTAAAACCAATTCTTTTTAACATTCTTAAATAATGTCGCCAATAAGTCTTTTTGATTCGGCTTATCATTAAAATCTATTTCTTTATTTTGAAAAGATAGTATACCATTCTTATAATTTGCATTTAAATCATATAAAACAACCTCTTCCTTTTCGCTAATTTTCTTCAACAAATAATTATGTATCCTTGTCGCATAGAGTTTATAGTTGCTCTTTTTAAATTCTTTAATTTCAGAGTGATTAGAAGAAGAAAACTTTTCCCCTTTCTGGTCTTGAGCATATAGGGATGCTACTGCTACATAAGAATAGTTATCCCCATCGTTGCTTATCAATCTCAATTCTTCCGATAGTTCGCTAAACCTTTTCGTATCCGTGTAACCTCTCTCTTTAAACATTATTCTGCGTAAAAGATATAATTTGTCTAAAGCTCCCCATAATTCAGTAAGTCTTTTATCTTTAAGCTCAAACATTTTTGCTTGCCTTAGTTGCAAGTTATCGCAAAAATCTGAGAGATGTAATTTATAATCAAATTCATCAAGGGAATAATCGTCTTGAAAAACGAAATCTTTTGGTATATATTCTTTTACCAAAGATGTATGACCATTTTTAACCAAGTATTTAATTATCCGCCTTATACCATTTTCAATTCTTGATGATTTATAATAAGTTGGGTCTACAACGCCCTGCTCACAGTCTTTTAAGTATGCCAATCCCTTACTAAGTTCCTCAAAATTAAGTTTTTTTAATTTTATTTTCTTTAATAGTTCTGTTTTTATTTTTTCTACTTCTTTTACCGCTTCTTTTTCGTAGTCATCTAAAATTTTATACTCCTCTTCTCTCTTCTTTACAAGACCTCTAAATTTACTTTCTAAATTGGAGTTTTCTTTCAAAAAACTGACATAATCAGCCAACCCAACAAAAAAGTTCCAGTCCCTTTCTTGGTCTATAAAAGAATTGTATTGCTTCTCTAACAAAAAGATTGTATTTCTTACATCTTCCATTACTTTTTTATTACTCTTAAAACTTTACCCTAATAGACAAAGAACAGTATGCAACATTACACACTGTTCTTGTATCTTGCTTTTAGTTGTTTTATATTTTATTTCTTTTTTCTCTTTATAGCAAAGTAATAAATGCCATAAAGAATAATTATAGCAACTAATACTATCAGAAAGTAGTTATACCACTTCATTCCAGCCCCTGCTAATGCGGCTGCTCCGACATTTGCCGTAAGATTATTATCTTGAGTTGTCTGTTCTGCTGGAGTTGTAACCTGTCCATTGGTTTGCTGTGTTGGCTGTGTAACCTGTTGTGTCGGATTTGTAGTTATAGTTGGTTTTGGAGTTGAAACTGGGGCAGCATTTATAGTATAGCTCCCACTTGTTGCGACTGAGCCAACTGATGCACCCTCGCCTATTATATCAACGCCTGTGAGGCTAATAGTGGCTGTGCCAGCGTTTCCTGCCTTAACCAATACTGTTAGCAATGTCTTATCTAATGTGGTGCAATTTGGTATGCCAATCAAGAAATAAGGATTTGAGCAAGTTGGCGAAGATTGTGCCATAACATCACTTGCTATGGTTATACTTTGACAAGATAACCCATTGAAGACCAATGTGCCTTCAACTGCACAAACCTTACTACCAGAATTAGTTAATCCCACAGAAGCGTTAAAAGTGGTTCCGGCGGTTTTAGTAATGCTTGCTGGGGAAACATAAAGAGAAACTCCTGCAGCATTAACTGTGCCTACAAAACCGACAACTGATAGTAAAATAATAGCTGATAATATAATTTTTGTTTTAATGTTTTTCATAATTATATGTGTATTTTTATTTTTATAATCCCCATTTTGACATTAGTAAAGCAAAATCATATTTATCAACCTTGTTATCGCCATTGAAGTCGCAAACATTAGCTCCTGTCGCTCCCCAGTTAGCCATCATTAAAGAGAAATCATATTTATCAACTTTGTTATCTCTATTAGCATCACCCACTTTGATTGTTGGGGTTGGTGTGGGAGTAGAATTACTGCTTCCGCCTGTGTTACCGCCGGTGCTTGTGCTTGTTACTGTGTAAGCAGCGTAATAAGAAGCCTTTGTAGCATTAAAGGTGCAGAATCCAGCTGAAACAACGCAAGTGGCTGGCGAAACAATACCGTCTGATGTCCATCCGCTTGAAGCACTGGTTGACCTTACAATAGTTAAGGTTTGTCCATTAAAAGAGCTACCAACATAAATGCTTAAAGTTATCGGGCTGGAAAATTGTAGTCCTAAATTGACAATACCCCACTGTAAACTTCCATCTATCACTGCACCTGAAGTTAAGCCAGAGAGTGTTCCGGATGCTGGGGTGCTTGCTGTTAATGCTGTAGCATCAAAGTTTTGACCGCTAACAGTAGTAATTATCGTGCCTGAAGGAATAGTAACTGTGCTGCCAGTTGTATCGCTGATAGTTATGCTTTGCATAGCTTGCAACGAAGGTGTTGATGTTGAAGTTGCACCTGAAGGTAAAGCCAAATCGCTTGAATTTATAAGAGAAGATATTTGATTTGAATTTACTGTTAGGTTAATTACATAACCGGAAACCGTAACAGTTGAAGAATGATTTGTTTGATAGCAAGAAATTGATTTTATTGACTGGGTTGAATTTACAGAAATTGCACCAGAATAAACTGTTCCGTTAGAACAAGTTGGAGTGCTTCCATCAACTGTGTAATGGATACTTAATGCTCCATTAGCAGCTAATGTAACGCTTTGAGCCGAAGTGAATGTTCCGCCCGCAGGACTGGCTGTTGGCGAAACCATAACAATTCCATCAATCACTGTTACTGTGCCACCGATTCCAGTGCTTAAATTACCGGTTACTTCAGAGGCTAATGCTGAGTTGCCCAAAACTAAGAGTGGCAATACAGCCATAACAGCAACTATCAACTTTAATTTATTTGTATTCATAATTATAGTGCTTTTTATTACTCTTTTATTATACCACTTAATAAACTAATGTCAATAGTTAGATTGCTGTTGCAGGCACGACAACATTGATGCTTGCTGTATCAGCTGTCTGACTTGTTGCAGTGTTTGTTACAGTTAATACCAACACTACAGTTGTGTCTGTCGCTGGGGGCGTAATTGTCCCATCAAGAGCAACGACTGAAAGTGTATCAGAGGTCTTGATTGCTACTGTATAACCAGCAGGAACCGTTGGAAGTGTAAGAGCTGGTGCATCAGCAACTGGTGCTGTGATTGTTGTAATTCCAGCTGCCACTGCGTCTGTTGCCGCTTGGGCTATGGCGGCTTCAAGAGCAGCTTTTGCAGTAGCTATCACACCTGTTTGAGTTGTGATTCTGCCTGTAAATAAGCCGTTAGCTGTTGGGTCTAATACCAATGCTACTGCTGTTGTTGCCGGAGCTTCTAAGGCTTCAGCGGCTGTTACTTCTGTAAGAGTTGTAATTGGAGCAGTTTCATAAGCTGCGACTGCTGTTTCAGCAGAGGCTTCAGCGGGATTAGCAACTACATTAACTGTTCTGGTTGTTGTTGCGGTATGCCCTGTGCTATCTGTAGCAGAATAATTTACTGTGTAAGAGGCAACTGTGTTTGTATCAACAGCAGAGGCATCGGGAGTAACGACAACGACTCCGTCTACATTATCAAGAGCAGTGGCTCCCAATTCAACATAAGATGAAGTTCTTTCAATGGTCTGAGGATTGTCGCCCGTAAGAGTAATAACTGGGGCTGTAGTGTCAGGATTTGATTGTATTCCATAACCAGTTGAGTAAGAACCGCCAGCTGAGCCAACAGGAACAGCCGCTTCAACCGTTATTTGAATTTGTCTGCCATCGTTTGCTGAAAGGTCGTCTGTAGTAATTAAATCCATTTCACCGCTGTAGCTGTTAGCTGCACTTATTGTAATTGCGTGGTCTGCATCAGAATGATTTGAGGACTGAACAGAATAAAATCTGATATGGTCTCCCGCTGTAATTACATTTGAACCGCTAACCCAATCGGCAAATTTCATATTAAGGGTTGTTTCGGTTGTTGGGACGGTAACATCAAAAACCCAACTCCAACCATTAGTGTAAGTTCCGTCTGCGGCTGCAAGTGTTTTTATTGCAGTTATTTGGGTAACTCCCAAAACACCATTAGGTGCAATGTTAGCAGATGCAGTTCCTGCAACTACAAAAAAACCGCTCATAACTAAAATTGCGGTTAAACTAACCAAAAATACTTTTGCTCTTATAGCTCTACCGAGAGAGAGAGAGTCTTTCATACTTTTAATTATTACCAAGTTAATCAAATTTTCTTTTAGGCAAGATGCGTCAAAGAAAAAATTGAAACGGGGTAAATTTTTATTACTTTTTTTATTTAATTATTTATAATGTAAAAACAAGGGACTGAGATGTTTTTACTTTTTATTTACGAATATTAAAATATTACTCCTAATATGTTTTTTTGTCAAGCCCTTTGTGGCTTTTTCTGACAAGAAACAAAAATAACATTTTTTTGAAAATGTTTTACAACAGGAACTTCATATTTATAATACACCTTTTTCATTTTGTTGTATAGTTCTTGGTCAAGCCTTATTTTAGGGCAGTTCTCCACCGTTTATTCACTTTTACCTTTTTTATTATTTTTTAATTGTCTAAAATCTTAATTTTGTGAAAGGCGACCATAACACTAATATCTATAATATATCTTGTGCCTATACCCCCCCCCTTCAAAAAGTAGCTTCTATATAGTAAGATATATTAAGCAAGGCTTAAGTTGTTAATTTCTACCATCATCAGCCCCCAGTTGATGGTTCTAAGGGCATTGCACAGGGGGAGCAAAAATAAATAAAAAATGCGTTAGTTTAATCAAAAACTCCGGAAAAAATCCGGAGTTTTTTGCGTTTTAGCCTGAGAAATTAGTATTCTACGGGGTTACAAAGAGATTCCACCGAGACTCTTAAATCATCTTTCTTTCTATATATTTCATCCCTCACTCTGATTGCCTCTTGATATATTCCGACCCTTTCTTGTTTAATAGATTCTATTCTTTTGAGCAGGGCGGATATTTTTTCTTTTACCGGTGCAAACAGTTTTTCATTCCTCTCTGCATATCCTAACCAACTTGCTAAATTATACGCGCCGGCTTTAGCATCAAAAGCGCTTTCGCTTAAATCTTTTGGATTATCTTCCTGGCTTCTAAAAGCATTCCTGTTTTGAAGCCTGATAATGATTTCGTTGCTAAAGTTACCAAAATCATTTGCCACGTCTCCCCTTCCAATTTTTTGCTTTAATTCACTCTTAACTTCTGCCAGAGAATCCTCTGCTTTCCTGTGCGCCTGTCGAGCCTTAGCTTTATTTGTAAGCCAGCCTGGGTTTGCCGACTTTTTCAAATCTTTCTTTAATTGCGCAACCCTTTCAACAACATCTGAGTTTTCAATTTCAGCTGCTCTAAATGCGGCGATTTGCGCTTTAGCTTCCTCAAATTTTTCCGGCAGTTGCGCTTTAATCAAAGCGAATTCTCTTTCAACATAGTCCATATATTTTTCCATTTCCGGCAGACGTTCTTGCGCGCTTTCAAATGCCTGGCGTTCAGATCCAATTTCTTGCGCTCTTGCATAAATTTCATTTCTTTTTGCCGAATAGTCTTTGGCTTTTCCTGGTTCAGCTAAATCGCGATGCGCCGCTATTACAGTTTCTGTTGCAAATTTATAATGATCTTGATCTGCATCCTGCTGTTCCTTTTTAAATTTACTGTGTCGCTCACCCCTCTTTTCTTTTTTCTTGTACTCTGAGCCAAGTTTTTCTTGAACCGCCGGGCGTTCACCAGCATAGCTCGCTTTAAGTTGCGCTGATTGAGCCTCCAGCTCTTCAAGCAATTTCTTATACTGTGGTTTATCTTCTTCTCTTGCGCCCTTTTCTTGTTCAACAATTTTTAGTCTTAATCCAGCAATCTCGTCCTCCGCAGATCTGTATTTGTTATCCAACTCTTCAGCAGATCTTTGCGCTCCTGCCACCTTCACATCACCTTTCCCCTCTATTTCCTCGTAACCAGAGCCCATTTTACTTGTGGCTTTCCTTTTAGACCAGCATTTGTTCCCCTCGGCCATATCAGCAACTTCTTTTATAATTTCTAATTCTTCTTGCTTCCCAGCTTCTTCTTTTGCTTGAGTAGCAGAAACTATTTCCTGGAGGCGTTTTTTTATATCATCAACCGACCCTGCCACAGGGGCTTCTTCTGCGGGTTTTGGGATTTCAACAAAATATTTTGACATGTGATTTATGAGAGAAGCGAGTAAATCATCCTGAGCCCGCAGGGCGAAGGATATACCTCTACTACTTCATATATAATTATTTTATTATACAACTTAAAATAAACCGCGCAATACCCAGTATTGTATAATACAGAAAGACCCTCAAATGATGTTCTGTTTCCAATACAGAAGGACCCTGAAATTAAGGCTTGAAAATGTTAAAAAAGATGGCAGGATTGGAGCATGATAATCAACATGCAAGACGACGATGTCGTTTC
>JAPLYZ010000019.1 GCA_026395295.1 Candidatus Staskawiczbacteria bacterium
CCTTTGCTATGTCTTTTTGTTCGTGACCTGCATTGAACATAGCTTCAATGCGGTCGCGTTCGAATTGGCTTAATTTTGGTTTCTTTTTCATCGGTTATCTTAACCGATTTTCAGTTGCGATTCAAAACGGAATTAGCGTAATCTAAAAATATGAACAAAATAAACAAATTAATCGTCTCGGCAGTTTTTTTGTTAATGACGTTTGTCGCGCTGTACTCAACTGCTACAGCGGTTTTAGCTTGTCAGACTCGTGATTATAAACAGTGCCATGGAAATGCTGTTTATTGGTATGACCATTGCGGTTATATTGAAGACCTTTTTCAACAGTGTTCGGCAAATCAGGTTTGCCAAAACGCTCAATGCGTGAATATTGCCTGCAGTTCTAACTCCCAGTGCGGAACCAGCGGTTTAACCGGCAGTCCTTCGTGCCAGGGCAACGGTGTTTATCAAAATTATGTTACTTACACTTGCAACAACCCCGGCACAGCATCAAGCTCGTGTAGCAATTCTACAACAACCCAGTTGCAAACAACTTGTTCGGGAAGCCAAACATGTAGCAACGGCAGTTGTACCGCAGTCGCCTGCAGTTCTAGTTCCCAGTGCGGGACCAGCGGTTTAACCGGCAGTCTTTTTTGCCAAGGAAATGCTGTTTACCAAAATTATACTACTTACACTTGTAACAACCCCGGCACAGCATCAAGTTCATGCACCAATTCTACAACAGCTCAAATGCAGACAGCTTGTCCGGGAAGCCAAACTTGTCAGAACGCGCAGTGTATAACCAGTTGTACTTCAAACTACCAACAGAGATGTTCGGGTAACGCTGTTTACTGGTACGATTCTTGCGGTACTCAACAGAACTTGATTCAGTATTGTCAAAACGGATGTTCGGGCAATTCGTGCCAAAATAATTATAACTACGCTTCGGTTCAGACAAACTCAGCCACAAACATTAATAACAATCAGGCAACATTAAACGGATATTTATCGGGCAGTAATAATTACGGTTGCAATAATTATGTTTGGTTCCAGTGGGGAAGTAATTATTCTTATGGGAACGACACGATTCATCAACAGCAAAATTACACAGGCAATTTTAGCCAAACTGTAAATTTGTACAACAATACAGGCAACAACAGTTACCATTTTAGAGCCGCGGCTCAAGATTGTTCCGGCAACGTAATTTACGGCCAAGACATGACAGTTTATAACAATGTCCAAGGAAATTTGACAGTCAGCAAAACAGTCAGAAATCTTACCAATGGATCAACATTTGCCAACTCAACCTATGCAAACCCGTCGGATATGTTAATGTTTATGATAACTTTGCAAACAAGCGGAAACCAGGACATCCAAAACGTGGTTGTCAGAGATTCTCTTCCTGCAAACCTTGTTTACAACAATCAGTTGGTTGTTGCGCGGTCTAATAACACCTCCAACAATTATTCAGGAGACATAGTGTCGGGGATAAATTTAAGCACAATTTCCGCAGGTCAAACAGTTACCATAACCTATCAGGCGCAGTTAGCTTCGGCCCAAAGCTTTTCTTTTGGAACAACCACGCTTACCAACAATGTTTCTGTAACAAGCTCAAATTCCACATCTTCGCCAGTGGCCAATGCCTCGGTTGTTGTTACAAGGTCAGCAGTTTTGGGAGCCAGTTCTGTCTCAACCGGTTTGACCAATAATTTTTGGATTGACTCATTCTTCTTGCCATTGCTAATAACTTTAATTGGGCTTTGGATGTGGAAAGCAGGAATGTTTTTTGGAATTGAAAAATGGCTGGATAATAAAAAGAAAACTCGCAGAATTTATAAAGCAGAAAAAGAACTTTCAACCAAAATTTCAAAAATCCAAAAATTCGGAAACAAATAAAAAAAAGCAAAAAACTCCCGCCTAACCGCGGGTTTTTTGTTGCGCAGGTTTGCTGTTGACAGCGTGTTTTTATAATGCTATAATAAAAATAGGTCTTTGAAATAAAGAACCATAAACAAACAAAACTCTGAACGATAAAATAAAAGATATGAAAAAGCAAATCTTGTTGATTGTAATCGCGATCGCGTGTCTGAATGCAGGGTGCATGATGAGGATGACCTCGAGTCACGAGGACTTTGGGTTCACTGCGTCACCTCCGGTAGTGGTGATGGAGCCGGCAGTGGAGGTGGAGATGTCACCTGTTTTGTATGACCATCCTGTCCAAGGGTGGTACATTGAAGGACACTGGGTGAGTGGTATTTGGGTCGCGCCGTTTTGGACGCGTGACGTGATGGTCTTTCATCAATACTTTGGATACTACCACGGCCCCCACCGTGTTTATATGCAGGGGCACTTTAATCGGTACCCGGAAAGGTACAGATACCAGCCCGGTTATAGACCCGGACCCGGGTATAGGCGCTAAGGCGCGAGGCCGAAGTTTCGGCTATGTCCTCGTTGGAAGTTCAACGAGGATTTTTTTATACTTATTTTCTCCCTTCAAGCGCGCTTTCCAAGGTTTCTTCGTCAGCATATTCAAGTTCTCCGCCAACGGGAATTCCTCTTGCCAAGTGAGTAATTTTGAAAGCAGGCGAGGGGATTGCTTCTTTTATAGTGTTTTCAACCAAAACAGAGGTTGTTCTGCCCTCTGGAGTTGGGTTTAAGGCAATTACAACTTCGCTAAAACTATTTTGAGAAACCCTTTTTTTTAATTCATTAATTCTTAGCTGGCTAATGTCTTCTTTTTTCATTGTTGCCACTGTTCCACCGAGGATAAAATATAAACCATTGTATTTTTTTGTGTTTTCTAAAGAAAGCAAATCTGCCTCTTTTTCAACTATGCAAAGCAAATTTTTATTCCGCCTTGGGTCAGAGCATATTGGACAAAGTCCGGCGGGCGCAGGAGAGCCGTTGAGTTCATAGGGGTTAAAACAGAGCTGGCACAGTTTTATTTTATTCTTTAGTTCTGTAATTGCGCCAATAAGCTCGTCTATTCTTTCTTTGGGTAACTTTATTAAGTGGTAAACAAAACGGCCGGCAGTTCTTGAGCCAACCGTGGGAAATTTTTTAAAAATATCAATTAGTTTCTGTTGGGTATTCATTTTTATCCAGGTTTCTAAAGCTTACCCTGTGCTCGTCAAAGTATAAGTCAATTCCACCGGTTGGACCGTTTCTGTGCTTTTCAATCAAAACTTTTGCAATGTTTTTTTGCAAGCTGTTTTCGTTGTATTTGTCTTCTCTATAAATAAACATAACCACGTCGGCATCTTGCTCAATGGCGCCCGATTCTCTCAGGTCAGCTAAGCGGGGAATTTGCGGAACTCGGGCCTCAACTGCGCGGGACAACTGCGACAATACAAGCACCGGTATATTCAATTCTTTGGCAAGCATTTTTAATGCTCTGGAGTTTTCTGTAACTTGCTGAACCGGCGAGGCAAACCTGTTCATTGGTTCCATTAGTTGTAAATAATCAATGACAATTAGCGACAAGCCTTTGTTTGCCTGCAGTCTGCGCGCCATTGCCCTAATTTGCAAAATGTTTACCGAACCGGCGTCGTCAATGTATAAAGGCGCTTCCGATAAGCTTCCCATGGCGTGCTGTAATCTTGAATAGTCGTCAGAGACAAGTCTTCCGTTTCTTAAATTCCACAAATTAATGTTTGCCGTTGAAGCTAAAAGCCTGTCAGCCAATTGGTCTTTTGACATTTCTAAACTGAAAAGTCCGACAGGTTTGTTTTCAAGAACAGCAACATTTCTGGCAATATCTAAAGCCAGCGAAGTTTTTCCCATTGAAGGCCTTGCCGCCAAAATTACCAAGTCAGATTTTTGTAACCCGCCTAAAATTTTATCCAAATCAACAAAACCGGTGGGGACTCCGCGCATTTTTCCTTGGTTTTTTGAAAGATCGTCTAATCTTTCAAAGGTGTCTGAAAGTATATCTTTTATGGGTAAAAAAGTTTGAGTTAATGACCTCTGGCCAATGCCAAAAACGGTTTTTTCCGCCTTGTCTAATAAAACGTCAACCTCTTCCGATTCGTCAAAAGCAGACAAACCAATTTCTTCTGAAGCGGAAATCAAGTCTCTTAAAATTTTCTTTTGTCTTACAATTTTTGCGTAATTGGAAATATGAGTGGCGGTGGGGACAGTGTTTATTAAAGAAGTTAAATATGCCGAGCCTCCAATATCTTCCAACTTGTTTCTTTCTTTCAACCTGGCTGAAACCGAAAGAATATCAATTGGTTCTGATTTTTCGTAAAGGTCAGACATTGCCTGATAAATGTCTTGGTGCAGGCTTTTGTAAAAATCTTCGGCTTTTATAAAGTCAACAACTTTTACAATGGCATCTTTGTCCAACATTAAACACCCCAGCAGAGATTGTTCTGCATCATTGTTTTGCGGGGGTAATTTGTCCGGTAAATTATTTGCCATAAAGTAGAAAATATAAATTAGAAATTAATTGGCAGTTTTAGTTTAGCAAAACCAAGAAATTGGGGCAAGTCCTTGACCAAACTTAGCTAATGATATATGGTGAGTATACGAACTTTGAAAATTTTAACACAAGGAATAACTCTGGAGGAAAACTATGTCCTTAAGAAAATGGAAGAGTGGAATAAAGCTAAGAATGCTACATCGCAAATTGTCGGAGGCCGAGGCTTGCTTGGCTATGCAGGTAAGCATAAATTCTCTCAGGCTCGAATCTCTCAGTTCGCCGGAGCAGGAAGCTTCCTGCCGAGGGGAGATCACCGGTCTGCGGGCAAAAATTTGGCAGGAACATCAACGTCAAGCACCAGGGCAATCGTATAGGTTGCCTCTTTTTTTGCTTAAATACTCCGTATAACCGGGCCGTTTTCTGAATCTTGAACCAAAAATCCTTGTTTTTCAATTTGTAGTCTTACTTCATCAGCTTTTTGCCATTCTTTGTTTTTCCTAAATTGTTCTCTCGCTTTGGCAAGTTTTTTTATTTCAGCCGGTATTGTCTTGTTTATCTTTTTGAAATCAATAATTCCAAAAATTTCGTTAATTTCTTCAAAAAATTTATAAATTTCAAAAGCTTCTTTTTTTGAGAAATCCATTTCATTGGCTTTTTTGATAAATTCAAACATTACGCCAAACGCTTTCGGAGTGTTAAAATCATCATCCAGCTCTTTGTAAAAGTCAGCCTTGAATTTTTTAATCAGTTTCGCGTTTTGCGATTTAATTTGTAATTTAGAATTTGGAATTTGTAATTTTCGTAGAAATTCTTCTATTTTATCAACTGCCGAGCGAATTTCTATCAACGCTGATTCAGAATAATCAACCGGCGAGCGCCATGAATTTTTGGCGACAAAAAACCTTAAGTAATTTGCCGGACATCTCTTTAGAAAATCGTTTATTGTAATAAAATTTCCCAAAGATTTGGACATTTTTGTGTGGTTAACCGTTAAAACTCCCACGTGCATCCAATATTTGACCATTGGTTTTTTGCCCGATACAGATTCCATCTGCGAAACTTCAGCCTCGTGGTGGGGGAACAACAATTCTATGGCTCCGCCGTGAATGTCATATTGAGGCCCGAAAAATTTTTCTGTAATAGCTGTGTCCTCAATGTGCCAGCCGGGTCGTCCTTTGCCAAATGGAGCGGGCCAAGAAGGCTCGTATTCTGAAGAAAATTTCCACAAGCAGAAATCACCCCTGTTTTTTTTGTCTTTGCTGTAATCAATACGCGAGACAGCATCCTCTGCGTCCAAGGCAGTGCGTCCGGAAAGTTTTCCATATCTTGGAAATTTAGAAATATTAAAGTAAATGCCGTCTTCTTCAATTTTATAAGCAAAACCCTTGTCTTGCAGTCTTTCAACCTGGCTGATTATTTCTTTTATGTAGTTTGTTGCTTTGGCATATTTCGACACGCTGTTTATGCCAAGCGATTTCATATCTTTTAAATATTCTTTTTCAAATGCTAAAGCCAAATCTTTCGGAGAGACGCCTTTTTCCCTGGCGCGGGCTATTATTTTATCATCTAAGTCGGTTATATTCTGCAAATAGAAAACATTAAAACCGCGTTGCCTTAAGTATTTTACAAATATGTCGAACGTAATAAACAGCTTAGCATGACCCAGGTGGGAATAATCGTAAACCGTAGGCCCACAGACGAACAAGTTTATTTGTTTGCCTTTTGAGGGCTTGAATAAGTCCTTTTTTCCGGACAATGTATTATATATTTTCATATTGGTTTTTATTTAATCGTTTCGTCAGCACTTTATTTTTAATATGACCTTTATCCTTCAACTCTAATACTTTTAAAAAAATACTCAAGAAGGAGAAGATTAAAGAGAACCAAATAACGTCAATGAAAAACATGGACGGCATATCTGGCCAGGCCTCCAGAATACCAAAAAATACAAGCGACAGTAAAACCATTTTGGTTTTGCCAAAGATATTTGCCTTGATTTCTGATTCCCTTGACTTGTAAAATATCAACGCCAAAGCGTTTAACGCCTCGGTTAAAAGTAGAATTAAAAGCAGCCATTTTTGGCTTTCGTATAAACTATAAATAGCAATGGGGAGGATCAAAATTCTGTCAGCCAAAGGATCTAGCATTGCTCCAAACGCGGTTACCTTGTCTAAACATCTGGCAACAGAGCCATCAAAAAGGTCGGTTAAAACTCCTATGCAGAATAAAGAAACTATTAAAGTTTTGTTTTCTATTCCAAAAAAGAAAAGTAAAATAAATAATGCCACGCCAATTACAACCCTTAAGTAAGTTATGTGGTTAGGCACGATTTTTCTCGGCCAGTATGGTTTTATGAAAACAAAAAGCAACTCATCTCGGTAATGGTCAATTTTCTCCAAAAAGTTCTTTAGCTTGTTTAAAATCATATTAAGTTATATTAGCAAATTTTTTTATGAGGGACAACACTTGTTAGGTTAGGTTCAATTATGGTAAACTTTAATAATCAAATAACATGAAAAAAATTGATATAATTTTTTCTGCTGTTTGCGGACTATCTGTGGCTTGGATTGCCTTAGATTTTGCCCCGTTATTCAACGGGGCACCCGGTCGTATGACCGGGTGGATTTTTTTCGTAATATTGCCCCTGCTTTCTATTTTTGGTTTTTGGCTGACTGAATTAGTTGGGCGAAAGTTTTTGTTTGTGCATCAAGTAGGGAAGTTTGTTTTGGTTGGAGCTTTTGCCGATGTAATTGATATAAAAGTTTTCCAGCTTTTGATAATATTCGCTCCATTCTCTTCTTTTGTTAAGGCAATTTCTTTTTTAGCGGCAACAGTTATAAAATACTGGTGGAATAAGCATTGGGCGTTTGACCCTTCTTCGTCCCTCGCTTCGCTCGGGACTTCGAAAGGGCAAGGAAAGAATCTCTGGAGTGGGGAAGTAGTCAAATTTTTTCTCGTGACACTGGTTGGTTTAGCAATAAATGTTGCCTCGTTCCATTATTTTGGTAAAATAGATGTCGGAATGCCGATAAAAACCTGGACAGAGCTGTGCATAATTTTCTCGGCATTGGTCGCCGCAATCTGGAATTTCTGCGGTTACAAGTTCTTAGTCTTTAAGAAGTAAAAACAGTGGGTTCATATTTCACGCTATAGCGTAGTTTATGAACCCAGTAAGAAAGTAAAAATATCATGAACGCTGAAAATAAAGTTTGCCAAAACTGTAAAAAGGACTTTGTAATTGAGCCCGAAGATTTTGATTTCTACGAAAAGATGAAAGTCCCCGCGCCAACGTGGTGCCCGGAGTGCCGCAGGCAAAGGCGACTTTTATTTCGTAACGAGAGGACGCTCTACCGCAGAAAATGCAGTTTGTGTGCGAAAGACATGATTTCTATGTATCCGCAAGAGACGGTTTTTCCTGTTTATTGCCACGAATGTTGGTATTCGGACAAGTGGGATGGCGTTGATTTTGGGCGTGAGTATGATTTTTCTCGCCAATTTTTTAAGCAGATGGCGGAATTGTGGAATGCTGTCCCAAGAATGAATTTATTCCAAAGGAACTCAATCGACTGCGAGTTCACGAACATGGTGGGGGAAAGCAAAAATGTTTATCTTTCATATTCTGTGGTAGAGAGATCAGAAAATGTATTTTACTCAAAATTTGTTGACAAATCATTTAATATTTTTGATTCTTATGGCGCCACAAACTCAGACCATTGCTACGAAAATATAAGCGTTGATAGAAATTATTCATCTAGTTTTGCCATTCTCTCAAGAAACTGCATTGACTGTCACTTTATTTTTGATTGCATCAACTGCAAAAACTGCGTTTTGTCTTCAAATTTAAGAAATAAGCAATATTTTATACGTAATAAAACTTATACAAAAGATGATTATTTCCGAGAAATTGAAAAGATAACCTTTGGAAGCAGAAAGCAAAGCGATCAATACTTTAAAGAGTTGCTCAGTATTAAGGAAAAATCTTTACATAAATATGCGGATATTATTAAGGCTCCCGGCTCTACCGGTAATCATATAGCGAATGCCAAAAACGTAAAGAATTGTTTTGAAACCCATGACGTAGAAGATGTTAAAAATTGCTATAGGGTGCTTGGGGCAAGTGATTTTCTTGATGTTGATTATGCAGGGTTGAACTCTGAAATGTTTTACGAATATGTAACGGGTGGTAAAAGTGGTTTTAATGTGAAATTTTCTATTGCGGCTTTTGACGCTGTGCGCGAATCAGAATATACAGATTATTGCTCCTCGTGCGCGCATTGCTTTGGTTGCGCCGGGTTGAAAAATAAAGAGTTTTGTATTTTGAATAAAAAATATTCTAAGGAAGATTATGAAATAATGGTTGGAAAGATTAAGAAACAAATGGATGAGTTGCCATACACAGACAAGACAGGTAAAACATACAAATACGGAGAATTTTTCCCCGCAGAGATTTCTTATTTCTCTTATAATGAATCTTTGGCTCAGGAAATTTTTCCGTTAACCAAACAGACCGCGTTTGACACAGGGTTTAAATGGAGAGACCCGGAGACGAAAAAATATATCGCGACCAAAACGTCTTCAGGTTTACCAGATAACATAGCCGAAGTTTCCGATTCAATATCAAGCGAAATTATAAGTTGTCTCCACGATGGAAAATGCAACCATTCCTGCAGTGGAGCTTATAAGATTGTGCCCGAAGAGTTACAGTTTTATAAAAAAATGAATTTGCCTATTCCAATATTATGTCCGAATTGCAGATTTTACGAACGTATAAAATTAGTGGACCCACTGAAACTCTGGCACCGACAATGCATGTGTGGTTCGACAAGCTCACCACAGGCGATAAAAAACACCGCCAAACATTTTCACGGCGATAAGCCTTGTCCAAACGAGTTTGAAACCAGCTATGCTCCCGATCGTCCGGAGATTGTTTACTGCGAGCAGTGCTACAACGCCGAAGTGGCATAGGCGGTTTTTTTACGTGGCGTGAAAAAACATAGGATAGTTGAAAAAAGTTTAAAATTAAAAAATTAAACAAGCAAGGCGTTCAGCGTAAATTAGACCTAAATGTATAAATATACCTACGGTCTAATTTCCGAAGAAAATCTGCTCGCCTCGCTCGCAGACCCGTGGCAGTTTTATACAGAAAATATAGACCGCAGAAATTTTCAGAAGTTATTGGGCAGGAGCATGTGGTCCAAACTCTAACTAATTCAATTAAAGGGAGCAATATCTCCCATGCCTATTTGTTTTCCGGACCTCGAGGAAGCGGCAAAACAACAATTGCCCGGCTTTTTGCTAAAGCTATTAACTGCCAAAATTCGGTATTGGCAGAGCCATGCAATAAATGCTCTTCGTGTTTGGAAATTATGCAGGGAAAATCAATGGACCTAATTGAAATTGACGCGGCTTCGCACACAGGAGTTGACGATGTCAGGCAATTAATAGAGGGAATTAAGTTTGCGCCGGTAAAATCAAAATACAAGATATTTATAATTGACGAATGCCACCAGCTTTCAAAATCAGCGGCAAATGCCCTGCTTAAAACATTGGAAGAACCCCCGGCTCACGCCATTTTTTTGCTGGCAACCACAGAATCGCACAAAATGATTCCGACAATTTTATCAAGGTGCCAAAAGTTTGATTTTAAGCGCTTGCAAATTACGGAAATTATAAAAAAATTGGAATTTATTTCTAAAAAAGAAAATATAAAGTTTGACGATTCGGCGCTGTCTTTAATCGCCCTGAACTCGCGTGGAAGTTTTCGCGATGCCGAATCGTTGTTAGACGAGTGTATGAGTTTTTCTTCCGGAAAAAGTTTCATAGAAACAAAGGATATAAAAGAATTGCTGGGAATTGTCGAGGTGGGCGAAATTGCTAAATTTGTTGATTTGCTTATTTCTAAAAATACAAAAGACGCGATTGCGTTTATAAATTTAATTATGGACAATGGGGTTGACTTGCAAGAGTTTACTAAAACATTGGTTTTTTATCTACGGCAAGAATTGCTTTTGAAAATAAATACAAGCTTTTTGAATTTGCAGAATTCCGGGCTTTCTGGCCAAGAGCTTGAGAAAATGAAATCGCAAACAGCCGCGTTAGATCAGAAAGATTTGCAAAAAATGCTGGAATTTTTTATTGACGCGGAAAACAAAATAAAATATTCAGCCATTGCCCAGTTGCCATTAGAGCTGGCAATAATAAACATAACCCAACAGCAGAATTAATTTTATCATACAAAGTTATCCACATACTTGCATTCTAAAAAAGAGGTATAATGAATTAAAACTAATTTAAATTTTTAATTCGAGATTTGAATTCAATTTTTAATTTTCAAATTTCAAATTTTAAATTCAAGTAACATGTTAGAACAACAACTGGTAGATTATATTAAAAAAGCAAAAGAGGCCGGGCAATCGGAAAGCCAAACACGGAGTTTGCTTTATAAAAACGGCTGGACAGAGGCAGAGGTAGGCGATGCATTTGCGTCGCTGAACCAGCCTCGTCCTCAACCGCAAGTTCAACCACAAGCCAGACCTCAGGCGCAACCAATTCAAGCCCAACCGGAAATTAAAGTTGCTCAAGCGGTTCAGCCTCAGGTTCAACAGCAATCACCAAAAGTTGTCGCCGTAAATCCTGCGCAAAATAATATTATGAGACCCAAAAACAAATTGCACACAATTTTAAAAATTTCGATAGCGCTAATTATTGTAGTTGTTTTGTGCGGGGCGGGATTGTTTGCTGCCGGGCAATATTTTAATCTTCCGTGGAATCCGTTTTGGCCTAATCCGGCAACAGTCATGAGCAAAATGATGGCCAATATGCAAAATGTAAAGTCTAATCGCACAAAAGTGCAGGGAGAAATAAGTGTTACAAGTGACAGTAAAGAATCTTTGGGCAAACTGACATTTTCTACCGACACCCAAGGCGATATAACCGATATCAAAAACCCAAAGGCAAATGTTGCTTTTACAATGAACCTAACCTCGCCAATGATTTCCTCCGAAGCTTCGGCCACCATAAGTATGATTTCGTTGGGCACGACATTTTATTATAAAATTGACAAGATAGTAATTCCTTCCGACTATTCTTATCCGGGCTTAGATGTTTCTCAGTTTGCGGGAAGATGGTTCAAGGTTGATCAAGATTCTGTTAAGGCTTTGTCACAAATATCAGGCAATTCAGCCGGTGGACAAATTGGAATGTTAAACATCTCGCAAGCGAATAACTCTGCTCTTGTTAAAAAGATTAGAGATATAATTTCATCAGAAAGCGTGCTATCTATTGATAAGCAGTTAGCCGATGCAACAGTAGCCGGTCAAAACACCTATCATTATATGGCGAGAATAAAAAAGGATAAACTGGGAAGTTTAATAAATAAAATGATTGATCTTCAAATGCAGGAAACGGCTAAAGCGCAGACGCCGGGTAATACAATTAGCGCCTCTGATTTGGCTTTAGAGCAGAGCATGCTCAAGTCTTTTGCGACCACTATTGTGGATGCAATAGGAGATGTAAATATAGAAATATGGGTTGGCAAAAAGGACAACATGCTTTACCAGGCCAGACTTGATAAAGTGGTTGATTTGAAAAAAATTGTTTCCATTGCTAAAGGACAGGTGGAATTAAAACTTTCTATGGTCAACTCAGATTTTGACAAAATCGCGTCTATACAGGCGCCGGAAGGAGCTCAAAAAATAGAAGATGCCATTTTGCCGCTGCTTAAAAAACAGAAAATAGAAACCGATATGAGCCAGGTGGCATTTCTGGCCGGATCGTTGTATTCTACCGGGAAAAATTATTCTGCTTTCTGCAGTCCTGCGTTTTTGAGCAATAAAACATACGGCCCGGCGTTAAAGACCGCCATTGACGACATAAAAAAACAAGGGGCATCAAATTTAGCTTGTTTTTCGGGCATCCAAAGTTACTGTGTTTCAGCTCAGCTGGCAGACGGAAGTTATATGTGTATAGACAAGAACAACAAGCTGGGGATAACAAAGTGTGTCAACTTCAAAACTGTCTGCAAATAGATAATTTAGTTGATTTAATAAAAAGTCGCTTTACGGCGATTTTTTATTGCTTTGCCCGTCCGACTTGTCTCGCCGTAGCATTTGCGGAGGCGGAAGCCTTATGCGTAGGAGGTGCGACACCTTCCTGTTGAAAAAAATAAAAAAAGTGGTAATATAAAACTAAACTCGATTAAACGGTTGATGTATCAGAACTATGATGATATAATTAAGATAACATAAATCATAGTTCGAATATGCAGGCAAAAATTGAGCAAAAAAATAAAGCCATAGAATTGAGGAAGCAGGGTTTTTCATATGCCGAGATTTTGAAAAAAATCCCTGTGGCAAAATCTAGTTTGTCTTTATGGTTGAGAAGCGTAGGGTTGAGTAAAAAACAAGAACAGCGATTAACCGATAAAAAGTTAGCGTCTGCCCTGAGAGGATCAAAAAAGAGAAAGGAAATTAGAATAGCGCTGACGAATGAGATTAAGCGCAAAGCTCAGGAAGAGGTGGGTAATTTAACAGAAAGAGAGCTGTGGCTGATAAGCACAGCACTATATTGGGCAGAAGGCAGTAAAGAGAAGAATTATCGCCCAGGCTCAGGTGTGCAGTTTTCAAATTCCGACCCTCGTATGATTAGGCTTTTCCTGTCTTGGCTATTGGGAACAGTGGATATTCCAAAAGAGGACATAGGTATTGATATTTATATACATGAGAGTCATAAGAATACTATAAATAGAGTAATAAATTATTGGGCGGAACAAATCAATTTTTCGAGAGATAATTTTCAACATATTTATTTCAAAAAAAATAAAATAGACACCAAAAGAAAAAATACCGGAAAGGATTATTATGGTTTGCTAAGAGTTAGGGTGAAAGGCAGTTCTATTTTGAACAGAAGGATTTCTGGATGGATTGATGGATTTTGCAAAAATTATTAACACATATTTTGCGGGGTGGTGCAATTGGTAACACGTCTCCCTTTGAAGGAGAAATTCTAGGTCCGAGCCCTAGCCCCGCAGCAAGATTAAGTTTAACAAAATAAAAATTATGGCAAAACGTATATTCACTCAAACCTTCGGTGTGGTCGGCGCAATAATCGAAAAAGACGGTAAATTTTTGCTTGTTAAAGAAAAAAAGAATTCAGCGAAAGATAAATGGAGTCATCCTGCCGGCTGGATTGATTTGGAAGAAAATACAATTGATGCGGCAAAGAGAGAAATCAAAGAGGAAACAGGTTTTAATTTTGAGCCCGAAAATATCTTAGGCATTTATGTTTTGGTAAAAAAAGAATTAGACGACCTTCATCACGCAATTAAAATTATTTTTACGGGAAACATAGCCGAAAACCAAGGGGAATATATGACAGACGAAATATCTGAAACAAAATGGTTCTCGCCAGAGGAAATTGAAGCAATGGATTCAAATATATTGCGGGATGCGGACATTAAAACAATGGTCAAAGATTATTTGGCGGGTAAAAAATATCCGTTGGATATTATTACTCACACCATACAAAAATAGATCGATAATGGAATATCCTATAAGAATAAATAAATATTTGAGAGATAAGGGTTTGGCTTCGCGCAGGGAGGCAGATAAGCTCGTTGAAAGCGGGCTTGTTTTTGTTAATGGGAAAAGGGTTGAAAGCGGAACAATGGTCAATGAAAAAGACAATGTTGTTGTAAAAAAACCAAAAGGTTTGCCTGCAAAAGAATATAAATATCTGGCTTATTACAAACCGAGAAATTTACCAACGCAGGATTTGCCGGGCAAAGAGAGCGTTATTACAATATGGAAAAAAGAGGGGCTTTATCCCATAGGCAGGTTAGACAAAAGCTCCGAAGGATTATTATTGCTGACAAACGACGGACGCTTTGCCAGAGAGGTTTTGTCGAACAGCGAAAAATACGAAAAAGAATATTTAGTAAGCGTTAAAGAGCCTTTGAGAACCGGCATTATTAAAATTTTTCAAGCCGGAATGGAAACACAGGCGCTAGGCCAATTGCTTCCGGCCAAAGCGCAAATTGCAGGCGAAAAAAAACTTCGCTTATTCTTACGAGAAGGAAAAAGGCATCAAGTCAGAGTTATGCTTAGTGAACTTGGCTACACAATTTCATCGCTGAAACGCGTACGCATAGGGCAGATTAAAGTAGGAGATCTCAAGCCCGGCGAAACGCGGTCATTGACCAAAAAATGATGGATAAAATAAATGGAATTAGGCAAAAGTTAATCAACAAAATAGTTGCATGGGTTAGTTTCACGGCTTTGCCATTAATTCTCGCAGTTTTATTTGTCATACAAAATCAGGTATTTAATGAGTGGCTGAATATCTATTATAAAGCTTATTCTGCAAGGCTTTTTTGGGCCACATTTGCCTTGGGCATTTTCTTCTATGCTCCATATTTGCTTTTGAAAAAGAGATACAGGTATTTGTATCTCTTTTTGATTTCTTTCTTGTTATCGTTTATTTTTACGGCGCAATTTCTATATTACAGATATTGGCAGAGTTTCCTGCAATTTTCGGCGATAAAGTATTTCGGTTTGGCGCATAGCGTAATGGGCACAGTAAAGGTTTTAATTACCCCGGAATTATTTTTTTTCTATATAAATATAGCAGTGGTTTTGGTCGCGTTTCTTTTGTTTAGAAGAAGAAAAGATGTAGAAATTGTTTTGCCAAAATGGGAAAAGATAATTATTATTTTAGCAATGATGGCAATGGTATTTTTAGGGTATAAATATCTGCTGTATACAGAGAAAAAAGAATGGGGAGACACCAGCAGGCTTTATAAAGATGTTTACGATTTGAAATCTTTGGTTGGTAAAATAGGGATTGTTAATTTTTTTATTGAAGACACTTTTAAATACATTTTGAGAAGCGACCTGGTTACAGATGACGATAAAATTTTTTTGCAGAAGTTCGCGCAAAATAAAATAATACCCGATACCGGTAAAAATTATTTTGGCGTGGCGAAGGGAAAGAATCTTATAATTGTTCAGGTGGAATCTTTAGAAAACATCGTCATTAACAAAAGAATCGGCGAACAGGAAATCACCCCGAATTTAAACCAACTGGCAAAAGATGGGTTATATTTTAAAAATTTTTATGCGCAAGTGGGGCCAGGAAATACTGCTGACACAGAATTTTCCACTATGAATTCTTTATATCCCTTGCCCGACGACGTGGTGTTTATAAATTATGCTAAAAATCAATACGAGGCCTTGCCTCAACTTCTTGTAAACAACGGCTACAAAACTTATTCTTTGCACGGGGATGTGCCAACTTTCTGGAACAGGTCAAATATATATCCTCAACTAGGTTATCAAAAAACTTATAATCTTAGCGATTATGTTGCTCTTAGGTCAATTGGAAAGGGGCCGTCTGATTTGGGAGATGAAGATCTATTTTCCCAGTCGCTTCCGCGGTTAGAGAGTTTTTCCGCCCAAGGCGGATCCGCCTCTGGCGGAAAACAACCATTCATGGCAACCCTAATTACCATGAGTTCACACACACCTTTTATTTTGCCGGATGATTTGCAAACATTGAAAATTCCGACTAGTTTAAACCTTGGTTGGATCCAGGCAGCTTATTTACAGAGTATGCATTACACAGACAAAGCAATTGGCGAATTTATAGACGGACTAAAAAAAGATGGACTATACGACAACTCCTTAATTTTAATTTGGGGTGACCATGGAAGTTTTACAAATATCTCGCAGGCTCTAAACCAAGAGAACACATTTTCGGCGCTAAACAACAGCCAAGTGCCGATGATTTTATCGGCGCCCGGTACAAACTTGAAGGGGGCAACAAACATTCCGGCTAGCCAGTTGGACGTGTATCCGACAATAGTCAATCTTCTGGGAATTGTTCCGCCAAATACCATTTTAGGACATGATTTATTAAACACCGAAACACCTGTTGAAACACATTTTGAACTTGTTTCAGGGGGCATAGACGTAATTTTGACCAAAAATTTAGCATATCAGGCCGACGAAACCGGAGTTTTTACGCATGGTTTATGCGTATCATTGCCAGATCAGAAATCATTGCCTATTTCCGATTGCCAGCAAATTTACACCGAACAATCAAATACAATAAAAGCTTCAAACATCATTGTCCGCGGAAATTTGCTGAACTTTTATTCCGCCAACCTCAAAAAGTAAAAGCTTGACAGGTGTTTTAATAGGTGTATAATGAAAATAGCTCATTGATAACATAATTCCTACCCTAAGCGAGGGAGCTGGAATGTCGATGAGTCGAACCAGAATCGGAAAATATTATGAAGATGACAGCGAACGTAAGACAGGTTGAAGGGCCGCTGGTTGCGGACATTGAGAGTTGTACCATCAGACTGGACGACGGATCTGAGGGGCACTTAACGAGTCCGAGCCAATGTCTGGCATTTCTTTCGGTGTTGGTTGCTCCTCCTCTCAAGTCTGCCCTGAAACGCAGATCTGCTGGGGATGTCCTCCCATCAGCCGAAGATTTTCGGGTGCGGTTCGGGTATGACCCGGAACACCCCGACGAGGTAACCACGCCGGCACCGGCAACCACGTTGCCATTTCCGCTTCCGCAGCCTCTGCCGCGGGAATCAGCGCTCGCCAGCTAGTTTCCTCCCCCTGGGCAGGAAAAAACTCTTAAAGACCCGAGAGTATTAAAAAAAGGGTCTTTTTTCTTGCTCAAAAATTGAAAAATAATGCTTAAAAGAGTAGAATGACAGAATATGGCGACAGATGAACTAAAACTTAACAGTGAGCAAAAAGAAGCTGTGTTTCATGAAA
>JAPLYZ010000011.1 GCA_026395295.1 Candidatus Staskawiczbacteria bacterium
AACGAATTCGCCGGGTTTATGCAAAAAGAAAAAGAGAAATTATTCAATAATTTTAAAGGTCAAAAGCTCCAATTCCCGACAACCTTTTCCAACAAAGTCATGTCCGAGATTTCAGGATCCTTTCTTGATTAGAAAATACTGCCTGCACTGAGATTATCTAAGTGTGCCCCCGTCGAGACTCGAACTCGAAACCAATTCCTTAAGAGGGAACTGCTCTACCAATTGAGCTACAGGGGCGTGTTATTTTTTATACGCTTGACCAGCTTCCGGTAAATCCTATTGCTTTCAGAACAAAATCAATTATCAGCCATGAGCCAAAAACTAAGGCCAATCCAATAATTGCGGCGTAAAGAATTTTTTTGCCAAGACCCATTAAGTTTGGATTGCCCGCTGAAATCATCATAAACAATCCTCCAAGGGTGAGCGCTATTACTGCCAAGGGCGTTGCTATGTACCAAACAATGAAAGAGTAAATCCTCGCCAGCATTACGAAAAAGTCACTTAGGCCGCAAGCATTTTGCCCCGGGTTTCCGCATGGCACCAGTCCGTCGGCGCTTGCCAAAAGTGGAACGAAAATTACTGATAATAAGCAAAACAACGCGATTGACGATAGTTTCTTGTTCATATTTTTTTGTGGTGCCCTCGGCAGGATTCGCCCCGTCATCCGACGGGGCGTCGGGTCGCATGACCCGACGAACTCTTTGGTGCTCCCGGCACGACTCGAACGTGCAACGTCTGCTTCGAAGGCAGGAATGATATCCATTTCACCACGGGAGCCAGCAAGTGTTTCACCACGAGGGCGATTTTTATTTTATTATACCAGTTTTTTGTATATTTTACAGCTCGTAGATCACTTTTGCCAGCTTGTCAGAGTCATGCCTAATAAGTGATCTTTCGGCGCCAAGTTTGTCATTTTTATCAATTTTGTAAACTTTATGGCTTAGCAACTTGTGTTTCAAAAAATTAACGCCCGGCAAAATTTCAGCGTCTCCCAGCTCCACCGGTTTCTCGCCAAATCTTGCATATTTTTTCAATAATTTTTGGTCAGGGGTTTCAGTGTTAAAAATGGCGTATTTGATAGCATTTTTTCCGACATATTTTTCCAGTTCAGAAATGTAATTTTCGGCAGTGAAGCTGTCGGTTTGGCCCAGCTCGGTCATTAAATTAACCGGGTATATTACTTTGGCTTTTGATTTGGCAACATTTTCTGACAAACCATCAACCAAAAAATTTGGTATTAAGCTGGTGTAAAGGTCGCCCGGGCTGATTACTATTTTGTCTGCCTCTTTTAGCGCTTTAAAAATTTTGGGGTTTAATTCGGCGCGAGGTTTTAAATATAGTTTTTTAATGTTAGAAAATCCTCCTTTGTAAAGCTCAATATTTTTTTCTCCAATTATTTCTTTGCCATTTTTAAAAGAGGCCACAAGTCTTGTGTTTTTCAAGGTAACCGGCAAAACATATCCGCGGATTCTCAAAATTCTGCTGGCTTCTACTACCGCTGTGTCAAAGCCTCCGGTAATTTTTTCTAAGGTAGATAAAAATATGTTTCCAAAACTGTGGCCTTTTAGCCCGCCGTCGCCATATCTGTAGTTAAAAAGTTCGCGCAAAGTTTTGTCAGATTGCGACAAAGCCACTAAGCACTGCCTTACGTCGCCGGGGGGTAAAACTCCAAGCTCGTCGCGCAAAACTCCGGTTGACCCGCCATCGTCAGACATTGTAACTATTGCCGACAAATCCACATTGGGATATTTTTTCAGCCCCGACAAAACCATAAAACTGCCCGAGCCTCCGCCAATTACAACAATTTTTTGTTTATTCATTTTCGTTTGCAAAAACAATTTTGAATTCAATGCCGTGGTTTTTAAAGCCGGCTTTTTCATACATTTTATGCACACCCTCTCTTTCGTGCCGGCTGTTGGCAATGAGTTTGTAGCAGCCGATTTTTTTTGCCTCGGAAACGACCATGTTTATCAACTCGGTGCCAATTCCCTGACCGCGAAGGCTTTCATCAACAAACAAATCTTCTAAAAATCCAAACGGCTCTTTATGCAAATCGTTTTTCATAATATATAGAAAAGCCCGGGCAACTTCTTTTTTGCCACCTGCCTCGCCGTTAGGCGGGTCTTTCTCCACAAAAAACTTTATTCCCTCTGCCTCAACTATTTTTTTGTTTATCTCCGTTTCCATGTCAAAATGTATGTTAAATGCTATTATGGTTTGTCTGATTATTTATCAAATTTAATGCTTGATACGATTTTTTCTATAATTTGGTTATTGAAGCATGCTTGCTTCGGCCAACACTCCCAGTCTAATCTGTATGCATTCTGTCCATGAATGAAAGTTATGTTTGTATGTTCTTGTCCTTGCTTGGTTATTTGTATAGATATATTGTTCGTAACAATATTTTCTGTGGTAGTTGGGGTATTGGAATTATAAGAAACCTTGGGGACTGACTGATTGTCGGTTATTGACGCGCCATATTCTTTTGCCTCTTGGATATTGTATATCGTCAAGCCAAAAAAAGATCCTAGTTTTACGAGATTAGATTGGAAATTTATTCTTTTTGGATAACCAATCATGTTTTCCTCTGTGACAAACCCAGTTGGGTAAATTATTTCAAGCCCAAGTTGCGAGTTATTGTAGGTGCTCCAATTATCAATAACAACATTTTCAGGTTTTGTAGTTTGCAAAGCGTTTGATTTAAATATGTTTTTGATAATTAAGTATCCCGTAGGAAAATTTTTGACGATTAAATATCCCGAGAAAATAATTATAAAAACCAATATGACGATAAATATGGTAGTTAGTATCTTTTTCATTTTTTAAATTTATGATTTTTAATCTATATTTGTTTTATTTTACATAAAAAATTGAAAAAAAGCAAATTCAAGAAAAAAAGAGGGCACCCTTTGAGAGAAGTGCCCATTGCTGTTCGAAGTTCGTCGAACCTGTTTTACTGACCTGTCCGTGTTTGGCTGATTCCATCTGGCCATAGCCCGGGGATCCTGAAACCGTTAAACCAATCTGCATCGGGGTAATCGGTATCAAGAATTCCGGAATTTGGTGTCCAGATAAAGAAGCCAAGCGGAGCAGGAGATAGCTGGTCGAATGTTTTTCCCGACCAGCCAGCTTCTTCGGTGAGCATGGTGGTGACTAATACCGATGATGGACTGACGTTTCCGAGCAAGCCGTCCACTTGGAAGTAGCGTGTTGTCCCAGCGGCAATCTCCAGAATTCTTCTCACCCCATCGACTTGCGGGTAAAATTCGGCCACACCGTTAGTTTCCGACGACGGAGAGACAACCTGAGCCGGCGCGAGCAACCTGCCATCGGTAGATGACCTTATGGCAACCGAAACATTGCCTACGTCAGAACCAGCGAGCCTGAAGCTCAATTTCCCTATGCCAATGTCTCCTGACGGATCAGCCGAGATGGAAAACTTGAGCAATGTGTTTGGGGTATAGCTGATCAGGTGATTCGGGGAAATTGGTTCCCACATTATGGCGGGATACGACTTTGCCAAAATCATGTTTTGACCCTTGGCACACCCGACAGCCGTGATTTGTTTGCCAGAATTTAATAGAACCCCCTGCGTTTGAGAAGCATCGGATACTATCGCGATGATGTCGCCAGATCTTCCCGACGAACAAGGACTAATGGGCGCAAAATCTGTCCTCACAATAATCTCTGTCGCTGAATTTGCCGGCAATGTAATTGGCGGAGACAAGAAGATTACAGCAGAGGTTTGGCCGTTCATGAAATAAGCTTCTCCAAGAAGCGATGATGAACTCCAGCTCCCGACAGTCACGCGCACAATATCTTGTTGAACATTTGTAGCCGTTGAGCTTAGAGTTATTCCCAATTTTTGCAAACAGATCGACTCGTACAAAGAAGTCAATTTGAACACGACAGAAACTACGCCGGTTGACCCGCCGGTAACAAACCTCGACACAGGACTATTCGGGGCTAAAGACACAATCAACTCTGGCGTTAACTGTAGGAAGCGGTAAAACGCTTGATTCGCCCCCGAAGTTATTGGCAGGGTTACGTCGAACGTGTCAGAAGTGGCGGTTATGGGTTGCTGGTTGAGCACACGCCAGAGACCGAGAGTCAGTGTCCCTTCGGACGTTGACTCTTGAATCTGGTACAGCTCCCCAGCCTTCCCGTGGACCACAAATCTGGCCGTGCCATCGCCCTTCGGGTGGAACTCAATGCTCCCCGAATTGGTTTGGGCGAGCGTCGTTGTTGGCCAACATGCGGCAATGGCTGCTATTATCGTTGCTATCATTACTTTCATATTCATAATCTTCTCCTGTAACTTTCGTTCTATCGCAAACACATACGCCTTCCGCAAAGCGGAAAGCTGTCAAATATGCAGTTGTGAAAGAGCGAATGAGGTCTTGCCCCATATCGCATAATAATATCACCTTATTAGGGCGATGTCAAGGTTTTGAGTGTTCGTGACGTAGCAGTTGATAATCTTTTTGCCTTCCTTGAAAAATATCAATTTTTAGATTAAGATGTAAAAATATATGATAATTCCAAAAGAGGTCAAAAATGTAATTGGAAAATTGGAACAGGCCGGATATGAAGCATATATCGTAGGCGGATGCGTGCGCGATTTTTTATTAGGCATAGAGCCAAAGGATTGGGATGTTACAACAAATGCTAAACCCGAAGAAATCCAAAAAGTTTTTCCGGACAGTTTTTACGAAAATAATTTTTTGACTGTTACCGCGCGCACTGGAAGCAAAAAACCCGAGCTTGCCGAGATAGAAATTACAACTTACAGATTAGATGCAAAGTATTCTGACAAGCGCCATCCTGACGAGGTAAAATATGCAGAGAAGCTGGAAGATGATTTAAGTCGCAGAGATTTCACCGTCAACGCAATGGCCCTTCGACTCGGCTCAGGGCAAGCCAAAAAAGAAATTGTTGATTTGTTTGAAGGGCAGAAAGACTTGAAGAATAAAATAATCAGAACAGTTGGCAAGCCGGAAGAAAGATTTAATGAAGATGCTTTGCGAATGTTGAGAGCCGTAAGGTTTGCGACTACTTTAGGTTTTACAATTGAAGAAAAAACAGCAGAGGCAATTAAGAAAAACAGCGTTTGGTTGGAAGCAATTTCCAAAGAAAGAATAAGAGATGAATTTGTGAAAATAATTATGGCAGATAAAGCCGCCGAAGGAATTGAATTGTTGCGCGAGATGGGTTTGTTAAAATTTATTGTGCCTGAACTTTTGGAAAATTACGGCGTGGCGCAAAACAAGCATCATATATACGACTCTTACCAGCATCTGGTAAAGTCTTTGGAGTACGCCGCCAAAAAAAAATTTAATATGTATGTAAGGCTGGCGGCTTTGCTTCACGATGTTGCCAAAGCCAGAATTAAGGCAGGCAAAGATGAAGAGGCAACTTTTTACAATCATGAAATTGTGGGAGCAAAAATGACATTTCAAATTTTAAACCGTTTAAAATTTTCCAAAAAAGAAGTTGAGAAAATTACAAAGTTAGTCAGATACCATATGTTTTATTACAATGTTGACGAGGTAGGAGAATCATCTGTGCGACGATTGATAAAAAATGTTGGACCGGAAAATATAGAAGAGCTTTTGCAGGTGAGATTGGCAGATAGAATTGGTTCTGGCGTGCCAAAAGCCGAACCTTATAAACTAAGGCATTTTAAATATTTGGTTGATAAAGTTTCCAAAGACCCAATTTCTGCTAAGATGCTGAAGGTTGATGGTGCCGACATAATGAAAATTTTGGACATAAAGCCCGGGCCAAAAATTGGACAGATTTTGGATGTTTTGTTGGGATATGTTTTAGATGAACCTAAAAAAAATACTAAGGAATTTTTAGAACAGGAAGTTGCAAAACTGGGTAAATTAGGCGATAAAGAATTAGAGATTTTGGCGGAAAAATCTAAAGAAGAAAAATTTGAAGTTGTCACAAAGCAGGACGAAATGACAAAACAAAAATATTGGGTAACATAAAAAACAACGGGGCGTGGTGTAATGGTAACATGTACCCTTCGGGAGGGTAAGATCTGTGGGTTCGAGTCCCACCGCCCCGACTTTTATAAATTTAGTCATTGGGAATTGATTGAAAATTGTAAATTGAGAATTGAAAATTCCCCGTGCAACGGGGCTAGGGCCTGTAGTAAAGTGGCATTACGCCTCGTTCGCAACGAGGAGGCGGCAGTCCGATTCTGCCCAGGTCCACCACTTCGCTCCTCACTTTGTTCGGAGCTACGCGGTGCGCGGCACGCGAAATATAATGAAGTGTGCCAAGCATATGAACTAAGCGAAGTGGTGCCCCGCGAAGCATGCCACGCGAAGCCTTGGCGTAGTGTGGTCTTGCGTAGTGGGGCCTACATTTATGTTCTACGTATATATTTTGCAAAGTGAAAAAGATAAAAGCAGATATATTGGAGTTACTTCTGATTTGAAAAGGCGTATCAGCGAACATAATTCTGGAAATGCAAAATACTCTAGTTCAAAACGGCCGTATAGGCTGATTTGGTATTGTGCTTTTTTAGACAAAATAAAGGCATATGATTTTGAAAAATATTTGAAATCCAGCTCGGGATACGCATTCACGAATAAGAGATTTTTATAAAATAGGAAAAAAATATTTAATCACTGATATTTATTTTAAAAATAAAAAATATGGCTAAAAAATATTTTGTTGCATTATTTTTATTTTTCTCTCTTTTGCTGGCGGGGCAGCCTGCTTGGGCAAGAGATCCTCAAGACATTACCGATTGGTACATACAAAATTTTGAAACAAACATTGTAGTAAACAAGGACTCTTCTTTGTTGATTACTGAAAACATTATTGCTGATTGCGGAGATTTATATAACAAACACGGGATTTTCAGAGTTTTGCCTACAAAAACCAAAACAGACAAAGGAACTTTCAAAACACCGGTTGAGCTGGTGAATATAACAGATTTTAACGGCCAGCCGTATAAATACCAGACAATAAAAAGCAGTGGCACAATCACTTGGAAAATTGGCGACCCGGATGTGACTGTTAGCGGAGTGAATTATTATAGAATTATATATAAAGTCAAAAACGCTGTCAGGTTTATCAACAAAGATTTTGACGAATTGTACTGGAATTTGCTGGGAGCTTTCTGGGACATTGGAACAAATAATTTTTCAGCAAAAATATCTTTTCCGCCGGAGATAACCAGCCAGAACACGCGGGTAGATTATTACACAGGATACTTGGGCTCAAAAGATAAAAGTTTGGCGACTTATTTTTGGGACGACAATAATGTTTTGAATTTTCAATCCGCTTCTGCTTTCCAGCCGCGAGAAGGGTTGACGGCTTCAATAACTTTTCCCAAAAATATTTTTGCCCCATACAAGCTGACATTTTTGGAACAGTATGGAGATTACTTTGCATTTGTGTTCTTTTTAATACCAATAGGGGTTTTTCTTTACGCTTTTTCGCGGTGGAGAACATACGGCAAAGACCCAAAAATGAAGAAACCCATCCCGCCGGAGTTTGGAATTCCAGACAACATTACCCCAATGCAAATGGGAATGGTTTTGTCTCACGGGTTATGGAAAAATAATTTTGTGACAGCGGCAATTATAGATTTAGCTGTGAGAAAATTTATCACCATAGAGCAGACAGAAGAAAAAGTTTTATTTTTCACGCAGAAAAGTATAATTTTGAAAAAAAATGGCGTAAATTATGACTTAAGCAAAGTTACTTCAACAGAAAAAACGCTTCTTGAGTATCTTTTTTCAGCGGGAGACGAGGTTAATCTTACCAGCTTGAAAAATAATTTTTATGTTCAGGTAAGGGAGGTCGGGAAATTGGCGACAAAAGATATTGCAGATAAAGGCTGGCTTGAGCCGAGGGGCAGTAAATATGCGGTTGGTTTTATATTGCTGGGTTTCTTATTGATATGGTTTTCGTTTTGGACAATGATTGTTTCGGTTTTTCTGTTTATGAGTATTCTCGTTTCGGGAGGCATTTTGGTGGCGTTTGGTTTTGTTATGCCTAAGCGCACCCAAGCTGGCGTGGACTTGCTTTTCAAGATTAAAGGATTTGAAATATATATGAGGCAGGCGGAAAATTATCGCCAGCAGTTTTATGAAAAAGAAAATATCTTTGATAAATTTTTGCCATACGCCATTGTTTTTGGAATTGCCGAGTTGTGGGCGCAAAAAATGCAATTGATATACGGAGAAGATTACTTCAAAAATTATCATCCGGTTTGGCTGGCTGGAGCTGCGGCAGGAAGCTTTAATTTGAGCAGTTTCACAAGTCAATTAAACAGCATAACTTCCAGCATATCCTCCACAACTTCAAGTTCATCGGGCGCAGGCGGTGGCGGAGGTTCGGGAGGCGGAGGAGGCGGCGGTGGCGGAGGCGGGTGGTAATTCGTAATAATTATAAAAAACAAAACAAATTTTTTTATGGAAAAGCAAATTATAATAAAACTGCATAAAAATTTTGAAGATTGCGCTCGTAATAAAAATGGGGTTGAATTTTGGTACGCCCGTGAATTACAAGAATTATTGGGTTATGACAAGTGGAGTAATTTTGAAAATGTTATAAATAAAGCAAAAATAGCCTGTGAAAATGCCAAGCAAAATATCTCGGATCATTTTGCCGACGTCGGCAAAACGATACCTATGCCTAAAGGGGCAAACAAGGAAATACCCGATATTATGCTCACTCGATATGCTTGTTATCTGATTGCTCAAAACGGCGACCCGAGAAAAGATGAAATTGCTTTTGCTATGACCTATTTTGCCGTTCAGACAAGGAAGCAAGAAGTTGTAGAGCAGAGATTAGCTCAGTTGGAAAGGTTGCACGCAAGAGAGAAATTATCAATTTCTGAAAAGACTTTATCGGGAGTTTTGTTTGAAAGAGGAGTGGACAGCATGGGATTCGCAAGAATTAAAAGCAAAGGAGATCGAGCATTGTTTGGCGGTAAAACCACTCAAGACATGAAAAATAAACTTGGTGTCCCCGAATATCGCCCCTTGGCAGATTTTTTACCGAGCGTAACCATAAAAGCAAAAGATTTGGCAAATGAAATCACTAGTTTCAATGTGAAGAAGAATTCTTCCTTGAATAATGAAGCTCCGATCGCTGGTGAACACGTGAAAAATAACCAAAATGTCCGCGAAGTGCTTGTTAAAAGTGGTATTCGCCCCGAAGCATTACCGGCGGAGGAAGATATAAAAAAGATTGAGAGGAAATTGAAATCCGAAGACAAAAAATTACCCAAAAATGTTAAAAAATTAAAAAGTTAACGGAGCGGCAGTCCGATCCTGCCCATGTCCACAAAGATATTCACTCCGTTCATAAAATTTAAATGCCAGGAGAAAAAAATGGGAAAAAACAAAAAGGGATTGTTTATCCGGAGGTAAAACTCAAAGATGTTTTGAGGGCGTTTTGGAACGGGATTAGACCCAAAAAATTGTTATTTTTTATTATATTGGCGTCCATGATTTCTGTGAACGTGGTTGCTATTATTATGCCAATTTTTTATAAACAATTTTTTGACATTATTTCAGGGTACCCGCTTGAGGGTCACGGGAATAGTGCAATTATTGCCCAGCAGCTTTTCAAAATAATTCTTTATGTTTTAGGGCTTAATATGTTGTCTTGGGTCCTTTACAGAATAGCCACATTGGCAAACAACGTTTACGAACCAAGGGTTATGGCAAATTTGAAACAGCAGTCTTATGACCACTTAATGTCGCATTCGTATTCCTTTTTTGTTAACAATTTTGCAGGGTCACTGGTGCAAAGAGTCAACAGGTTCGCCAGAGCGTTCGAGAGAATGACAGACAACTTGGTTTGGAATTTGCTTCCTTTAGCGGTACGAGTTGTTTCCATTTTGGTTGTTGTTTTTGTTATTAACAAATGGATTGCGTTGGTTATTTTCATTTGGACGCTTATTTTTATATTGTTTAATGTCACTTTTTCGAAATGGAAGTTGAAATACGATATTAAAGCCGCTGCGATGGATTCTGTCGCCACCGGATACTTGTCTGACACAATAGCAAACCAAAACAATATACAACTTTTTAATGGTTTTAATTTTGAATCTCAAGGTTATAAAAAGGTTACGAATGAACAGGCAAACGTAACAGTATTTGCATGGAATTTAGATGCGGTGGTGGAAGCAGGGCAGTCGTTTTTAACCATTGCGATAGAATTTGCTTTATTCTTTTTTTCAATTAAATATTGGGAACAAGGGCTGATAACAATTGGAGTATTTGTTTTGTTACAAGCATATATAATAAATATCATAAACCAGTTGTGGGGGTTCACAAGGTTAGTGCGAGACACATACCAAAGTTATGCCGATTCAAAAGAAATGGTGGAAATTTTGCTTTTGTCTCACGAAATTAAAGACGCGCCCGGCGCCAAAGAATTGGTTTTTAAAAAAGGTGAAATTGAATTTAAAAATTTAGGATTTAGCTTCAACTCCACGAGAAGCGTTTTAGAGGATATAAATTTAATAATAAAGCCCGGAGAGAAAGTGGCGCTGGTGGGCCCGTCCGGGGCTGGTAAAACAACTTTTGTAAGATTGCTTCTAAGACTGTATTCTGCCACAGCGGGAAAAATTTTAATTGATGGGCAAGACATTTCAAGCGCAACGCAGGAAAGTTTGAGAAAAAATATTTCCATGGTGCCCCAGGACCCCATTTTGTTTCACAGAACTTTGGCTGAAAACATAGCTTATGGGAAGATAAATAATGAACCCGCCTCTGCACAAGGCTACGGCGAGGCGAAGAAACAGATAGAAAACGCTGCAACCTTGGCGCACTGCGACGATTTTATAAAAGACCTGCCATATGGTTTTGAAACCTATGTTGGAGAAAGAGGGATAAAATTATCAGGCGGAGAGCGCCAGCGCGTGGCAATTGCCAGAGCGATTCTGAAAAATGCCCCGATTTTAATTTTAGATGAAGCGACATCAAGCTTGGACTCTAATTCTGAAATGCTTATTCAGGATGCTTTGAATAATTTAATGCAGAGCAAAACCGTCATCGTAATCGCTCACCGGCTGTCAACAATTCAAAAAATGGACAGAATTATTGTCATTGATAATGGAAAAATTATTGAGCAAGGAAGCCACAAAGATTTATTGGAAAACGGAAGCGGTTTGTATAAAAAACTTTGGGAGTTACAAGCAGGTGGATTTTTGAAAGAAGAGGACGACGAACTTCCGGCATCGCCCGAAGAAATACCGGGCGTTGAAGATGAGGAAGAAGCCGAAGGGAAGTTCGCTAATTTTTAAATTAAAATGTTATAATAAAACTATGGAAGAAAAAGAAAATGTAGTTTCGATAAATTGGGTGATGGTTGCTAAAAAAACTTTTCAGTTGAGTATTTTTGTCGGGTTGGCGGTTGTGGCTCCATATTTTTCGAACCAGTTAATAACAGGGTCTATTGTAAACGCCCTGCTTTTTATTTCTGTTCGCTTAATGGGAATTGAGTCGGCTTTTTTGTTGTGCCTGATTCCAAGCTTAATTTCCATTTACACCGGACTTTTGCCACTTGCCTTAGCCCCAATGATTCCGTTCATAATGACCGGCAACGCATTAATGGTTTTAGTTTTTTATAGTCTGAAGAAAAAAGGATTTTGGTTTGGTGCCATACCGTCTGCTTTTGTAAAATTTATTTTTATTTGGTTAGCTGGAACTGTTTTGGCAGGTTCGGTTTTGCATGGAATTGCTTCAAAGGTGGCGTTGATGATAAGCTGGCCACAACTTGCCACTGCAATTGCAGGGGCTTCCATTGCTTACTTATTTTTGAAGATAATTAGAAAATTATAAAATATAAAAATAAATGGAAGAAAAACCAAAAGTTGGAGTTGGCGTTATGATTTTGAATAATCGGGGAGAAGTTTTGCTTGGAAAAAGAATTGACGACCCTATTAAAGCAAGCAGTGATTTGCACGGTGAAGGTTGTTGGACAATGCCCGGTGGCAAGCTGGAGTTCCAAGAGACATTAATAGATGGGGCAATAAGAGAAGTTTTGGAAGAGACCGGCATAAAACTTGATAAAGAAAAGACCAGCTTAATTAGCATTACCGATGAATTGCGTCCGGACACCCACTATGTAACCGCCGGCTTTTTGTGCAGAGATTTTGTGGGAGAGCCAAAGGCGACAGAGCCAGAAGAAATAACCGAGTGGAAGTGGTATAATTTAAATAAGCTTCCAGATAATGTTTTTCTGCCAAGCGCTAAAATTATAAAAGCATATTTAAGCGGTAGAATTTATAATTAATTAGAAAAACATAGAAAAATGGCAAAGGTTGCCGGGACAATTGAAGTTACAGATGAAGAATATCCTGACATTTTGAAAAGCGCGCTGGAAAAACTTCAGCCTTGTTTGGGGCCAAAAAAATTGTATTGGAAAGGAAATTATTCTGACGACATTTTTGGGAATTGTCTGGCGGTTGTTGGTTCGCGAAGGCTTACATCTTATGGCAGAAAGGCAACAGAGCAAATTGTAACCGAGGTTGCTGCCTCGGGTGTTACCATTGTTTCGGGGTTTATGTACGGAGGCGATGAAGCAGCGCACTCGGCAGCAGTAAAATGCGGAGGCAAAACCATTGCTGTAATGCCTTGCGGAATTGATTTAATACATCCTGCAAATCAAAAAGATCTTTACCAGAAAATTTTAGACAACAACGGACTGATTATTTCCGAGTACGAGGGTTTAACCCAACCTCAAACTTTCACCTATATCCAGCGCGACAGAATTGTGGCTGGGCTTTCAAAAGCGGTTTTAGTTACAGAGGCGGCTTTAGAATCGGGCTCTTTGATTACAGCTGGTTATGCTAAAAAATATGGCAGAAAAATTTTTGCTTTGCCAGGGCAAATTACCAGCGAAGTTTCGAAAGGAACAACAAAGCTGATAAAAGAAGGGGCCGAACCTGTGGCTGAGGCCAAAGATATTTTAGACTTTTTCAAAATTACGCCAAAATTTTCAAAAAAAACATCCCATCACAATCTCAGCGATAGCGTGAAATCTGATGGTATTGCTGGCATGCTTGAAGAAAAAATTATAGAACAATTAAAATTAGAGCCCATGAAAGCCGACGAAATGGCGCGGTTGTTTGCGGTTCCTGTTGCCCAGCTTGGTACAGCCCTTTCACTGATGCAGTTAAAAGGATTCATCAACCACGACAACGGAAAATATTATTTAAACTAAGCTTTGTGTTATAATCAGGTTAATCACGATTAAAATAAAAAAGAATTAATTTAGAATTAAACTTATGCTTATAAAAGTGCCGTCGGTGGCAAATATGGGGTTGGAAACCATAAAGGTTGACATTGAAATAAATTTAGCAAATAAAGGTTTGCCCGGGTTTGAAATCGTGGGACTAGCCGGCAAAGCAGTGGACGAAAGCAAGGAAAGGGTGCGCACTGCCATTTTAAGCAGTGACGTGGACTTTCCGCAAAAGAAGATAACAGTCAACATGGCGCCGGCCGATGTGCCAAAGGAAGGTTCAATGTACGACTTGCCAATTGCCTTGGGAATTTTAAGCAGTGTGCTGAATTTCCCAATTCCCGAAAAGTCATTGTTTTTGGGCGAGTTATCGTTTGATGGGAGCTTGCGTCATACAAAAGGCGCTTTTTTAATGGCTCTTTTTGCCAAAGAATTTGGTTTTACAAATTTATTTGTGCCAAAAGATTCTGCCAACGAGGCGGCCTGCATTAAAGGAATAAAAGTTTTTCCCGTTGAAGATTTGGGTCAAATTTGCAGGCATCTTTTGGGTGAGGAAAAGATTTTTCCCGTTGTTTATAAACCGGTTTCAGAAGACGCGCTGTCGGCAGTTGAATTTGATATGAAAGAGGTTTTGGGCCAGGAACAGGCAAAACGCGCCATGGAAATTGCAGCGGCCGGAGGGCACAATATTATAATGATTGGCACGCCTGGTTCCGGCAAAACAATGCTGGCGCGGGCATTGCCCGGCATATTGCCTCCGCTTAACGAAGCCGAGTCGCTTGAAGTGACAAAAATTTATTCAGCCTCTGGCGGCATTCCGCCCGGAGGGTCTTTAATTATGCGCCGACAATTTAGGTCGCCCCATCATACGGCTTCGCTGGCTGGGTTGGTGGGCGGAGGATCTAAACCTCAGCCGGGCGAAATAAGTTTGGCTCACCGAGGAGTTTTATTTTTGGACGAGTTTAATGAATTTCCAAGGTCAATTATGGAAGCAATGCGTCAGCCCTTGGAAGACGGTTATCTGACAATTTCAAGGTCTAAACAACGCATTACCTATCCGGCCGATTTTATGCTTGTTGCCTCGGCAAACCCCTGCCCTTGCGGATATGCCAACCACCCAAAAAAGAGTTGCGTTTGCGGGCCCAATCAGATAGCCAAATATCAAAAAAGAATTTCAGGACCAATTTTAGACAGAATTGATTTGCATATTTCTGTTGTGCCTGTAGACACCGAGGAATTTTCTGAAAACCAGAAAAATTCGGAATTTTTAGAGCCTTCGGAAAAAATAAAACAAAGAGTGGTTTTGGCCCGACAAAAACAGCAGGCACGCTTTACTTTAGAAGAAATCCATTCAAACAGTCAGATGAAAAATAGCCACATTAAAAAATATTGCAAACTTTCAAAAGAAGTTGAGCAAATTTTAAGGCAAGCAAGTCTAAAGTTTCAGCTTTCAGCAAGGTCTTATATGAAAATGGTAAAAGTGGCGCGCACCATTGCCGATTTAGACGCTTCGGAAAATATTGAGGTAAATCACATGGCCGAAGCTTTGCAATATAGATTAAAAAACTATGAGTCAGCATAACGAAGTGGGGAAAATTGGAGAGGATTTGGCAAGGCATTATTTGGAAGAGCAGGGGTATAAAATAATTGAGCAGAATTATAAAACAAAATATGCCGAGATTGATTTGATTGCTGAAAAGTCCGGCGGATTTTTTGGAAATAAAAGTTTAGTTTTTGTTGAAGTGCGCACAAAAGTTGGTGAGCAATTCGGCAGCCCTGAAGACACAATAAATAAAGCCAAACTTTGGAAAGTTTTACAGAATGCCAAAAGTTACTCGGCTTTTAAAAGGTGGCAGGGTCAAGAAAGGATTGATGCCATTTGTATTGTGCTTGGGCCCCGTAATAAACACGGGGCGCCAGGCGATTCTCGCTCTGGCGATTTTTCTGTCGCGCGCCTGACTCACCACGAAAATATTGTTTCAGGATAAAAATATTTTTATTGCCAAAATTTTAGGTTATTTTTATAAAAAAAGACCCGTCTATTTTTAAAGACAGGTTTGCGAACGTTGAAACAATTTTCAACTTAACTCGGGGGAGCAGTCTGAAAGCGAAGTGGCTAATCCGGCTTCCAAAGCTTTGCGCATGGTCGTTGAAGATGCAAGCGCTTCTGTGGCGGATTCATCGGTCTCGAGCCAGTCTTCGATTTCCATCAGAAGCGGCTCAATTGACTTCCCTTTTTGGACGTAGCCAGTTTTCTCATCATGATTTTGAGCGAACTCAATAGTTTGGTCGTCCAAAACCGTGAAGTATATCCACGGTATCTGTCGCAAATCTTCACGCTGGCGGAACTTTTTCCAACACCGAGTTCCAGCCATGCGGAAACCCCCCTCTTCAACTCCTTGGGGTTTCGGAATTGGCGTTTCGCCAAACGCCCAAGGGAGCATTACGTCGGAGATAACCATGATTGGTTTCTCGCCTTGCGCCGGCAGTCTGGCGATAAACTCGTAAAATTCACTTTCAGTCTCCACCAATCTCACCGCGAAATCGGTGAAGCGACGATTGACTGCAGACATAATAGCCAGCGCTTGTTGCGGGTCATCTTCAATCAGAATTATAGATTTCATATTTGCCTTTCAACGAACAATCAGCGATTTTCTAACGATTGCTTAATTTATTATGAAAAACATATTATGTCAATGATTTTATACCAAGGCATGGCTATTTTTTAATAAAAATAGTAAAATTAAATAAATATTATTAAAAATAGAAAATAAAATTATATCGCTACACTACGTAAACTTATGGAAAAAGAAATCAAAAGAAATATACCAAGAGATTTGTTTTTGCATCTTTTGGCAATTGTTACGCTCTACTGGTCGGCAGTAAGTTTTGTCACTTTGTTGTGGCAACACGTAAATTATTATTTTCCCGATGTTTTGAACGGATATTATGGATATGCGTCAGCTCTTACCGGACCAATCAGGTTTGCTGTTTCTTCTTTGATTATAGTGTTCCCTGTTTTTATTTTGGTTTCGTGGTACTTAAATAAAATTTACGCCAGAGAAGCGCAAGTTAGGGAATCTAAAATAAGAAAATGGCTGATATATTTGACTCTTTTCATTGCTTCGTTGGTGATAATTGGAGACTTAATCAGTGTGATAAATATGCTTTTGGGAGGGGAAATAACCACAAGGTTTATTTTAAAAGCGTTATCAATACTTTTGGTTGCCGGATTTGTTTTTGGGTATTATTTAGATGACGTAAGACGCGAGACACCAACAAAATCAGCCAAATATTTTGCTTGGGCAACAGGCACTTTGGTTTTGGTGGCAATTATCAGCTCATTTTTTATAGTTGGCTCGCCTGCAAGCGCAAGATTAATGCAGTTCGACCAGCAGAAAGTTAATGATTTACAGAACATTCAATATCAAGTTGTAAATTATTGGCAGAGCAAAGAAAAATTGCCGGTGGCGCTGGGCGATTTGGACAACAAAATTTCCGGATTCGTTGTTCCATTTGATCCGCAAACGAACTCTCCTTACGAATACATTGTGAAAGACGCCACGAGTTTGTCTTTTGAGCTGTGCGCTACTTTTAATAAAACCAGTCAGGGAAACGCGATAACACAACCCTATTATCCAACCCCATCTGGCATTGACCAAAATTGGAGCCACGCAACAGGAAAAGTTTGTTTTGAAAGAACAATTGATAAACAATTTTACCCGCCGTTTAGCAAAACAAAGTAATAACTTGCCTGCCCTGAGTTTGTCGAAGGGTGGATATATTGTGGAGAACAGGTATAAAATTATAGGGATAAATTGTATGAAACCAGACCAAGAAAAATTAAGAGACCAGGAATCTCCTGAAGCAGAAGCCGAGGAGGAACTTCTGAAATTAGGAGTTGCCACTGTGCCGGAAAACATCCGAGTAGTTTTGGAGTTGCAAAAAACTTCCCAGCACCCTAGGGGATTTGATGATATCGTTAAGGCTGAAACCTTAGAACAAGCTGAAAAGGCAATGGAAGAAAAGGGCATAGAACATTTTGTCCACGCCGAGGACCCGCATCTTTGGGTCCACTGTAAAATAGCAATGAAAATGGTTGAGTTTATGCCAATTGCCGATGAAAAAAAAGCAGACTTGAAATTAATTTTGCTGTACCACGATTATGGTAAAACAGCGCCGGGAATGGAGTACCGCAGGGAAATAAAAGATATTCAGAGAAAAGAATTGGCAAGGGGTAAATTGTATAAAGTGACAAAGGGCCATGCTTCAGAAAAATTGGAAGAGACAGAAGCTGGATTTAGGGCAAACGGAATAAGCGGGCGCAAGCTGGAGGTTTTTATGACAGTTGTAAGGAATCACATGGAAACTTCTTTGCCGGAGATGTCCGGAGCGAAATCGGTGAATTTGTTTGAAGGTTTTGGCGAAACTGACGAGGAAAAAAGGGGGGTTGCTGAATTATTAGCATGGACAATACAAGCTGATAGCAACGCCACTTCGCATCTTAAATTTACCGATAGAAGAGAACTGGGTATAGAATTTAAAGACAACAGAACTGGCTTAGATTTTGAAAAAATCTGGTCAAAGTATTTAGACGCCAAGCGAGACTAAAAGGTCAAAAATTTGACAGGGGGGTTGGATTTTGGTAAGCTGATATAAAGATAAGAAAGAGTTAACTTGTCCGTCTGACCACGGACTTTTTTTCTAAATAAATTTCGCTCGGAAAATAATTTTCTGCTAACGCTCGTGTCCCGCTTCGCGGGAAACTCGCTTCGACAGGCGCTTCGCGTCCTGTAATACGCTGAAAATCATTTTCCTCGCTAAAATATAAACTATGGACATAAAAAGTTTCAAGGGAGCATTGGCTCAAATAGCAGAAGAAAGGGGCATTTCGCCGGAAAAGGTTATTGAAACAATTGAAGTGGCAATTGCCACTGCTTATAAAAAAGATTACGGAGAAAAAGGCCAGAAAATCAAGGCAAAATTCAACCCGACATCGGGCGATGTTAAGTTTTGGCAGGTGAAGCTGGTTGTTGACGATTCAATGCTTTACACAGAAGAGGAAATTGAAGAAATGAAGGAAAAAAGAGAATTTCCACAGGAAGAAGCAAGACCGGGCGAGGAAACGCCGAAGAAATATGTTTTTAACCCTGAAAAGCACATAATGATTAGCGATGCTAAGAAAGATTATCCTAAGATCAAAGTTGGCGAGGAAATCGAAATTTCGCTGGTTTCTAAGCAAGATTATGGCAGAATTGCGGCTCAGACAGCTAAGCAAGTTATTTTGCAAAAAATCAGGGAGGCGGAAAAAGAAACAATTTCTGCTGAATACAGGTCTAAAGAGGGTGAAATTGTTTCGGGAATTGTGCAAAGAGTTGAGGGCCATACAATTTTTGTGGATATTGGAAAAACTTTGGGAATTTTAAACAGAGAAGAACAGATTCCGGGTGAGTTTTACAGACCAAGCCAGCGCTTGAAGCTTTACATAATGAAAGTTGAAGAAACGCCAAAAGGCTCGGTGGTTATGCTTTCAAGGGCCTATCCAAAATTAATTTCAAAATTGTTTGAATTGGAAGTACCGGAAATTGCTTCCGGAACCGTTGTTATAAAAGCAATTGCCAGGGAGCCGGGGTTCCGCACAAAAATTGCGGTTGTTTCCAACGAAGAGGGGGTTGACCCTATTGGAGCTTGCGTTGGGCAAAGAGGAACAAGAATTATGGCAGTTATCAACGAACTTGGAGGTGAAAAAATTGATGTGATTTCCTGGCAAGAGCAGCCGGAAAAATTTATTGCCAGCGCTTTATCTCCTGCAAAAATTGTTGGAGTAAAAGTTGAGGACAAAAATACCGCAACGGTTTTTGTGCCAGAAGATCAGCTTTCATTGGCCATTGGAAAAGATGGCAGGAATGTTCGCTTGGCGGCTCAGTTAACAGGTTGGAAAATAGACATTAAGCCAGTTGCAGCGACACCGGAAGCAGTTGAGGGAGGAGGGGTAAAGGAAAAAGTTGTAGCAGAAAAGGACACCGCCTCCGTTGAAACTACGGCGGTCAAAGCAAAAAAAGAAAAGAAAGTGAAGAAATCTAAAAAAGTTGGAACTCCCGCCGACGCTGAAAGCTTTGGCGAGGCAAAGGATGGAGAAGCTGTTGAGGCCGAACCGAGTGAAGTAGACGCCGCCGCCGAAGAAAAGCCTATGGAAACTTCAGAAGAAACAAAATAAAAAATAATTAAAAAGTAATTAGTTCCAAGTTTCAAAATTGATTTGTCATTGAAAATTGTAAATTCAATGAAAATTGTAAATTGAAAATTGAAAATTTCGTATGTCGCTAATTTATTTTCCGATAATTGTATCGCTTTTTGCAATTGCGTTTGTGTGGTTTCTGGTTTTGCAAATTAGAAAAGCGCCAGTTGCCTCGGGCAAGGCTATTGCAATTACAGCCGCAGTGCAAGAAGGCGCAATGTCTTACTTAAAAAGACAGTATTTAACAATTAGCATTGTAGGTTTAGTTTTGTTTGTTTTGTTATTTTTCATGGGGTGGAAAATTGCCATCGGATTTTTAATTGGCGCAGTTTTGTCCGGAGTTTCCGGATTTATTGGAATGATTGTTTCCACTCAGGCAAATACAAGGGTGGCTGAAGCAGCTAAAAAAGGCTTGGCAAAAGCTTTAGACATTTCTTTCAAGGGAGGGTTGATTACAGGCTTAATGGTTGTAAGCTTGGGGCTTTTGGCAGTTTCAGGATATTATTTTCTAACAAAAGATATCCAGGGTTTAATTGGTTTGGGTTTTGGAGCTTCGTTAATTTCTGTTTTTGCTCGCGTAGGCGGTGGAATTTACACAAAAGCCGCTGACGTGGGCGCTGACCTGGTTGGAAAAGTGGAAAAAGGAATTCCCGAAGACGACCCAAGAAATCCTGCGGTTATTGCTGACCAAGTTGGCGACAATGTGGGAGACTGTGCCGGCATGGCAGCTGACATTTTTGAAACTTACGCTGTTACAACGGTTGCCACAATGATTTTGGGAAGTATTTTATTTCCTGCCAGTCCGCAATTTGTTTTATTGCCATTGGTGTTGGGCGCGGTTTCAATTTTAGCCTCAATTGTTGGAAGCTTTTTTGTCCGCCTGGGAAAGAAGCAATCAATTATGGGTTCTATGTATAAAGGAGTTGCCGCCACGGTTATTCTGTCAGCCATTGCATTCTATCCGATAATTATAAAAATGATGGAGGGTCATACTAAATCAGCCAGCAATTTATATTTTTCAACATTGGTTGGCTTGGTAATTGCCGCGGGAATGTTTGTCATTACAGAATGGTACACTTCAAAAGATTACAGCCCGGTAAAATCAATTGCCAAGGCGTCAGAAACAGGGCACGCAACAAATATAATCCGCGGAATAGGACTTGGAATGCAGTCAACCGCTTACCCTGTTTTGTTGATTGCTTTTGGAACAATTTTGAGCTTCTGGTTGGCCGGAATTTATGGAGTAGCGCTGGCTGTTATGGCAATGCTTTCAATTTCCGGAATTGTTGTTGGAGTTGATGCTTATGGCCCAATTACAGACAACGCCGGAGGAATTGCCGAAATGTCTGGGATGCCAGAAGACGTCAGAAAAATTACCGATGCTTTGGACGCAGTTGGAAATACAACAAAAGCAGTTACAAAGGGATACGCCATTGCTTCGGCCGGATTGGCTGCATTGGTTTTATTCTCGGCTTACTCGGAAAAAGTTATTGGCAACGGCACATCAAACTTTTCTTTAACAAATCCTCAAGTTATTGCAGGGCTTTTAATTGGCGGACTTTTGCCATATTTGTTTGCTTCATTCTTGATGGGAGCTGTTGGAAAAACAGCCGGAAAAGTTGTTGAGGAAGTTCGCAGGCAATTTAAACAAATTGCAGGCTTAATGGAGGGCACAGCAAAACCAGAATATGGAAAATGCGTTGATATTGTTACAAAAGCCGCGTTGAAAGAAATGATGATTCCGGCATTGCTTCCGATTGTGGCTCCAATTTTGGTCGGATTTATTTTAGGCCCTCAAGCTCTTGGAGGACTTTTAATTGGCTCAATTGTTACAGGATTGTTTGTTGGAATTTCAATGACAACCGGAGGCGCTGCCTGGGACAATGCCAAAAAATACATTGAAGGCGGAGCTTATGGAGGCAAAGGAAGCTTTGCCCACCAAGCCGCAGTTACCGGCGACACAGTTGGCGACCCCTACAAAGACACTGCAGGTCCTGCAATCAACCCAATGATTAAAGTGTTAAACATCGTCGCCTTATTGATTGTAGCTTTCCTAGTTTAGTTGTCATTCCCCGACCCAAAGGGGTACCCCGCGGGAATCCATAAAAGTTTTCTGAGGGTCAAATGGAAGAAATGACCCTCAAGGAAAAAAACCGCCCTTGCATTTCTTGCCTGGGCGGTTTTCGTTTGACTTTTTGCTAAAACAGCGTCAAAGTTAAGTAATAATTAGTAAAAAATAGATTTATGGACGGGGGATGAACTTGTCTGACAGAACAAAGAGAAAAGATGAATGGTAAGTTTTTTGGCTCGAGCCAAAAAACTTACTAAACACTAAACTAGGTACTAAAATAAATTAGTCAGGTTAACCGTGGTTAACCTGACTAATTTATGGAGGAAGATTGAGAAGTAATTAACGCGGGCGAATAATGAGTTCAGCGTAAATTAGACCTAAATGTATAAATATGCCCTTAGTCTAATTTCCGAAGCAAGTCTGCTCGCCTCGCTCGCAGACCCGAAAAATAAAATTATGAAAAAAGAAGGACATAAGGAAAGGCACAGGGAGGTTCCGGCGGGGTATGCCCTGTTGATAAAAGAAAACAAAATTTTGTTGCAAAGAAGGTTTAATACCGGTTATATGGATGGAAAATATAGCTTGCCTGCCGGGCACGTTGACGAGGGTGAATCTTTTATGCAATGCGCAATAAGGGAGGTAAAAGAAGAAATTGGCATTGATTTGAAACCCGAAGATTTAAAATTTGCGCACGCAATGCACAGGCTTTCTGACCCTGAATGGAAAGATTTACGCTACAGGATTGATGTATTTTTTGTTGTTGAAAAATGGAGTGGAGAGCCGAAAATAATGGAGCCTGAAAAAAGCGATGATTTGTCGTGGTTTGATTTGGATAATTTACCCGAGAATACAATTCCCTACATAAAATACGTGCTTGAACGCATAAAGAATAAAGAATTTTATAGCGAGTTTGGCTGGGAACAAAACGAATCAACTAAATAAGAAATAAATTTATGGGCGAGGGGATAAGCTTGTATGGTAAAACAAAGGGAAAAGATGAATAGTAAGTTTTTTGGCTCGAGCCAAAAAACTTACTAAACGCTAAACTAGGTACTAAAACAAATCAGCTAGGTTGTCGTACGACAACCTAAAGGTAAAAAATAAGATTATGATATTTGAGCACTGGTTGGTAATTTTAAGCGCGATTATAAGCATCTCGGGTTCGTCTGTTTATATTTTTGACACCCTTAAAGGAAAAACAAAGCCAAACCGCGTCAGCTGGTTTATGTGGGCAATTGCTCCGCTTATTGCCACTGGAGCCGCCTTATATGCCAGCGCAGATATTTGGGTTACGGTTAGAACTTTTCTGGCAGGATTCATGCCTTTGATTATTTTGACTTGTTCGTTTGTAAATAAGCAAAGTTATTGGAAATTGACCAAGCTTGACATGGCGTGTGGCGCCTGCTCTCTTCTGGCTCTTATAGTTTGGTTTTTCGCGAATTCCCCGACAATGGCCATACTTTTGCTTGCTGTCGGCGATGGTTTAGCAGCATTGCCAACAATTTTCAAAGTGTGGAAACATCCAGAGACAGAAACTGGTTTAACTTTCTTAATGGCACTTTTAGCAACCGTGATAATTTTTCCATCAATTCCGGTTTGGAATATACAAAACTCCGCTTTTCAAATTTACCTTTTTGTTGTGAATATATTTATCGTTTTTTCAATATATAGAAAACAATTATTTTTTAAGAAATAAATTATGAAAAAAGATGCATTGTTTTGCGTAGGTCAAAAAGCTTTTATTGAAAAAGATGGAAAAGTTTTGGTTCTTGCTGACCATCCGTCGGGAAGAGTCGATTTTCCCGGTGGAAAAATACAGGAGGGCGAGGCTAAGGAAGATAGGTCAGTCAGCTTGATTAACGCCCTTAAAAGAGAGGTTGCAGAAGAAACAAGCCTTGAAATAGAGGTTTTGGACCCATTTGCCGTGTGGTATCACGAGTTTACTAAAGAAGAGAGAAATTTTGGAAAAGTGGTTTATTTGGTGGCTTTTAAGTGCAAGTATGTTTCCGGTGATGTAAAATTAAGCAACGAGCATGACAGTTTTAAATGGGTTGATAAAAATAACTATAAAGAAGTTGACGATGGGAGCGATTATTTTAATGTATTGGAAAAATATTTTTTATCTCAAGAAGCGTAATAAATAGTTAAATAGAAAAATTATGGATAAATTTATTTTGTTCGCGCAACCTTGGTGGGTCAACATTTTTGCCATTACACCGTTTTTGGCATATTATTTGTGGCATAAAAAGAAACTCAACATACCGAAATCAATTCTTGTTTATGTGGCTATATTTGGGGTGGCATTTGGATTTGTTGAGGCTTCGGTAGTGGTTTATCTGCGCACCGCCATAGGTTTGATTTTGGGAAAAGGGGTGCTGGCTTTGGGCGCATACCAGCAGGCGCAAATACTAAGCGCGCTTCCTTCAAACTTGTGGGCAATAGAATTTTTCAGAGAGGCGACCACGCTTGTTATGCTGATGGCTGTAGCGCTGATTGCCTCTAAAATAACTCGGGAACGCTGGGCGATGTTTTTGTGGGCAGGCGCTTTTTGGGACACTTTTTACTATATATTTTTGTTTATTACAATCCAGTGGCCGTCGTCTTTACTGAGTCCGGATGTGCTTTTCTTAATACCAGTGCCGTGGTTCTCCCAAGTCTGGTACCCTATATTAATAAGTTTGTTAACCATTTCATGTGTATTAGCATCAAACAAAACTAAAAAATAATTTTATGAAGCGGGCAAGCGTCCGCTTTTTGGTTGCGCCATTGACAAAATTTATTATTGGATTAATATAAAAACAAGATAAAAATGGGGGCAGGTAACCTGCTCTTTTACAAAGAAAGAGGTGAAAAATGAAACAGATGGAAATTGATCCGAATACGCCCAATCAAGGATCGCTTTTGCTTGAGCAAGTGCTTAGCGGGCTTTTTGTCACATTCTTGGCGCGCGGTCAGCAGTTGTTCTTTATTTCCCGCATTGGCGGGTTGCAGGGAGCTTTCCCTGTTTTACAGGACGGGACAGTTTGTAGCGAAACTTATTTAGGCAATACGCTTGACCCCGTTAAGGTTTACCTTGGCAAAGATATTCCCGGGCTGAAACTAATCGATGGCGCGAGAATTACATGGGACGAAAGTGGCGTGAAGCCCGAATAGGGGCATAATTCGCGCAGAACCCAAAGATTGTAGCAATCTGCGGGTTTTTTTATTATGTTAAGCGCGCAAAGCATTGATTTGTTGAAAAAAAAATGTTAAATTATATAATTATTATTAAAAAATATTTATGGAAATAAAACAAAAGAAGTTGCCGAAGTCGCAGTTAGAAATAACATTTGAGTTGACAGCCGAGGAGTTTAAGGAGCATGCCGAACATGCTTTAGGGCACTTAAAACATCACGTGAAAGTTGATGGTTTTAGGCCGGGAAAGGCTCCGGCAAAAATGGTTGAAGATAAGATAAAACCGGAAGTTTTACTTATGGAGGCCGGCGACCACGCAGTTCAGCATGTTTATGTTGATTATATCAAGCAGAGTAAATTGGAAGCGGTTGGAAACCCCGAGGTAAAAATTTTGAAAATAGCCAATGGTTCTCCATTTTCTTTTACAGCAACCATTACAGTGTTGCCCGATGTTGAGTTGCCCGATTATAAAGAGATTGCTAAGAAAGTGAAAGGGAAAGAAATTTCGGTGACCGAGGAAGAAATCCAGGATTCTATAAATTACATGCAAAAAACCAGGGCTAAGTTTACTTTGAAAAATGCTCCGGCAGAGAAAAAGGATTTTGTTGAAATTAAATATAACAACCCGGACATAAACAACGGAAAAGAGGTTGAAGACAAATTTATCTTAGGCGAGGGAGGCTTCTTGAAGGGGTTTGAAGATGGAGTTGTTGGCATGAAATCTGGCGACGAAAAAGAGGTTAAGGCCATTTTTCCGGAAAATTCGCCTATGAAAAATTTGGCAGGCAAGGAAAGCATTTTTAAGGTAAAAATGATATCTGTCCAAAAAATGGAACTGCCGGAAATCAACGACGAGTTCGCTAAACAGTTGGGCGCGTTTGATACGCTGGTTGCCTTGAAAACAAGCATGAAAGAAGGCATTGCAATGGAAAAAACAGAACAGGAAAAACAAAGAAAGCGAGGCGAGATTTTGGAAAAAATTGCCGAAAAAGCCAAATTTGAAATGCCCGAAGCCATGGTGGAATATGAAAAACAAAGATTTCTGGAAGATTTGAAAAACAGGATCACGCAGAGCATTAAAATTACATTTGAGGATTATTTGGCTTCGGTGAAAAAGACAGAGGCTGAAATAAAAGAAACCTACCAAAAAGAGGCTGAAAAAAGGCTAAGAGGGTTTTTGGTTTTAAGAGAGCTTGGAAAGAAGGAAAATGTTGAAGTTTCCGACAAAGAAGTTGAAGAAGAGGTGGCAAAGGCGCTAAAAGGGAAAACCCTTCGGCAAGCTCAGGGCGAAATTGACATAGATCAATTTCGAGAGTATACTAAGGGTGTGATGTATAATGAAAAGATTTTCCAGCTTCTGGAAAATTTATCACAAAATTAATTATTAAAAATAACAAAGGATGCCAATAGTACCAACTATTGTAGAAAGAAGTCAGCGCGGTGAGCGCGCATACGATATATTTTCAAGGCTTTTAGAAGAGCGCATTATTTTTCTTGCGGGTCCCGTCACAGATATGAATGCAAACGTGGTTATTGCCCAGATGCTTTATTTAGCATCAAAAGACTCAAAAAGAGACATAAAGCTTTACATAAACAGCCCAGGAGGTTCGGTTACAGCGGGTTTGGCGATTTACGACACAATGCAGTTTCTGAAATGCCCTGTTTCCACCATTTGCATAGGCCTAACAGCTTCAATGGCAGCAGTTATTTTGGCGGCAGGCACTAAAGGGAAAAGGTTTTCCCTGCCTAATGCTGAAATACTTCTGCACCAAGTTGCCGGAGGCATGCAGGGTCAAGCAGCAGACATTGAGATTACAGCAAAACAGATTCTGCATATGAAGGAAAAGTTAAATAAAATTATCGCGTCTCATACAGGACAGCCTTTAGCTAAGGTGGAGAAAGAAACCGACCGAGATTTTTATTTGACCGCCGAAGAAGCCAAAAAATACGGGTTGATTGACGAAGTAATCGGAGGTAAATAACCTGTAACCAGCGAAAAGAAAATGTATTTTATGCACACTCACTGAGCAAGTGAGTTGTTTTATTAAAATTAAATATAAAATTTATGGAACAAATGATTATTTATATTATACTCGGCGCAGTGTCCCTTATTTTAGGTTCTATTTTGGGATATTACATCAGGCAAGGACTGGCGAAAAGAAGAGCCGGCACTCTTGAGGCAAAATTACAGAAAAGAGTTATTGATGTTAAAGAGGAAACCAGTCAAATGGTAAAATCAGCAGAGAAAAGATCTACTGATATCATAGAAAGGGCGCAGAAGGATGTTGATGAAAGAAGAAGGGAATTTTTGAAAGCTCAGCAGCTTTTGTTAAACAGAGAAAGCCTGCTGGCTGACAGAATTACTTCTTTTGAAGAAAAAGAAAAAGAACTTCAAAGCAAAGGAGAAAAGTTAAAAACCATAAAAGAGAGTTTAGAGCAGTTGAGGCTTGAGGCAGAAGGTAAACTGGAAAAAGTTGCCTCTCTTTCCCGAGAAGACGCCAAAAAAGAATTGTTGGCGTTAGTTGAGATAGAAAAAGAAAAAGAAATTTTGGAAAGAATGAGGAAGTTAGAGCAGGGAAACCAGGAAAAGTTGCAATTAAGGGCAAAAGAAATTGTAGCTTTGGCAATTCAGAAATGCGCGGTTCCTCAAACGCAGGAGCTCACAACAACAACTGTGATTTTGGCCAACGAAGAGTTAAAGGGCAGAATTATCGGCAAGGAAGGCAGGAACATTCGGGCGTTTGAAAAATTGACCGGCGTAGAGCTGATTGTAGACGAAACCCCGGAGTCGGTTGTCATTTCCGGATTTAACCCTATTAGAAGGCAAATTGCCAAGGTAGCTTTAGATAAATTGATCGCCGACGGCAGAATTCAGCCGGCAAAAATTGAGGAAAAGGTTGAGGAAGCCAAAGCTGAAATTTCAGCCAAGATAAAAGAAGCAGGAGAAAAAGCAGCTTATGATGTGGGAGTTATCGGGTTGAACGAAAAACTGATTCAAATTCTTGGCAGATTGTATTACAGAACTAGCTATGGCCAGAATGTTTTGTTGCATTCAATGGAAGTGGCTTTAATTTCAGAAACAATTGCCGAGGAATTGGGCGGAAACAGCGCCACAGCCAAAAGAGCCGGGCTTTTGCACGACATTGGAAAAGCCATTGACCAGCAAATTCAGGGCTCGCATATTGAAATTGGAATTAAAATTTTAGAGAAATTCGGCGAGTCTGAGGCTGTTATAAAAGCAATGCGCGCTCACCACGGCGATTACCCTGTTGAGTCGTTGGAAGCCACAATTGTCACTGTGGCTGATGCAATTTCCAGTTCAAGGCCAGGCGCCAGAAAAGATACTTTGGAAAATTACTTGCAAAGATTAAAAGATTTAGAAGACATTGCCAATAAATTTGAAGGCGTTGAGAAAACTTATGCCATTCAGGCAGGCAGGGAAATTCGCGTCTTTGTAAAGTCAGACAGAGTTGACGATTTGGGCGCTCAAAAAATAGCCAAACAAATCGCCGCAGAAATTGAGGAAGAATTAAAATACCCGGGCGAAATTAAAGTAGTTGTCATCCGCGAGAACCGCGTCATTGAGTATGCCCGCTAATCTCTTCGCTCGGAAAATGATTTTCTGCTAACGCTCGTGTCCCTCGGGCTTCGCCCTCGGGAAACTCGCTTCGACAGGCGCTTCGCGTCCTGTAATACGCTGAAAATCATTTTCCTCGCTTCTCTAAAGTTTATTGCCTCGCTTCATTGCTGTGCGAAATTGCCTTGCGAGGTGCGCTACAAATCTTTTTCTTCACCTTTAAAATTCATTTCCTCACTCTGGAGACTTATTCTCGCTCACTAAAAAACCGACCGATTCTCTCGGTCGGTTTTTTAGTGTTAGTCGTTATTCGTTTTATTTTTTTTGTGCTATTTTTGCTTGATTGATGAAAGCGTAATTAATACCCGCCCTTTGGAGTATCTTGTTTTTATGAATGCCTTTTCCGTGGTCAGAGCCCATAACAACTACGATTGGCTTTTTAGATTTTTTTTGATATTCAATGATTGTATCTGCCATTTTTTTATCTCTAAAAGCTATTATCTCTGGTGAGAAGTTAGTCAGTTCCTCTACGCCCTTGTTCGGAAAGAAAGCCTTTACATTTTCATCGTAATGAAATCTATTGGGGTTACGCTCACAGACTTTATCAATAACTAAATTGGTTTCTGTTTCTGTTAAATCGCACCCTATAATTTCAAAACCCATTTCATCGGCAGCGGTAATAATTTTGTCCGCGGGTTTTTGAGGTCTCTCTTCGCTCCCAATGATTCTGTTTTCTTGTCTAGTGCATTTTTTTGTCTCTGGGTTATAAATCCATCCCGTCAAAAATTCATGTAAAACATATTTTGGCTTAATTAATTTTATTAATTCAATCTGTTTCGCTTGTAGCGCTTCATTATTGTGTCCTTCACCCAAAATTATAACTGAAAAATTATCACCATGTTTTTCTACGCGATAACCTTTGGTATTCCATTGGTCAACTTGTTCGATGGCAACCGTTTCTTGTTCGGATATTTCTTCTTGTGAATGCTCAAAATATTCTGGCATAAGTAATAATTTTAGATAAAGCGGGTGATGGTAAAAATAAATAATGTGCCGAGGATGGTAAGACCCATTAACCGGTAAGAGCTTTGTTTTGAGTGGGCTTCTGGCAAAATATCGCTGGCGCCAATGTAGAGCAAAAATCCTGCGAAAAAACCCAGATACAAAACTAAAAATTTAGCAGGAACATGGAAGAATAAGGTGGAAATAGCTCCTAACACGGGCGTAATGGCAACCAGAAGCAGTAATAGCTTAGATTTTTTGTCCGTGTTCCTGTTCGCAAGCATAAGGCTTACGGTGTTCATCCCGTCGGTAAAATCATGAGAGATAACAGCAATGGCAACCAGCAATCCAACAGTTGGGTTTACTTGGAAGCCAAGCCCAATGCCAACTCCATCCATAAAACTGTGTCCGGCAAGAGCAAGGGCAGAGGCAATTCCAATGTTTGGGTGTTTGTGGTGGGTGAAACACTCTTCGTCGTGGCAGTGCTGTATTAGAATGCTTTTTTCCAAAATGTGGAAGAGTAAAAACCCTGCCACCAAAGCAATCATAACCTCAACGGAATTAAAGTTGTAAATGTTAACTTGCCTGATTATTTCTGGGAAAATATCAAAGGCCACAACCCCAAGCAGAACGCCGGCGGCAAAAGCCATAATATAGTGGAGCTTGTCTTTGAATTTAATAGCAAAAAGCCCTCCAAGAAAGGTGGAAACAAATGTTGCTATTGATAACAGAATTACAGCGACCATATTAATTAATTATAACAGAAAATGGCTAAGACGCCAAAGAGTCTATGATGTTTTTAATTGTTTGCGCGTCTTCTTTGGTTATGCTTCTTGGGATTGAAATTTGAGCTTTGCCGGAGTTGAAAGAGAGGTCTATCTTATGCAAGTTGTCCACAGGGCTGTGGATAGGGTCAGATAGCTTTATATTATTTTTATCTGTTTTATCTTTTTTAATTAACAGGGGTGTGGATTTCTTTGTTTTCACGATCCAATTTTGCGTTTTGCCGGGCTCTATGCCATATTTTCTGTAATCTTTTACAACTTTAAGCAGCCTGGCTTTATAGGTGTTAAGCGAGACAATGCTTTTGTCTTTATGCGCCATTACTAAGCTTCTGAAAATTTCTCCTATGCTGTCTTCCACCATGTCTATTGATTTTAACTCTTCTGCGTTAAGCTCTTTCTCAAAAATTTTCAGCGCAGATTTTAAATTATTTGCCGTGTTGGCGGGATATTTTCTGTTAGCCTTTGCGAAATCTACAAAATCGTATAAATTTATAAATTTAGTCACGGGTCTGCGAGCAAGGCGAGCAGATTTGCTTCGAAATTTTAGCAGGATATATCTTATGCATTACTGCTAAAAATTTCGCTGAACACCCTGCGTTATTTTATCTTATCTTTTATTATCCTATTTTATCACAAAGAAGATATAAATAAAAGCCTTGCCATTCTATAGGCAAGGCTTTCTCTTGAGCAGGTAAGGGGAGTCGCCCCGTCATTCGACGGGGCGCCCTATCGGATGATAGGGCGAACCCATTTGAAGCTTGAGCAGGTAAGGGGAGTCGAACCCCTCTCATTAGCTTGGAAAGCTAAGGTAATACCGATATACGATACCTGCTTAATTATTTTGGTGCCCTCGGTTGGAATCGAACCAACATCTAAATCTTAGAAGGATTCTATTCTATCCATTGAACTACGAGGGCGATTTATTAGTATCTTATCACAAAACTTTTCCTTTGACAATAACCTCTTTTTGATATATTATCCATAGTATCGGGGTATAGTGTAACGGTAGCACGAGTCGTTTGGGACGATTTAGTTAGGGTTCAAATCCCTATACCCCGACAAAATTTATGGCGGCTATGGTGTAACGGTTTCGCACTAGACTCTGTGGCAGTCTCAGAACGGGTTCGACTCCCGTTAGCCGCCCAAAAAAATATTATTAAAAAATAAAAAACATATGGCAAAGGGATTTTGTAAAAATATAGAAAAAGACACAATAGAAAATGAAAATTTTAGAAAAGTTTTATACACCGGAAAGCACAGCCAATTAGTTTTGATGTCTCTTAAACCAAAAGAAGAAATTGGCATGGAGGTTCACGAGGACAACGATCAATTTTTTCGTTTTGAAAAAGGCCAAGGCAAGGTAATTATTGATGGCAACGAATACGAGGTCAAAGATGGATTTGCGGTTGTTGTGCCTGCCGGGTCTCAGCATAACGTGATAAACACCTCCAAAACAAAAGAGCTAAAACTTTACACCATTTATTCTCCCGCTCATCACAAAGATGGAATTGTCAGGACAACGAAGATTGAAGCAGAATCTAACGAAGCGGAATTTGACGGAAAAACGAGTGAATAAAATTTTCAAGAGGGGGATAGGGACACTTTCCTCTCTTTTTTTACGTATTAAAAAAAATGGATAACATTATACAAATAAAAAATCTTACCAAGAAATTTGGCGGACTCACAGCGGTTGATAATGTTAGTTTTGATGTGAAAAAAGGGGAGATTTTCGCGTTTCTTGGGCCAAACGGAGCCGGTAAAACAACAACCATAAAAATGCTTACCACCCTTGCCGGTCCAACATCGGGAAGTATTTTAATCAACGGTTACAACCCGGCAAAACAACAGGAAGAAGCAAGGGCTTCTTTTGGCATTGTTTTTCAAGATCCAAGTTTGGATGACGAATTAACCGCCTACGAAAATTTAGATATGCACGGCATGCTTTACAAAGTTAAAAAGGAAGACAGAAAAGAGAGAATTAAGCTGTTGCTAACCTTTGTTGAGCTTTGGGACAGGAAAGACGATTTGGTGAAACATTTTTCCGGTGGCATGAAAAGGCGTTTGGAAATTGCCCGCGGGTTTTTACATCATCCGAAAGTTTTGTTTTTAGACGAGCCGACAATTGGGCTTGATCCGCAAACCAGAAACCACATTTGGGAGTATTTAAAAAAAATGAACAAAGAAGAGGGTACCACTGTTTTTCTGACCACTCACTATATGCAAGAGGCCGACAAGGTTTCAGACAGGATTGCTATAATTGACCACGGGAAAATTGTTGCTCAGGGCACAGCAGAAGAATTAAAGTTAAAAACCAAGACAAATTCTTTGGAAGAAGCATTTTTGGCGCTTACCGGAACCGCCATCCGCGAGGAAATTGTTAAAAACCAGTCGATGTCGGGCATGGCGCGAGGCTGGCGCCGATAAAAATTATGATTGCAATTTATACCCTTTGGGTAAGGGAAGTCAAAAAATATTTCAGGTCAAAATCAAGGATAATAGGATCATTGGGCCAGCCGATTTTATTTTTGGTTGCCCTTGGTTTTGGCTTGGGGCCTATTTTTCAAAAAGCCGGACAGGGCAATTACATTGAATTTTTGGTTCCGGGAATTATTTCAATGAGCATTTTGTTTTTGGCCATTTTTTCCGGAATCAGCGTTATTTGGGACAGGCAATTCGGATTTTTGAAAGAAACCTTGGTGGCTCCGGTTCCGAGATGGCAAATTATGCTGGGCAGAACCTTGGGCGGAGCAACCGTGGCAGTAATGCAGGGAATAATTGTTTTTGTAATATCTTTTCTGGTTGGTTTCCATATGCAAAATTGGGGATTGGTTTTTATGGCAATAGTTTTTATGGCAATGATTGCTTTGCTTTTCACGGCGCTTGGAACAGCCATTGCTTCTGTTTTAGAAGATATGCACGGCTTTCAGCTGATAATGAATTTTTTGGTAATGCCCATATTTTTTCTTTCCGGAGCCTTGTTCCCCCTTAGCAATCTGCCCAAGGCATTAAAAATAATAGTTATGTTTGACCCGTTATCTTACGGAGTAGACGGCTTGCGCGGAACTTTGGGCGGAGTTGCGCAGTTTAGTTTGCTCACTGATTTCTGGGTTTTAGCTGTTATTGTAGCAGCTCTTGTTGCCATCGGCAGTTATCTTTTCAGCAAAATCCAAGTCTGATTGTATAAAAAATAGAAAATAATGTTAAAAAAATCCGCGAAACTATCGCGGATTTTTTAGTGCATGTCAGTACGTTTTTAGATTTTTTCTTCAAGTTTGGCAGAGAGGCTGAGCTTTTTTCCGTCGCGCAGAACATCCAAGGTTGTTTTCTCTCCAATTTTGCATTTTTGCAAAATGTTTGCCAGCGGATTTTTAGCTGTAATTTTTTCGCCGTTGCATTCTAAAATTATATCCCATTCTTTAACTCCGGCCAAATCTGCTGCCGAGCCTTTAATAACAGGCGGTTCGCCCAGCGCTTCTCGCACAACTATGGCGCCATCGTTCACGGGCAGCTTGTTTGCTTCTGCCATTTCTTTGGAAATCAAAACATATTTTATTCCCAAAAATGGCATTATAATTTTCCCATATTTTTTAACCTCTTCCAAATCTTTTTTGGCATAGTTTATGGGAATTGCGAATCCAATGTTTTGAGCTCCGGCAATCATGGCAGTGTTTATGCCAATGACTTTTCCTTCCATGTTTATCAGGGGTCCGCCCGAGTTGCCCGGGTTTATTGCCGCGTCAGTTTGTATTAAGCCTCTTAAATTTTGCATTTGGTTGTCTAAACCTCCAAAAGCAGTAATAAACCGCGATAAGCCGGAAACAATTCCGGCTGACAAGGTGTCGGTAAATTCGCCAAGGGCGTTTCCAACTGCCACCACCTCTTCGCCCAGCTCAATTTTGTGCGAGTCGGCCATTTCTAAATATGGAAACCTTTCTCCTTCAATTTTCAGCACGGCCGTGTCGTTAATTGGGTTGCGCGATAAGACCTTGGCGGGGTATTTGTGCTTTGGATCTAAAACCACTGTGTAGTCGGCTGTTGCGTCAGACACCACATGGTTTGAGGTCATAACATAGCCGTTTTCTGAAACAATAAAACCCGACCCTCCGCCAATTTTAGTTTTTTCCACTTTGCTTTTTTGACCTTTCCCAAGTTTTGGCATTACATATTCTTTGTCGCCAAAAGGAAAAGAATAAAAATTTTCCGCTTTTGGCAAATCTTTTGAGGCAATAACAGTAATTACCGCCGGGCAAACTCTTTTTGCTATTTCTATAATAGGTGACTTCATAGTTTTATAATTTAAAATTATTTTTCTTTATTGTATCAGAACCCGCGTTATATTGCAAAAAGTAAGGGAATATGATAGTTTATAAACAGTTCTTAACAATAACAATTAGCAAGAGAAAGCTGGTGCAATATGAGCAAATTAGTTCGTGTGATTGATGGAGGAGGAAACGGTTTCCGCTCGGCAGATGTGATTGGGACAAAAGTGTCCAATTTCACTCAAACGAAAAAAGACGAAATCAGAGACGCAGACGCGCTCTTCAGGTTTGTTGCAAACGGACTGACCCCTGCGCATGCCGGTATTGCCTATGCCATGGCAGGCGACATCAAGAACGGAGTCATGATTAAATCTCCGCAATTGCCGTGGTTGAACGGTGTTGATCTGCAAACAGGAACCAACAGGGTGTGCAGAAGGCCCGTGCACGTGGACAATGATATGAACGGCGCCGTTGCCGGTATGGCAACGCTGCTGGACAACCCCCCTTTTTTCATGGGCATTACCCATTCCTCGGGAATCGGCGAGCGCATTTGGAAAGACGGTAAGATTTTGACAGTCTCGTGCGAAGGTGGCCATGTCCAAGTGGATCGGTCTCCATTTGCCACGCTCTGCGGATGCGGATTGCGTGGGTGTGTGGAGTCAATATGCGGTGGTGAGGCTGTCAGGCGCCGGGTGATTGCTGAAACCGAGATTTTAGGAATTACAATTCCCAAAGGTGTTCATCCTTGCGCGTTTTTGGACAAATGCGCCGAGGACGGACAACCCTGGGCGATTAACATCTACGACATGGTCAACTCAGCCATGGGCTTGTACCTGGCAACAATACAAACCCTTCTTCACTTACCCTTGGTGGTTTGGAAAGGCACTTTTGCCGCCAGGTCCCTGCCAACCATGGAGCACGAAATCCGGTGCCATATGCGCCGGCACCTCATGAACCCCGATTGGGAAAAGGATATGAAATTCATCATGTCGCCTGACCCGGAAAAGGACTCCTTGATTGGAGCCGCCGCGCTTTTTGAGCAGGCTTACCCCGGGTAAGCAAGGCTTTCAGCTTTTTTCGCAAAGTGCTTGAGACATCAAGCACTATTTTTTTTACTAATTTTATGCTAATATTATTCAATCAATTATGCCCCTGTAGTTCAATGGATAGAACAGCTCACTCCTAACGAGCAAATCCAGGTCCGATTCCTGGTGGGGGCACTAAATGGGTTCGCCCTATCATGCGATAGGGCGCCCAGTCGGATGACTGGGCGATTCCTACCGAGGGCACTAATAAAATAATGCAATATATGTTAACGCCAAAATCAGCAGAAAAAATTCAAGATGAAATTTATTATAATATGCCTTCTGAGAAAAAGATAAGGCTGACGAGCCAGTTTTTTATGCTTGGTAAAAAATTAAAAGAATCTAAAACAGTTTCAAAAAATGAATCCGGAAGAACTATTAGCCGAGATAGCTAAAATTTTAAAAGACCTGAAAATTTCCTATGCCATCACAGGCGGGTTTGCGGTGTCTGTTTGGGGGAGGCCAAGATATACAGCCGATATTGATATTGTTGTAGAGTTGATAGAAAAGAACATAAAACCGCTGGCATAAAAGTTGATTTTTTTGTGATGAACGACAGCCCATATAACAAGTTAAAAGTAAAAAGAGCGGTGTTGCGAGATATGTACGGAGCAAAAGAATTTTTTGTTTCCCCGGAGGATCTAATTTTAAGTAAACTAACTTGGGCAAAAGAAAGTTCTTCTCAAAAACAATGGGAAGATATCAAAACCGTTTTGAAAAATTCTAAAATAAAGCTGGATTTTAAATATCTCAAAGTTTGGGCGCGAGAGCACGAAACTATAGACACTTTGAATGATTTAATGAGAGAGCGAGGGTTAAGTGGTTATTAAGTATTTTTATGAATAGGTATCTCAAGATTTTTTTGTTTATCGTTCCAACGATTATAATTTTAGTTATTTTTTTGGATGTATTTTCTAAGAACCCTCAGACTGAGGGGTTTTTTACAATTTCAAGAGGAGATAATGTTTTGCAAATTGCCGGTAATTTGCAAAATAAAGGATATATTACAAGCAGAATAATGTTTGTCTGGCAGGCAGTTGCATCGGGAAATTTAAAAAAAATGAAAGCCGGCAGATATTATATAGAAAAAGGTTTAACAGATAAAAATTTGATAGAAAAATTTGTGAAATTTCAGTCCTTGCCCATAAGCGTTTTAATTGCTCCCGGAAAAACCACCAACAACATAGCGCAAATTTTAAGCCAGAATTACATAGTTGGCAAAAGCGAGTTTTTGAATTTAGTTTTGAACAACGATAAAAAAAGCTACGCTGAGTTTTATTCTTCGCTTCTGCAAAAATATGCGTTTTTGTCAGATAAGCCGAAAGATGTTGGGCTTGAAGGTTATTTATTTCCGGATAGTTATCTAATTGATTCTTCGGCTTCCAGCCAAGACATTGTAAAGCAAATGATGGACAATTTTGACAAAAAGTTGACGCAGGAGATGAGGGAAGAAATAAAAAAACAGAAACGGACAATTTTTGAAGTTATAACAATGGCGTCAATTTTGGAAAAGGAAGTTAAGACTCAAAAAGATAAACAGGTTGTTGCCGGAGTTTTATGGAAGCGGGCGGACAATGGTTTGCCTTTGGAAGTTGACTCAACTTTACTATATTTTTTAGCCTCCCAACATCCAAGCGCAATTGATAAGAATGTTGATTCGCCATATAATACATATAAGCATGCAGGTTTGCCTGTTGGCCCAATTTGCAACCCGGGCATAAACAGTATTTTAGCCGCAATTTATCCTGAAAATTCCGATTATTGGTTTTATTTAAGCGCTCCCGGCGGAGAGACTATTTTTTCAAAAAATTTAGGTCAGCATTTAATAAACAAAGCAAAATATTTAACTAATTAATAACATTAAATTAAAAATATGGATAAAAATATATTTCGTTTACGCAATATTCTGTTGGGAGTTTTTTGTGTGGCGCTGATTTCCGTTGGTCTGTATTTTTTTATGGGTAGCCAATCGGGTCTAAACATATCTTACAGCGAGAATTATAGGCTGGTCCCGGAAAAAATATCTCAATCAGCTGCTATAAGAATTTCTTTGCCCAAAGGCGTTGATAAACAACTGGCTGAAAAAGGCGTTACTTTTGACCCGCAAATAAAAGGAACTTGGGTGGAAGGAAAGCAAACAGCATGGTGGCAAGCGCAAAAGGCGATAGCGGCAATTACCGAGCAAAAAATAAATACAAATTTTATTGTTTTTAAACCGCAGAATTCTTTGGACTTAGATAAATATTATGCGGTTAAGGTTGATTTAGGACAAGGGAAAATTTTAGCCAGTGATTTCTTGGTGGCGGAAAATCCGAAAGTAAATGCCATTTTTCCGGCCGTAAACTCAGAAGCTCCTGACAATTCTAAAATTACAATAATTTTTAATCGGCCAATGGTTCCTGTAACAACCATTGATCAATTGGAAGGGCAAAGCATTCCGGTGGAAATAAGCCCTGCCACTGACGGAAAGTTTAAATGGATAAGCACAAATACGCTTCAATTTATTCCAAAAGACCATTTGAAAAGATCTGCTAACTATACAGTTAAAGTAAAAAATGGATTCACTTCCATGGACGGTTTGGCGGTGTCTAACTCTGAAAGCTCTTTTCAGGTTTTAAAATTGAGGTATGCTGACAGTGAAAATTACACCTTAATCCAAAGCCAAATTTACAACCAGCCTGTAAGGATATATTTTAACCAGCCGGTTGATTTAAGCAAAACAAAATCAAAAATAAAAATAACTGACGGAAACACCAACCAAGAAATTCCTTTTGTGGCGGAATATGCTTTGAAAACTCAAGATGAGACAAAGAATAACCCGCAATACAAAACAGGAGATAATTTTAGTGGAGGTTTTGGGTTTAATTTTGTTGATCGGCTGACAGCCAGTCTTCTGGATATTTTTACCGGCAAAAAGGGAGAGGTTGACCAGTCAATAATTGAACTCTATCCTAAAAAAGATTCTTTTGGCAGGAGCAAGTTTTGGGATTTCAACAAAAATTATACAGTTACTGTGAGTGGGGCCTACTCCAAAGAGGGAGATATAGCCCTGGATACTTCCAAAATAATAGATGTGCGCACAGCCGGCGTTGTCAACCAAGGGTCTGCGCATTCAGACAGGACCAATTTAGCAAGTTTAAATTTATTTGATCCTCAGGGATACTTAACCCTGACCTTTTTTGAAGACATAAATTTATCTAAAAGCCGAATTACCGCCGGTAATTTACAAAAAATAGAATATGGCCAAAAGTGCAAAGACGAGAACAGCTATTACGACCCGAATTGCGAGAAAATTCAGGATAACAAAAAAATAAACATATATTTTAAATCCAGTGAAATAAAGCCCGGAGATAAACTCAGTGTCAACTTAGAGAAAGTGGTTAATACCGGCGGTTTGCAAATAAATAAAGATACTATAAACATCGGCATTTTGACTTATGGCCCGCTGACAATCAGTTTGGGCGATTCGTCAAAGTCTTATAGTAATTTAGACAAAAAATATTTGGACGGTTTTTATTTGTGTTCAAATAATCCTTTGGCCACCCCGGATAAAAAAGAATTTAAGCAGAAAATTTCCGGAAATCTTGATTTCCAAATTAATTCTTTCAGTCAGTCTTGGCCATCATCTGGCGTTTCTCAGGCTTGTCCTTTGGGAACAATGATGACTTTTGTAAGAGGGGGGTTTGCGCCTGAAAGCATCTATAATCTTAATTTAGATTTGAATGATGTTTTTGGTCAAAATATTAAGAAGCAAATTTCTTTTAGCACAGGAACCATGGAAGCAGGCAGCGCATATGCCTTTGGGTTGCAACAGAGATATAGCGTTACTTCTCCGCAAAACGCGGTTTTAAATTTTGGCGCGCAGAATGTTTCTTATGTTGACTTGGCCATTTGCAAGGCGTCGGCCATAGACTTTAAGCAAATGTATGACAGCAACATTATTGACTCTTCGGTTTGTAGTCAATACAAAACAAAACAAATATCTTTGCCGGAAAAGTACTGGGTCAATAATTATTTTTCAGTAAATTTGGCAGATTATTTTACAGATCCGATAGGGAACTACGTGGTTTCCGTAAGCAATCCTTTGCTCTCAAATTATTCCGGTAAATTAAAAAATTATGTAACAGTGACTAATTTAGCTGTTGCGGAAAAGTCCATTGCCCCGGCAACAGATTATTTGGGCTCGGTTGAGGAGCAATTATCTTCACAACAGATAAGTAGCCTAAAAAATCTCTATTGGGTAACTGACATGAAAACCCAAAATCCAATTGCTGGAGCCAAGATTAGCTTTTATGACAAAGGCGGAGGTTTGCTTGGCAATGCAACAACCAACAGTGACGGGTTGGCCTTTTCTGTGCCATCAATAGGAGCTGATTGCATTGTGGCCAGCTATGGGAGTGATAGCACAGTTGTTATGCAGAACAACGACCAAATGAACTGGAGTCAAAGCGCCTACAATTATAAAAAGACATTTATATATACAGATAAGCCTTTATACAGGCCCGAGCAAACAGTGCATGCAAAAGGCATTCTGCGCATTGGCTACGACGGAAACTACGAAATGTTCAGTGACAAAACAATAGAGGTTAAAATCAGGAATTCTAAAGGAGTAATTGCTTTGGATAAAAATGTTGATATTAGCGCGTTCGGAACTTTTAACATTGACTTTGTTTTAGACAAAAATTCTCCGCTTGGCACATACACCATTTGCGTTAAAGGAAGTTATGACTGCGCGTACTTTGACATTTTAGAATACGTTCCGGCGGCTTTCCAAGTCAGCCAAACTTCTTCAAAGAGCGAGTATATTTCTAAGGATACAGCAAATTTAGAGGTTGATGCCAATTATTATTTTGGCGCCCCGGTTGATAACTCCGAGGTGAGTTATACAATCAGCAGCCAAAATTATTATTTTGACAGGTATACCGGCGACGAATGGTTTAATTTTGGATGGTGGGATGACAATTATTATGATTCGGGGTCATACTACTATGGAGACAAATTTATTTCTCGGGGCTCGGGCACAACTGACAAAGACGGCAAATTTAAATTTTCGCAGAAGCTTGATTTGCAGGAAATGCTAAAGAGCAGTCCTAATCAGGGCAGCAGAATAATAGTTTTAGACTCAACTGTTAAAAATAATTTGGGGCAAAGCGTTTCAGACCAAAAATCATTTATTGTCCACGCCGGTAATTATTACATCGGAGTTAAAACAGACCCGTATTTTGTCGGTAAAAATCAGGATTTTAATTTGAAAGTAAAAACAGTTGATACCGAAGGCAAAGATGTGGGAGTTGGAAACATAACAGCTGATATTTATGCTGTAAGCTGGGTTTATGCCAAGCGTCAGGAGGTAAGCGGAGCATTTAATTACAATTGGCAGGAGAAAAAAGATCTTGTTAAAACAATAAACTTTGGCACAGATAATAATGGAAACTGGAGCCAGAAGGTAAAACTAAATAAAGAGGGGCAATATGACATAGAACTTTCGTCTCACGACAAAGCAGGAAACGAAATAAAATCTAAAACCAGCATTTATGTTTATGGAGAAGGCCAGGCGACTTTTATGTTTGATGACAGCACAAGTTTGAGCCTTAAAGCCAACAAGAAAGATCTTAAAGTTGGCGAACAGGGGCAGTTGATTATTGAGTCTCCTTATTCAAAGTCCAAAGCTCTAATTACCATTGAACGCGGGAAGATATTTGATTACAAAATAGTTGATTTAACAGGAAATATTTTGGGGTATAATTTTACCGCCACAGATGATTATGCGCCTAATGTTTATGTTTCAGTGTTGTTGCAATCGCCCGACCCGGCTGTAAAATTTGCGTCTCAGGAATTTACAGTAAACAGCGACAAATCAAAAATTGACTTGCAGGCGACTTCAGACAAAAAGTTTTACAACCCCGGGGATAATGTTAATTTGAGTATTGTGGCAAAAGACGCCAGCGGAAAACCGTTGAAAACAGAGGTCTCTGTGGCAGTTGTTGATTTGAGCGTTTTGGCATTGAAAGGGAATCCCAAAAAAGATCCTTTGGTCTTTTTCTACAATGGTTTCCCGCTTACTGTCTCCACTTCATCTAACATAAAAAATAAAATTGTTAGGATTGAGCCTGCCGACGCGTCAGATAGTAATAACTCTGAAACCAAGGGCGGGGGCGGAGGAGGCGGAGCTGATAATAAAGTCAGGGGCGATTTTCGAGACACAGCCTTTTGGTCTGCCACTGTGCAAACAGGCGACGATGGCAAAGCTCAGACTTCGTTTAAGCTCCCGGATAACTTAACAACTTGGCAGGCAGAAGTTTTGGGCGTGACCAAAGACACAAAATTGGGCGTCGATTATCTTTCATTCCAAAGCAAAAAGGATCTTATGATTGTTCCATTAAAGCCCAGATTTATTGTTCCGGAAGACACTTTCAGCATTGGCGCCCAAGTGTTCAATCAATCAGACGGAGACAAAACATTTAAAGTTTCTTTCAAGAGCGACACATTGCAACCTGCTGACAATAATAAAGAAAAAACAGTCAGGGTGAATAAAGGCGAGCAACAAACCGTGTACTTTGCGGTGAAGGCTCCGGCGAAATTTTATAGCGGCTCTCATAGCTTTACAATTTCAGCATCTGGCGGAGGATTACAAGATGCTGTAGCTCAAAGCATTGTAATCAGGCAGAATTCTACATATGAGGTTACAGCAACCGCCGGTTATACGCAGGGAAGTGACGCCAAAGAAGTAATTTATCTGCCATCCAATGTTTCTGCCAACAATGGAGATTTGACAGTCAAAAGTTCAGCTACCTTGGCGGTGTTTTTGTCCGATGCGTTAAACTATTTGATAAGCTATCCTTATGGATGCTCTGAGCAAATTTCCAGTAAGTTAAAAGCCATTGCCATTATTAAAAATGGTTTGAAAATTCCTAATATGGCTGACAAGTTAAAGTTGGAAAAAGTTCTTTACAAAGACAAAGAATATACAATTGACCAGCTGGTTGATGTCGGGCTGTCTGACCTTTATAAGAACCAAAATGACGATGGCGGATTCAACATGTGGGGGGCAGGAGAATCAAATTATTTTATGACCCTCAGTGTTGTTGATGCTTTTAATTCTCTCAAGAAAGCCGGCTACACGGTTAATGCCGATGCGTTAAATAACGCGGCGGATTATCTGTTCAGATATTACAATGGTCCTGACTACAACCTTTCTGACGACGAAAAAATTTCTTTAGCTTCGGTGCTTTTGCAGACAGATGGTTATAGAAACAATGGTAACTTAATGCAAACAGTGAGCTCCATTATTACCGATGATTCGGCGATCAACGACCAACTAAGCCAGAAAGCGTTGGCCGAGCTTGGAGTTTTGGTTAGCAACAATTCTTTTGGCTCATATGCTACAACAAGAATTAACAACGCCCTTGATAATAGAATAAATATTGATTCAAGGGGAGCGTTTTTGTCCTTGCGCCAGGATAATTATTATTACGATTACTTTGAGTCAACAATTGGAGATACCGCCTTGTATCTTAAATCTCTTGCAGACGGGCAGCGCGACACTGCAATAACAGATAAAATAATAAGATGGATTCTTAACTCTAAAGATAAAGATGGGGCATGGGGTTCAACGCAAAATACTTTAGCTGTTGTGGAAGCGTTTACAGATTATCTTAATTGGAAAAAAGAAACCGGCGCGGTTTATACATTAGATACGATTGTTAACGCTAAGAGCGTTGATAAGTTTGCGTTTAACGCTTCTACTATTCTAGAACAAAGCAAACAGGTGATTCCAATAAGCTCTTTGAGAGTGAACGATTACAACACTTTAGAACTAAAAAAGACAGGATCGGGGTCTTTGTATTATGATCTTGGCTTAAAATATTATCTTGAAGGAAATGTTGAGCCAAGAGACGAGGGGTTCACTATCACGAGGCAGATGTATGCGTTAAGCGATAAATCTGGGAGCAACCCGCTGGCAAAAGCCAAAGCCGGCGACCTTGTCAGAGAGCACCTGACCATTGTGGCTCCGGTTGAACGTAGGAATGTTCAAATAGAAGACTTTATACCGGCTGGCATGGAAATTGTTGACTTAAGCCTGGCTACAGAGAGTAAGGACTTGAGATTTAATCAGGTCCAAATAAAAGCTCCTGAAATTTATCCGGACTTCAAAGAGATACGCGACGACAGGGCATACATTTATACTGCCCAATTAGATCCTGGCGTATACGAGTTTGACTATTATTTGAGAGCCTTGGTGCCTGGCGCTTATTCCCAGTTGCCGGCAGTAGTTTCAGAAATGTACACGCCGGAAAATTTTGGCAGAACAGGCAGCGCAACGTTTCAAGTGACAAAATAGAGAAGCAATATGTGGGCGTTTTATTTTCATCATTTGACCCGCTTTCACGTTTTTTTGTTGTTCGTGTTTTGACTACCTTGTGGTAAAATTATATGATTAATTAATAAAAGTTTATGGAGAGTAGTTTGGAAAAAAAATTTATAATTGATAACAACGGAGCAGTTTTAAACATAGAAAGTACGGCTACTTTTTTGGGTATCTCGACTGCTACAGTTAGAAATTGGGTGAAGTCAGGCTTTTTGAGAACGATTGATGCGAATACTAAAAATTTTTTTCAGAAACAAGATATAGAAAATGTGAAACTTAGGATTGCAAACGGTGATTTAGAAAAATTAAGCGGAAGGGCAAACAAGGTGAACGCCGATAAGGTTTTTACACCAAATGAATATATCCATGATAAGGTTAATCTTGATGCGTTAAATTGCGTAGTTGATTTTATAAAAGATAATAACATAGCTTTATTATCCGCCATTTTTCTCGTTAGTTTGAATTTACTTAAAAAAGAAAAAATTCTGTTAGAAGTAGATATCCACGATATTATAGAAAAGAATGATTTGTCTATTGTAAATAACGAAATCGGGAAGGAAATAAAATCGTGGCTTTCAGAAATAGAGGCAAAAAATATGAAAGAGAACTTTTCTTATCTGCTCAATTGCGATATTCCGAAAGAAAGAGATGTGCTCGGATTTTTGTATCAGTCCCTTTTAGCTGAAGGAGAAAAATCGCAAAGTGGGTCATATTATACTCCGGCAAATATAGTTGATAAAATAATATCTGAGCACGTCAAAAAGGATTCTAAGGTTCTTGATCCTTGTTGCGGAACAGGACAATTTTTATTGGCATTTTCGGACATTATAGAAAATCCATCGAACATATATGGAATTGATTCTGACGATATCGCGGTCAAAATTGCCAGACTTAATATTTTAATAAAATTTAAAGACAAAGATTTCATACCAAACATTGTTTGCAAAAATACACTTTCTGATATTGGAAATTACGATTTGTTTAGTTCAAACAACCAAAATATAAAAGATTTTGATGTGATAGCGACAAATCCGCCGTGGGGTGCCCATTTTTCTAGTAGAGACATCGAGAGGTTAAAGAAAATATATCCTGAAATAATATCACTAGAATCTTTTTCATACTTTCTCATAAAAAGCCTTGGTTTACTCCGAAATGGTGGTACAGTCTCTTTTATCTTGCCAGAGTCAATTTTGAATGTAAAAACACACAGAGATATAAGAAAAATTATTTTAAAAAATTTTCAGGTTAAAAAGATTGTTTGTCTCAATAGAGTTTTTAAGAATGTCTTTACTTCTGTTTATAGATTGGATATAGAAAAGTCTGAAAATAAAGATGGGAACATACAAATCTGTAAAGAAGATGGGGAGCACTACGCCAAACAATCGAGGTGGTTAAATAACAGGGATTTTATTTTTGATATTCATGCGAATGGAGTTGATACTGAAATAATTGATAAAATATATCGAATAAACCACGTTACCCTAGAGAACAAGGCTGATTGGGCGTTAGGAATAGTGACGGGCAATAATAAAAAATTTATTGTCAGCGAAGCAAAAGAAGGGTTTGAGCCCATCTATAAAGGAAAAGATGTCGAAAGGTTTGCGCTGAAAGAAACTCCAAACTATGTCCAATTTATACCGGAAAAATTTCAGCAGGTTGCCTTGATAGAAAAATATAGAGCGAAGGAGAAACTAATTTATAGATTTATTTCTAAATATTTAGTCTTTGCTTATGATAACCATCAGAAATTAACCCTCAATAGTGCCAATATTGTTATTCCTCAAATTCCAGAGTATCCGATGAAAGTGATTGCTGCCCTGCTCAATTCATCCTTATATCAATTTGTATTTCAAAAGAAGTTTTCAAGCATCAAGGTTTTGAGGAGTCACATAGAGCAAATGCCATTACCACTTTGGGACAAGAAAACATTTTCTGAAATTGTCGAATTAGTTGATGGAATAATAAAAGGTGAAGATATTTTCGGAAAATTAGATGACTATATCATGAACAAATTTGAACTCTCGCAAAAAGAGAAAAACTATATTATTAAATTTAATAAATAATCTATGGAAATTTTGAAAAAAGATATAGAACAATTGATTGAGCGATTGCCAAATAACGACAAGGAGAAATTACGAAGTAATCTCAGAGATTTAATGTCGGTATACCCTTTCAATGAATATGAGTATATCATTTCGAACTTATTAGGATTGGACAGAATAACTCTTGCGGATTATCTCAAGATTAGAGGAGAATATCTGATAAGGAACGAATATGTACATATTTATGAAAAATATGGATCTCCGACAGCGTTTGGAATTACGTGGGCGCAATCACATGTCCATGCTATTGTTCCTGAAATGAAAAAGCCCACAAAAAAAGAACACCCAGATTTTGATAACGAGTATGACTTTTTTTATAACTATAAAAAGAGTCATATCAAGATAGAGGTAAAAGCATCCAGGGCAGTCGATGCAAAAAGTGATGAGCCACTTTATGTTAAAGCTCTTGCATGGAATTCCAAAAAACCATTTGATATGAATTTTCAGCAGATAAAACCAAGTAGTTGTGATGTTTTTATCTGGGTCGCCGTTTGGCGGGACACAATAAAATACTGGGTTTTCGCTTCAAAAGATATAGAAAATAATAAGTATTATTCAAGGGGACAACACAGAGGGAATATAGGAGAAGGTCAACTTCATCTAAATCAAACTAATATAAAAGAATTTGCCAAGTACGAGGCTCAGCCAAAAGATTTACTTGAAAGAATTATTAAAGCATATAAAAGACAGATTTTAAAAATTGATTGAGGAATAATTTAATTGGTCTGTTTTATAAATCGCACGGTTATTGTTTCGTTTTGCGATTTAGAGGAGGCTGTTATTTCATAACTGCCTTCTTTTTTTGGAGCAAAAAATATTTTTTGCTTACCCGTTGTGGTTTCAGCAAAGGCGGGGCCAATGATTTTCCAGTCGGAGACGTCTTTTGCCTCCAGCGAAATTTCTACGCCAGGGGTAAAAATAAAAACATCGTCATCGTGCGGATTTAGGATGAAAGATTTGTCCTGATTCTCTATAATGTTTTCAGATTTTTTAAAATCATCATTTGCTAAGCCATATTCAATTCCATTTTTGCCCTGGTATTCTTTTATATCTGAAAAATCAAACTGCGAATTTTGGTTATATTCTGAATTGAGCATCAGTTGCATAACCTCATTCCAAATTCTGCCGGCTCCAGTTTGTCCGGAAACTGCATCAGTCGGCGAGTTGTCTGCATTTCCCACCCACACGCCAACCAAAAAATCAGGAGTGTATCCGACTATCCAACTGTCAATGTAGTCGTGAGAGGTCCCGGTTTTTAAAGCATAATTTTTTGCTTGCAAATTCAGCGAGCTTTCAGCTCCAAATTGGTCTATGCCGGTTTTTCGGTCGCTCAAAATTTTATTTATAAGTTCTACATATTTTTTTGGCGCCACGTCTTTATTTTGGTAAGGGAAATAATTATTATTTATAGATCCATCGGTAAATATTTTCAACCCGTTGAGTTTTCCTTGGTTTGGGAAAATTGAGAAATAATGGGTGAGGTCCAGCAAGTTCATTTCTAAATTTCCCAAGGCGATTCCAAGCTGGTATTGGTCAATTGGTTGTATGGTTTTATACCCCAGGTCTTCTGTTAAAAATTTGTTAAAATTATCTATGCCTGCAAATTCAAGCGTTTTTACAGCTGCAACATTAATGCTGTTGTCTAGGGCATAATGCGCGGTCATTAAGCCGTGATATTTGAAGTCATAATTTTTAGGATAAATTGGGTATCCGCCCGGTCCTAAGTATTTGTATTCTCGGTCGTCAATTAATGTGTATGGCCTCATTCCATTTTCAAAGCCAAGCAGATAAATGAACGGCTTAACTGTTGAGCCAATCTGCCTGGGTTGCAAAGACATGTCAATTTTGTAACCATCGGAAAAAGAGCTTGGGTCAGGCGAACCGATCAACGCCAGCACTTGGTTGTCTTTTGCTGATAAAATTACGACAGCCGCATTTTTTGCTTTTTTATTTTTCAAAACATCAATGTTTGACGACACTATGTCTCTGATATTTTTCATTAGTCGGCTGTCAACTGTCAATTGCAGGTTTTTGTTAACATTGCCGGAAAGGTATGGAGCCAGTTCTAAAATTGGCTGGTTTTTATAAACGTAGTTCTGTATATTTTTTTGGCAATCTTCAGGTTGTGTAAAATTATTGTTTTTTACCCCCAGCGAAGCAGACAAAATCTTAGATTTTTCTATGTTTGCTGAGCCAGCTGGATTATAATCGGTTGGACTGCTCAATGTCGCAAGCAATTGAACAATTTGCCCGGTGGTTAAGTTTTGCGGAGCAACATTAAAATATGCTTTGCCGGCAGATCTTATTCCCTGCAATTGGCTGCCGAAATAAACAGAGTTGGCATACATCTCCAAAATTTTCTCTTTGCTATTAAACGTTTCCAATGCCAGTGTGTAAAAAGCCTCTTTTATTTTATTGTTTATGTTTCTTTGATTCTCCTCCTGTAAAAGTATTTTTGTAAGTTGCTGGCTTATTGTGCTGGAAGCCTTTCTCTGAGACAACCCCAGCTTGTTTCCAACAGCCTCAAAAATGCTCAAAAAATTGAAACCAAAATGCCAATAAAAATATTTATCTTCTTTTTCTATCAGTAATTTTTTAAAATTATCGGGAACCGGGGCAGAGTATTCGGCGTAATAGCCCTTCGGGTTCTTTGAGATTAAAATAACGTTGTTATTTCTGTCAGTTACAGAAAAAGATTGGTTAGAGTTATAGCTGTTTGTTAACTCTGTGTTCAGAGCATATAGTAAAATATACAAAAACAAAAACGCACCCAAAATTAGCGCAATCACAGTTTTGTGCCGGCGTGCGGTTTTTTTTATTTGTTCGAATAATTTCATGTTGGTCTATTATAGCAAATATCCTTGTTTTTATTAAATTATGAATCTATTGTCTTTTTGTTTAGTTTGACGTAGTATGTAGTTTGGTAGAGTCAAGCCTATGTTTGGCTCCACCTGCACGTTGAAAACTAAGCTGAAACACAACAGCAACCAGAAAGTGAGACGCGAGATGAATATTCTTGATTTATTTTCCAAAACAGTTGATGACGTAATAACCGGTGCTGCTGCCCGCAACATGTTGGTGGATAACCCCTCGGAGAGCGAGCTGAGGCAACTTGTGGCGCGCCAACCCGGGGTCAAGCAGACCAGATACGGGAGTTTTGTAGTTGAAAGCGGACCCTCATCAAGGGCGGCAATGTTTACCAAGAACAGCGTCGACAGCCATTTTGGCGACGACGAAGAACGCCTTTTGGCGGAAGCAATAGGTGTCTTATCCAAAGAGCGGATAATTTCTCTGGACCGAGTAGTCGGCGACGGCAGCACAGGCACAACGGTTAGATTAGTCGTGCCCGAAAGGTTCGCCCATATTGCTTTGGGAGGTAATCTTTTTCTGCCGCCAGCTGTGTCGGTTAAAAGTCCGACTTACAATATCTTATTTTTCGCAGACAATGCTTTTGAGGAAAACAGGGCAAAACCTCTTCCTAGGAAAGACATCACCATCAGGTTGGCGATGCTTCCCGGAGGCAAGTTTGTAAAAGTGGTCAGGAATTCCAATTACATTGGAGAGTACAAGAAGGGCGTTTTCGCGGCCGAGAACTGGGCAACCAAGACTATCCGGGGCGGAATTTTTTTGCACGCCGGTTGTCGAGAGGATCGCCTTCAAAACGTTCATGGCGACTTTGTCCTTTCAAGGACTCTTCTCGTAGCCCTGAGTGCCAATGGGAAGACCACAACCACCTGCAGAATTCTTGCCAGAAAAGGCATGGAAGAGTCATGGATGGTCCAGGACGACGGCGGGTCTTTAATGCCCGATGGTTCTTTCCATGGTTTTGAGGGCGGCGGCATCTTCGTTAAAACTGAACGCGTCAATCCGGGCGAGCAAACCGAAATATTCTACGGCCTGTTGCGTCCCGAAACTGTACACGAAAACGTCTGGGTCTCCGAGCAAGGATGCTTGGATTTTGACAATGTGGAAATAACCTCAAACGGGAGGGCGGTTGTCCGCAGGGAACACCTCATGCATGCCAGCCCGCATATTGGGGTTGAGAGAATCGACAACCTGATTCTTATTACCAGGGGACCTTTGATTCCGGCTATTTCAAAGTTGACGTTGGAGCAGGCGACTGCTTTGATGATTCTGGGCCAGGCGATGGAGTCGTCAGCTGGAGACCCCACCAAAGCCGGTCAAATTCGAAGCGAGTTTTTCTACGACCCGTTCGTCATTGGGAGTCGCATTGAGCACGCCAATATTTTCTACCGGATTTTGAAGGGCTTACCGTATAAGATTAACTGCTACTTGTTGAACACGGGCTGGATTGGAGAGGGTGAGCATTACAGAAATATCACCCTGCAAGATACCATGGGCATCCTGGATTCTCTGCTTCGCGGAGGTCTGGAAGACTGGACAACTTCTCCTACCGGCCTGCTGGTGCCAAAAGCCGTGAGAACGGTTGATAGCACTTGTTTTCATCCCGAGAAACACTATTCCGTGGCTGAATTCATGGAAAAACAAAAGGCTCTTAATGCAGTCAGGCGAGGAGCCATCGAGAAGTTCCAGGGGCAGCTGGACTTCAGCGCCGAGGAGCTGTTCCAATAAAGTTGTTTTTCAGAAACAAAGGGTGAGACATAAGTCAAACCCTCTTTTTTTATATTTTATTATTTGATATAATAACACAATAATATGTCTAGCAGAAATAAAAAAATATTTTCTTCACGCGGGCTTTGGTTTATTGTTGCAGGGTTTTTTGTTTTTACGTTGGCAATTGTCGCATTTGCCAATTTTTATCCAGTCCCTTCTGGTCTGTCAACCGTTTCTGCAATCAAAGATGCTGCCGTGCCATCGCAGAACAGTCTTTTGCAGTTTACCTCGCAAGGAACTGTTATTGGTTTTCAAAACACAGGAATCATTGTTGCCTCTCCTACGCATATGCTTAGAGTTGATTTTGTGAACTCAAATTCTGTTGCGCCGGAATCAGCCGGTGGGGGATCTGCCGCCCCGGAATCGTTGATGACTCTGCCAAACTCCGAGAAAGCAGCTCCACTCACCAAAGTTACATACCGCAATGTTTGGAATGGTATAGATATAACCTACGAAGCCAGCAAAGATTCTTTGATGAAGAGTACCTATTTTGTAAATCTGAAAGAAAGCGATAAAAGCATTTCTTCAAATAATATTATTTTAAAATACAATCGTCCTCTTTCTTTAGATAAAAACAAGAATCTTGTAATTAAATATGACCTTGGCACAATTACTGAATCGGCTCCCTTGGCTTGGCAAATAATAAACGACAAAAAAGTTCCGGTGCCAATATCTTTTTTAATCAAGAGCCAATATGAAGTCGGTTTTACCCTTGGCAAATACACGCCAAACATTCCAATTATCATAGACCCTATTTATAAACGTGTTTTCTAAAACTTATCCACAGGTTGATGCTTGTGCGGGGGGGGGGTATTAGTGTGATATAATAAATTAATGATTAAACGTTTAAAGATTAAAATCTCCGTAGCGCTATGCTTTACCGGTTTTTTGCTACTTGGATTTGCCAATCACGCCAGCGCGACAACTTACACATGGAATCCTTTTTTGGGAGGGAGTGGGGGTGATGTTAGTTATGGAGTTACTGTAGATACCAGCGGAAATGTTTATGCCGTGGGATACAGTGATACAACATGGGGCTCGCCTATCAGGGGATATTCTGCACAAGAAGATGCATTTGTCGCCAAACTTAGCAGTACGGGTTCTATTGTATGGAATACTTTCTTGGGAGGAAGCGGGTATGATGATGGTTATGGAATTGCAGTAGATTCCAGTGGAAATGTTTATGTTACGGGAAAAAGCGATGGAACATGGGGTTCTCCGATTGTTGAACCGACTGGTGGTAATAATTATTTTATCGCTAAACTTAATGTCACGGGTTCTCTTGTTTGGAATACGTTTTTAAGTAACACTAACGTGCCACAAACCACTGCAATTTCATTAGACACGAGCGGAAACATTTATGTTGTCGGAAGCGCAAGCAGTACGTGGGGATCTCCGATATTACCATGGATATCAGCACAGTACAGTTATGCTTTTGCTGCTAAGCTCAGCAATAATGGGAATTTAATTTGGAATACTTTCTTTGGCGGTGGTACGAGAAAATATAATTATGGTAAAGGGGTTGTGGTGGATAGTAGCGGTAATATTTATATTATTGGATATGGTAACGCAACATGGGGTACGCCAGTAAGAATATATGCTGCCAATCAGGATGCCTGGGTGGTAAAATTAACTAATACGGGTACTCTTGCATGGAGTACTTTCTTGGGAGGAAGCGGAAATGATTATGGCGCTGGAGTTGCTGTGGATGGCACCGGGAATGTTTATGTTGCTGGGTATAGTGATGCAACATGGGGCTCGCCATTACAATTGTATAATTCTAGCAATGATATTTTTGTCGCTAAATTGGATAGCGCAGGGACTATGACATGGAATACTTTTTTGGGAGGAATCCAGGGTGATATTGGAACAGGAATTATTTTGGACAATAGTAACAGTGTTTATATTACTGGGTACAGCAATGCCACTTGGGGATCACCATTACGGGCATATTATGGGCAGGCTGCTACCACTGATGTTTGTGTTGCTAAACTCAACAACAGTGGTAGTTTACTTTGGAATACATTTTTAGGTGATAGTGGGTCTGATAAAGGTCAAGCGATTGTATCAGATACCACCGGGAATATTTATGTTGGTGGAGTCAGTAGTGCTACATGGGAATCTCCGCCGATAGCTCATACTGTAGGAGCCAGCAATGATGCTTATGTTGCCAAACTCACCAGCGCAGGCGCCCTAGTCACCATAACAACCTCCCACACCATCACAGCCTCAACAGTAAACAGCAATGGCTCTATTACCCCAACAGGAGCCACCACTGTAGACGACGGCGCAAACCAGACATTCACGATATCAGCCAACGACCCCTACACAACCAACGTCATAGTAGACGGAGCATCACAAGGCCCGCTAACCACCTACACCTTTACCAACGTAACCACCAACCACACCATTTTAGCTGACTTCTCGCTAGTGCTTGGAGCAGGTGGAGGAGCAAGTGCAAGCGCATCCAGCGGAACAAGCGTGTCCAGTGGAACATCCACCTCTGCCACAAGCTCAACGTCAGACAGCAGTTCACAACCACCAGCTCCTTCTGCCGATGTCCCAACCCCAACCGTAACACCGCCACCAACACCGACACCGGATTTAACAAGCTTGCCTCCGGCAACACCCGACGTTACCGCTATCTCAACACCGGGAAACAATACAACATTCACTGCCGCTGTTATTGTTCAAATCAAACAACAGCTCATAGCTCTCATCACCCAGCTAATTGGAATACTTCAACAGCAATTTATCCAGATGGGGAAGTAAAAAGCTGAGGGTAAAAATGGGTTCTAGGTCTGGACAAGGGTGCTTGTTGATGATAAAATAGAGCAATATGGATAACAATAAAGAACTAGCCAACATAAACGATAAGTTGATAGATTTAGAGTTAGCCAAAAGCGACAATAAGAACTCAAAAGTCAGGAAATACCTGCCGGCAGTAGTGCTGGTGGCTTCATTCTATTATTCCTTTCTTTTGGCTCTGGGATTAGCTCTGGGGTATATCGGCGCTAAAATTTTCTCTAAATATTTGCTTGAAAACGGCAAAGTTGACTGCATTTACATTGACTGCGGTAAATACAAAATTCACTTACACCACTGGATTTTGGGGGCGTTGTTGTTATTGGCTGTATGGGTTATTGACTATTTCTATCTTCCAAGATTTTTCGTCGGGGTTGTTGCCGGTGTCATTGCTCACGACATTTACGACTTTAACGATTGGCACAAAATTTTAGTAAAAAACGAGACAAAATAAAGTTGTTGAAAATTAGAGCACAATGCGGCGAAAGCCGCATTTTAATTTATGGAATTATGTGATATGATGGAAGTATGGTAGAGATAGATATAGAAAATAAAGGAGCGAGAGTTATTTTTTTAAGAAAAGGCGACCAGAAAGCTTTTTTGGATGGGGTGCAATCTAAGTTAGACATAGGACTTGAAGATTTTTCAAAAATCGCTGGGGTTTGCATTAGGTCTATGACTGACTGGAAAAGAGAAAAAAATTCCGTTTCCTTGTCTGGGTTGGAAGCGCTATGCAACATCGCTGAAGTTGATTTTCCGAAAGATGTTGAAATAAGAGATAGATTTTGGTATATACATAAAGGGGCAAGAGCCGGAGGCTTAGCTACATTCAAAAAATATGGCAGAATTGGAAACGAAAATTATCGTAGGAAGAAATGGTTTGAATGGTGGGAGAAAAAAGGAAAATTTAATCCAAATCAATATTTTGCGCAAAAAAACATATTTTTACCAAAAAAATCCGTTCAGTTGGCAGAGTTTATAGGAATTATTTTGGGCGATGGAGGGATAACAAAAAGCCAAGTTTCAATAACGCTTAATAAAATAACTGATTTGGAATTTTCTTTTTATGTAAAGAAGTTGATCAACGACCTTTTTGATGTGAAAGCGGCGACATATAATCACGGGGTTGATTGTGTAGTAAATATAGTGATTTCCAGAATTCAACTTGTTAAATTTTTACAAGAAACTGGGTTAAAAATAGGCAACAAGGTAAAACAACAAGTTGGTGTTCCGGCATGGATTTCTAAATCAGGCTTATTTACAAAATTTTGCATGAGAGGTTTATTGGATACGGACGGATGTTTCTATGTGGATAAACATAAATACAAAGATAAAATTTATTTAAACAGCGGTATAAATTTTACAAACAGATCCTTGCCACTTCTTAATTTTTTTAAAGACAATTTAACAAAATTTGGCTTTCACCCTACACAAAAGACAAAATTTAGTATATTCTTAAGACGTGAAGAAGAAGTTATCAGATATTTCAAGGAAATAGGGTCTTCAAACCCTAAACACTTAAACAAGTTCAAAAGATATTTTAACGATAAATCTGGAGGAGTCGGATAATGGCATTCCACCGCTCTCGAAAAGCGGCGCCCAGCAATGGGCTTGTGAGTTCAAGTCTCACCTCCTCCGCTTAAAAAATAAAAATATGTCATGGTTAAATAAACTCATAGCACTTACCTACAATCCTAAATTCAGGATGCCCTTTTTCTTGTCGCCATTTTTAGGGATGATTTTTGGTGATATTGGAACAATTATCATGATTAAAATGGGTTTCCCCAACCCCAAGTTTGCAATCCCTGTTTTTATTGCAATAGGTTATTTCATTCTCTGGATAATAATTATGTACGTGCGTCTTTACAACTACATTGGAGAAGACGGAAAATTGCAGAAAAAAACTTTCGTTAAAAACACCCAAGTTTATGATAGGTTCAGACAAGAAGCCAGAAAATATGATTGGATGGTGAAGGAAATCCCAAAAGTACCTCTATTAATGGATTATGGATTCACGATAAAGGGGGTCGAGCAGGGAGTTGCTTTTGAAATAGCAATGATAGATAATTTTTCAAATGCTGGAGGATTTAGTGAAAGAGCTGTTTATATTAAAACAAAAAAAGGAGAAAATTTTGAAATATCGCCAGCCAATGCTGTTAAGAATCAATTTGTTGAGGCGAATAGGGAAGACCTCAATTATTTGATGAGAAATAATAAATATATTACAAAAATAAGTTTCTATAAGGGACAAATGGCAGCATTAATTTTTGATTATATAGGCATGTCTTCAAATGTAAAAGAGGTAGTATCTAGGCTTATACAAATATCGAAGAGTTACGACGGGCTTTATTAAAATTTTTTTTAATCTTTAAATTTTAGGTGGCGTTGGTTTGAGCAAATCGACGCTTTTTTTGGGAAAATTATGGAATTAGGATTCTGGAGAAAACTTAAAAAGCCGATTATGGCTTTGGCTCCCATGTCCGGGGTAACTGATGAGGCTTTTCGCCTCATGCTTTTGAAATACGGCAGGCCAGATGTTTTTTGGACGGAATTTGTTTCGGCTGAAGGATTATTTTCCAAAGGCAGAGATCATTGCTTGAAGCTTTTAAATTTTAACAAAAAAGAGCGCCCCATTGTTGCTCAGTTGTTCGGCGCCAAACCTTCTGACTTTGAAAAGGCTGCAAGGCTTGTGGCAGAACTTGGTTTTGATGGTGTTGATATAAACATGGGTTGCCCGGACAGAAACATAGAAAAAAAGGGCGGAGGCGCGGCATTGATTAAAGATTCCCATTTGGCAAAAGAAATTATCAAAGCAACCCTTCGAGGCGCTCGGGGCGGGCAAAAAAAGATTCCTGTTTCAGTAAAAACGCGTGTTGGGTACAAAAAGAACCAGATTGACAAATGGATTCCTGCGCTTTTGGAAGAAGACATTGCTGTTTTAACTGTTCATTTTCGCACCAGAAACGAAACATATGCTTCTTCTGCTCGGTGGGAGTTAGCTAAAGAGGTTGTCAGCTTAAGAAATAAATATGCCCCTAAAACATTAATTTTAGGTAACGGCGATGTAAAATCTCTTGCAGATGCCCGAGAACTGGTTAAAAAATCCGGGGTTGACGGCGTTATGGTTGGCAGAGCTGTTTTGCAGAACCCTTGGTTCTTTGCCCCGCGAAGCCTTAGCGAAGTGGGGTTTACTAAATTGCCCACTATTCAAGAGAGATTAAAAGCCATTATTAAACACGCTGAAATTTTCGACAAAATTCATAAGGACAGCCAGCGGAAGAACGGCAGTTATAAGCAGTTTGACGCCATGAAAAAATATTTTCATTCTTACGCAAAAGGTTTTACTGGCGCAAAAGAGCTTAGGGAAAAACTCATGAAAGTAAAAAATACGGAAGAAACAAAAATGGTCGTAAAAGATTTTTTAAAGTAAAAATATGATTTTTAATAAAAACTATTTTTATCTGCTGGCTGTGGTCGTGATTATTTTTGTTGCAGCTCCTTTTGTGGGTTCAGCTTCAACCGAGAAGATATTCTATATGTCGCAATTGAGGGAAAAAGAAGGCATTGCAAGTTTTAAAAAGAACGCGGACAAAATTGATATTTTAGCTCCTCAGTTCTACACCGTTTCCGCCAAGCTAAAATTAACCGGCTCGCTTGATGCTAACTTGAAAAAAGTGATAGCGCAAACCCTTCGGGACCCAAAGGGTACCCCTCAGGGCAAGAAATTAAAAGTTATGCCCTTGGTAATAAACGCCGGTTTTAAGCAAGATATAATTCACAACTTGTTGCTTTCTGGCCCTGCGCAAGACGCGGTTATAAAGTCCCTTGTTGATGTCGCGAAAAAAGAAAAATATATCGGCTGGCAATTTGATTTTGAAAACATAGGTTATTTAGACAAAGACCTATACTCGGCTTTTGTTGAGAAATCCGCAGAGGCTTTGCATAAAAATAATCTGATTATGAGTGTGGCAGCTGTTTCGCGAAGTGTTGATTATGAAGATACCGACGCTTTCAAAAATTGGGGTGGAGTGTTTGATTACGCAAGACTGGCTAATGCTGTAGATTTTGTGAGTTTAATGACTTATGACGACCCTAATTCAGTGGGACCCGTGGCGTCTTTACCATTTATAAACAGTGTTTTAGACTATGTGAAGGGTAAAATTCCACCGGAGAAACTATCTTTTGGAATTCCCCTTTATTATTGGGGTTGGAGCATTGACCCTTTGAAAAAAATAACAGTAAGCGGAACATATGAAAGAATTTTCAATATAAGATCTAATTTTCGTCATAGTTTGGGTTTTGACGAGGCTTTAGGAGCGTCTTGGCTTACTTACGTCTACCAAAATAAACAATATAAAATTTGGTATCAAAATAAACAGAGTTTTGAGAATAAATTAGATATAGTGAAAAATAATAATTTTAGAGGTTTTTCAGCATGGGTTTTAGGTGTTGAAGACCCTGGGATTTGGGTTGCTCTTTCGGACTTTAAAAAATAGAACTATACATTGCAGTTTAGTCAATTTTGAGGTAATATAAATAATTATGGATATCGCCATTATTTTTTTGATTACGGCAGGAATTATTATTATAGCCTTGGTTGCGATAAATGCTTTTTTGCTTTGGAAAGCCCGTCAAACAAATGAGAAGATAGACAACTTGTTAGAAAAAGGGAAAATTAAAGATTTTAAAGATATTTTTTTGTCGCAAAAGGAAAAGATTGGTGATTTGGAGGAAAAAATTAGGGAAGCATTTTTGAAGATTAAAAATTTGGAAGATATTTCGGAGACAACCATAAGAAGAGTAGGTGTTGTCAGGTTCAATCCATTTAATAACATGGGCGGGAATCAGAGCTTTGTTATAGCTTTATTAGACAATAAAAATAACGGATTTGTGATTTCGAGCCTATTTGTCAAAGAGGGGAACAGGGTTTACGCCAAAGTAATAAAGGGCGGTAAATCAGATCATGTTTTATCGGGAGAGGAAGTTGAAGCAGTAAGCCGAGCTACCAGCTCGAAGTGATTTGTGAATTTTTATGGTAAAAAAACAACAAAAAAATAAAGAGATTTTGCAAGCGCGACCGCCGGTGGTAGTTGTTTTGGGGCACGTTGACCATGGCAAAAGTTCTCTTTTAGAGGCCATTAGAGATTTTAGAATAACTTCAAAAGAATCTGGTGGAATAACCCAGCACATTGGAGCTTATGAAATTGTTATGGATGGCAACCCGCCTTCGCCAGAGGCTTCGGCGAGGCAAAGGAAGATTACCTTTATTGACACTCCCGGGCACGAAGCATTTTCCGCAATGCGCGCCAGGGGAGCTGAGGTTGCTGATATTGCTTTGTTGGTTGTAGATTCGGCCCAATCGGTTCAGCCACAAACAAAGGAAGCTGTCATGGCCATAAAAAGAGCGGAAATTCCGATGATTGTTGTGCTTAACAAAATTGACTTGCCGACAGCCAATCCCGGAAAAATAAAAGGCGAGCTTTCCAAAATAGATGTTTTGGTGGAATCTTTTGGCGGGACAATACCATCGGTTGAAGTCTCGGCTAAAGAAAAAACAGGAATTGATGAATTGCTGGAAGTTATATTATTGGTTGCTGATTTGCAAGAATTAAAGGCAGAGGTAGATGCGCCTGCAGAGGGCTTAATAATCGAGTCGTACATGGATGGTTCAAAGGGGCCGGTTGCGACTGCAATCATTAAAAAAGGTGTTTTGAGGGATAAGGATATTATTGCCACGGATTTAGCCATGGCTAAAGTAAAACACTTGGAAGACTTTCAAGGCAAAGTGATTGAAGAGGCTTATCCTTCTCAGCCGGTTATTATTTTAGGATTTGAAAAAGTGCCGGCAGTAGGAGAAAAATTTAAGAGCTACAAAACCGCAGAGGAGGCGATGGCAAAAATAAAAACAGAACAGCCCAAGAGAGAAATTGCTTCCGCTGTTTTAGACACAGACCCGAACAAAAAAGTTTTAAATATGATTTTGAAAGGAGATGTTTTCGGATCGCTGGAGGCGATTGATGGAATGCTGAAAAATTTACCCCAGGATAAAGCCATTTTACGAATTTTGAAATCTGAGGTTGGAGAAATAAACGAAACAGACGCCAAGCTGGCGGAGATGTCTAAGGCTATAATAATAGGATTTCGCGTCAAAATTAGCCCATTGGTGGCGCAATTTATGAAGAATGATTTAGATAGAAGGCTGAGGATAAAAACTTTTGATATAATTTACGAATTAATACAAGATGTGCGACGAAGTTTGGAAAAAACATTGGAAGCGGAAACAGTTAGAACCGACGTTGGAAAACTTAAAACACTGTTGGTTTTTTGGGGAGAAAAAAACAGGCAAATTGTTGGAGGGAAAATCACCGAGGGCGAGTTGAAAAAAGGACTCAAGTTGGAGGTTTTTCGTGAAGACAGAAAAGTGGGAGCCGGGAGGATTATTAACCTTCAGCGCGATAAAAAAGACATAGACAAGCTTAGCAAGGGAGATGAAGCAGGCATACTTTTTGAAGGCAATATGAAAATTGAAAAAGGAGATATTTTAGTGGCTTACATAGAAGAACGAAAGAAGGGCGAGTTGTAATTTTCAAATAAAAAGCCTCGCGTGGTAATCGCGGGGTTTTGCTCACCGTTTATCAGCGAAACATGACATGAAAAGACATATCGCGGCGCTGATAATACAGTAAGTGAAGCGGAGCAGAGTGTCGCCGGAAAGAAGGTCTATTATTCCGCCGGCGAGAAGCAGGAGTCCAATGATCTTAAAAATCTTTCGCGCCATGGTATGCCCACCTTTCTGTAGTTTGCTCATTTTGCTTCCACAAAGTGAATTGTAAAAGGAGCTACTGATATATTATCAAATAAAGAAATAATGTCAAATAGAATTGATAAAATAAATTCTTTGTTAGAACACGAAATAGGGAAAATAATTTCCAGGGATTTTGCTTTTTCCCCAGAAATTTTGGTCACCTTAACGCGTGTTGCAACAACGTCCAACCTAATTGAAGCAAAAGTTTACATTTCTGTTTTCCCTGAAGAAAAGTTAGCAGGAATTATTAATGCCCTGCAAAAGTCGGTTTATGATATCCAATACAAAATTAACAGAACATTACGCCAGCGCCCAATACCCAAAATAAAATTCGTTAAAGAGACAGAAATTAGCAGAGCCGCGAAAATTGAAGAATTGTTGGTTAAAGCAAGAGAAAGCGACCAGAAAGTTGAAAAATAGGAAAAAATAAAGTAAATTAGAAGAAGGTGGCACCCCGCTTAGCGGGGTAATAGCCATGATAAGCATGGCACGGTAGCCAAGCAGTAAGGCAGGGGTCTGCAAAACCCCTATACGTGGGTGCAATTCCCGCCCGTGCCTCCATGCCCTGGTGGTGGAATGGTATACACGCAACACTTAAAATGTTGTGAGGCTTGTCCTCATGCGGGTTCGACTCCCGCCCTGGGCACTAAAAACAAAAAGCTCTGCTTTTATGCAGAGCTTTTTGTTTTTAGTGCTAGCTTTCTAAAACTTCTATGTCAACTATTTTAGCCCCAAAGTTTACTGCCGACTCTCTGTCGGGCATCCAGATGTCCACGTGGTAATTTCCTTTCTTTTTGTTCATTCTGTCTTCAACAACGAAAACCTTGTCTCCATATAAATCTGGTATCCTAACCTCGGTACCGAAAGGTAACATATTGTTGGCGATTATGCCGTCTTCTACGCATTTCCCAGACGCGGTGACAAATGGGCTATCGTCTGTTTGGTCAAGGGTGCTGGAATAAGCAGTAATAACAACTTTAACCGTTTTAACAACCTTAGGAATGTCCATGTATGGAGCATTAACTGCGCCGGGGAAGTCAGCATCGGTTGTTTGGGGCATAAATAGGGCCGACAAGCAGATACAGGTCATTATGCCTATTAAAATAACTTTAAATGTATTCATAATGTTTATCATTTACAAAAAACTCCCTTTCGGAAGTATGCATATATGTTAGCATAATTTATTATCCGTGTCAATAGTTTTGAAGCAAAAAAAGCCCACCTTTTAGGTGGGCGATTTGAGCGGGTGAGCAGAATCGAACTGCCGTCTTAACCTTGGCAAGGTTACATAATAGCCACTATACGACACCCGCTTACGTGGTGCCTGGAGCCAGACTTGCACTGGCCACCCCAGCTTTTTCAGAGCTGTGCTCTAACTACCTGAGCTATCCAGGCGTAAATTTTGTGGACGCTGCAGGACTCGAACCTGCGACCCTCTCAGTGTAAATGAGATGCTCTACCAACTGAGCTAAGCGTCCATTGGGTGACGAAAAAGACCTTTGTGCGCGGGACAGGAGTCGTCCAGTCATCCGACTGGACGACTCCTGTCGTATGACTGGACGAACCGCGTGTGCTCTCGGTGGGACTCGAACCCACAAGCTGTGAAGCATACGCACCTCAAGCGTACGTGTATACCAGTTCCACCACGAGAGCGTGCCTCTATTTTTTTTCTTCGGCCACTTTCTTTTCTATTGGCGCCACTTCGGCCACTGGTTCTTCAGGAGCAATAGCAACCGCAAAGTCCTTTTTCTTTAACCTTGATTTTTTCCCTTTGGCAGTTCTCAAATAGTAAAGTTTTGATCTCCTAACTTTTCCATGCCTGACAACTTCTATTTTATCTATTGATGGCGAGTGAATAGGGAAGACTCTTTCAACTCCAATTCCATCAACAACCTTTCTTACGGTTATTGTTGCCGGAATGCCCTCGCCGTGTTTTTTGGCGATAATTATTCCTTCAAAAATTTGGATTCTGTCTTTTTCTCCCTCTTTTATTTTTTGGTGCACCTTAATTGTGTCACCGGGTCTTAATTCGGGATTTTTTTTCTCTTGTTCTTTATTAAATTTTTCTAAAAGTGTAATCATATTATTTTTGTTCTAAATTTTTAATAATTTTGTTTAAATCGTCCGGTAGTTCTGACTTAAGCTCCTTAACTTCTCCGCCCGGCAACTGGATTTTTAGATATGCCGAGTGTAAAAATTGCCTTGTCAACCCTTCCGGAATTTTAGAATTTTTAAAACTGTACATTTTATCTCCCGCAACAGGATGTCCTAAATAAGAAAAATGACACCGTATTTGGTGGCGTCTGCCTGTTTTAATTTGGACTTCGAGCAAGGTGTAGTCTTTGTATCGTTCCAAGACCCTGTACTCTGTGATTGCCTCTCTGGCTGATTTGGGGGCATTTATTGCAGAATATGCTCTTTGCTTTCTTGGGTCTCCTTTTGCTCTGGCTATAAGCGTTTCAATTGTTCCTGTATCTTCTTTGATATTTCCTTCAACTAATGCAATATACCTCTTTTCTATAGTTTTTTCAAGTCCCTCTCTATTCTTCTTGTCCGCCAGAGCCTTGGCGCCGGCGGAAAACTGTTTTTGCAAAAAAATCAAGGCCTCATTAGTTTTTGCCACCAACAAGACCCCGGAAGTGTCTTTATCCAGTCTGTGAACAATTCCATATCTTGGTGGCTCCCCGACGCCTGTAAGCTTGGGGTGTTCCTCTACAAGCCAATCTATCAGTGTTTTTCTTTGGCTCGCCGTAGCCTCGGAGGAGGCGGGTCCTTCCTCAAACACCACAACTCCTGTCGGCTTATCAACAACCAAAACATTTCCGTCCTCATAAATAATTTTCAGTTGAGCCATTATTTTTGAGTCCTCGCCAAACAAGCTGAAACACAGGCTTCTTTTGTGGAAAACTTAGACATATCACCCGGAAGAATCCATTTTACGTTTCCGATGCTGTGGCAAGCTGTTCCGCAGTCTATGACTGTTACGGGGTTGAGGTCTTTTTGGCCCACCCAAATAGTGAGTGCCAGAATTATCACCAAGACAATCAGTATTAATATGCTTATTTTCTCATTTATTTTCATAATTTTTGTTTGCGTTATTTAATATTTGACAGTTCGGAATGGCTGGTCATTAAGTGTGCAGTCGCAATCTTGGCAGAGAATACGCTTGTATCCATAACCGCCTCCTGCGCCAGAGTAATCATTAAGGTATACTTCGCCACAGCCAATTTTTCCATTCCCGTCAGCGTCGGAAAGGTAAACATAGTAACCTGTCTGGCTGGCAAAATAGTCTGTTTTATAATTTGATTTATAAATTTTAGACAGGTGAGGACAATTACTGCTATCGGTGCAGGTGGCAGTTTTTAACCATGGGTCACCGGTGGTCATATCAAAGTATGCATCGACGTTTCCTTCGCCGTTCTGGCTGATTGGATATTCTCCGTACTGCGAGTAAAACATCATTAGAGCTTTGCCGATGTTTGTAGCGTCGGCGTTTGCTCTTGCAAGCTTCACCTTGCTGATATATTGGCTTACATTTGTTAAAATGCAAATTCACCCCCGAATCGCAACTGATTGACGGTTAATGTCGTAAGAAAAACGATTGTTCCTCCACGATTTGATATATTCAAGATTTAACATACCATGCTTTATCATTAATTCAAAAGGCGTCTTGTAGCCCAGGG
>JAPLYZ010000020.1 GCA_026395295.1 Candidatus Staskawiczbacteria bacterium
CCCTGGGCTACAAGACGCCTTTTGAATTAATGATAAAGCATGGTATGTTAAATCTTGAATATATCAAATCGTGGAGGAACAATCGTTTTTCTTACGACATTAACCGTCAATCAGTTGCGATTCGGGGGTGAATTTGCATTAGTTTATAATATCTAATAATACCATAATAATATAATGGTGTCAATGTTTTTAGCTGTTTTCCAGTTCAGCCTGCACGGTGATCCTTTGGTAGTCTTTTCCCGGAGGCCAGCAACTGATTAGTGTCAAAACACTGCTGTTGGCGCTAAAATTACCCTTAGGCACATCGGCCCCTCTTGCAATTATCGTTTTTTGTTTAACTATATATGTGTACTGTTTATTATTAAGGTCAATTAAAATTTTGTCTCCCGGAATTAACTTGTCTAAGTCAGTAAAAACCCAATCGTGTTTTGTCTTCGGCCAGCCGGGCGGAGCCGAGTGACCCAAAATTACTATCTGACCAGCTTGCCCAGGGCTCACAGAGCCCGGGTAGTAAACCACCCCTGAATCAAGGTCTTTGGTAAGTGAAACCTTGTCGGCACTTGTTGCAAAAACTATTGGAACAGAAATGGATATTTTTGAAATTTCCAGCGTATTTTGTTTATCGGTGTAACTTGTTTCAACAACTCTTGCAGACTTAGGAGCCTCTTCCCCGTTTTGGTTGAAAGAAAAATAAGAAGCATCTATTGTTGAAGCGTCAATCGACGGATAAGGATTAAAAAAATCACTGACCAAACCTGAAACCTCTTTGTAATTAAAAATCCAAGAAACATCAGTCCAGTTTATTATTAAAAAACTTGCCAGATATATCAGCGCCGTAACTTTTAATATTTTTTTTACTCTTCGTTTTTCCATTAGATTATAATTTGATGCGGGATAATTGAGATTATAAAACTTTTGTTCAATAAAACAGACAATGACAGCAATACTAAAATCAGGGCCGACCTGAGAACAAGCTTTTTTTCAAGCGGACGCGAACCAAGGCTAAAAAATATAACTGCGCAAAGTGTGCCAATGATTATCAAAGAAATTCCGTAGGCAATATCTTGCAGTAATGCGTTATAATCGTAAGAAACAAATTTAGGAGAACTCGAAAGGCTGTCTCCGCCGGCTTCCAGGAAATTTTGCGACTGCGTTGATTGCGACAAAACTTCCTGGCCAACCGGATTAGTGGCTTTTGGAGTTGTGCTTGCATTAGGCTGAATTGTTGCAACCGGCTTTGAGCTACTATTTTTTACCGCAGATTTTAGGGGCAACTGAGTCCCAAACTCCTGCACAACAATAATTGCGTTGTTGTTGCCAAAACCTTCCAAAACAGCCGTGCCAACTTCTGTATAATTAGGATTTACAATGTTTGCTTTATGAGATGGCGAGTTTAACCAGGCATCATAAACTTCTTTTGAGTCAAAAAATCCAACTGCCAAATTTTCTCCTGCATATTTGTAATTATACCCTGCTTTCAAAAACCAGGACCATGGCGTAACTCCGCTGGGGCTGGTGTGGCTGAAATAGTTATTTGAAACCATGTTCTCTGCTTTTGCTTGGGCAGCCTGGTTCAATTTTTTATTTTCCGTTAACGCGTTTAATCCCAAAGATTGCCGAGTTTGATTAACAAAATTTTCAAGAGATGATTTTGTTATGTCAGCAAAAAATGCATTTGGCGGAAAATTAAATGACACAGAAATTAAAACAATCTTCAAAACCAAAAGCAAAACAACACAATATAGCAATGCGTTGCCTTGCAAAAAATTTGATTTATAGTTGTTGCTTTCTGAGGGCAAAATGAAAAGCTTTATTTTATCAAAAACATACTCAACGATGTCCTCTTTTGAAGAATAATCCATAAATTTTACTTTGTACCCATATAATTAATTATACTTCAATTTTATCTCTTTGTCAATAGTTTGATGCACCCTTTTCACATCTTAATCTTGCCATAATTTCTCTTGCCAAGCAACAAAAAACCGCTTCCTTATGGAAAACGGCTAAAAATCACCCACCGCAGGTTTTGTTGTCGCAGATGATTGCCCTGTCTTTGGGCCTTAAATCTATGTAGCGCAGATTTTTCCTGTTAGCAACAGAAATTTCATTGCTTAACAATAAATTAAGTTTTGTGAGCTGGGAATTTATATCTGAATCAGCGCTCAAATCAAAATAAACTTTCCAGCCTTCTTCCGTGCTTACACTTAATCTCGATGAGCTTGCAATCAACGCCTCTGTTAAACTTATTTGAAAATTATCTTTCAAGTTTTTTTGAACTTTTAAAATGGCGCCCATCACATTTTTCTCCACAATTTTCTCTCCAATGTAAATTTGTCCGTTATCTGCCACCTGTCGCACAATAAGATAGCTGGAATTCAACTGCTCGGGCTTAATTTGCCCAAATGCAATTCCGTTGCCATCAATTAAATAACATTGCGTGTCGGCTCCACAAAAAATTCCGACCAGAGTCCTTTCCGAAATTGACACCTCTAATGTTTGCGAAAATATTTTACTAACTTCCGCTTTTTCAATTATAATAAAATCTTTCAAAATTTCTTTGTTTATTTTTTCGGAATTAACCAAAAAAATACTTCTGGTGGAAACTTCTAAACTGCCAATTTTTAAAATTTTGTTGTTTGCGAGGTTATAAACCAAGGTTTCTATGTTGCGGCTGGGCACCTGCCTGTTTCCGTAAATTATAACATTCTTAACTTGAACTCCATCGTAGAATAGAAAAAAATATAAAGCAGACAGAACAATAGCCAAACACAAAAACACAATCCAAAACCACGGCCTTTTGAAAATGGATTTTCTAGGTTTTATATTATGGATTTTGCCTTTTATGTGTTTTTTTCTGTATGAGGTCATTACAAGTTTCTTTTGCGTTTTCTTATTTTTTCTATCAAATAATTTATCCAATATTTTTGGGAAATAACAAAATCTTGTGTTTTGACATAATTTTTCTTACATCCTCCAAAACCCATTTTAAAAAGCGAGAGTCCTGCCCACGGGTGCCTTGATTTTTGGGCGTCTGACTCGGTTGCCACATCTGGAGCAATCCCCCAAAAATTATAGGTTTTGCATCCCTTAATTTTGGCTTCTTGTATGGCCCTCCATTGTAACAAATACGAAACAGGGATTTTATTATATTTGGAAAGAGACCCGGAATGATGATAAAAACATATTCCCTGCCAAAAGACAAAAATCGCCGAGGAAACAACTTCCCCTTTATACTTTCCCAAAAATATTAAAATTTCTCTGTCTTTTATGAAAGAATTAAATTCTGCTTCCAGATATTTTTCCGGAAACACAACAAAGTGGTGCCTTTTAGCTGTTTCAACATAAACCGGCCAGAAGAGTTTTAAGTCTTCAATTTTGTCACTGACTGAAATTTGTATGTCGGGGTTTTTTTCTGCCTGGCGAATCAAATATCTGGTGGTTTTGCGCATATTTGCCAAAAGTTTTTCTTCGGGCAAAGTGATGTCTAATTCCCAGGTAACTTCCGGGTGCATATGTATTGGCGAGCGCCTAAAGCCTAAATCTAAAAAAATATTTTCATTTTCCGGGTATCCGTCATCTGGCGAAATAACGCCTTCTAAAAAAATCGGAGACACCCTTATAAAACTCGCCCCTTGTTTCTTGGCAACATCGCTCAGCTGCGCCACAATAAGCCCTAAAATTTCTTTCTTGTCCTGGTTTGATAAACTTTCTTTAACAACAGGTCCGTGCGGAATAAATAAAAAAGTCCCACGCCTTGCGGAAATTTTATAAACTAAAACAACGCCCAACAGTTGGTCTGTGTCATAAGCGCCAATCCTCCAAATTACGCTTCCCATTTCCTTGTTAAATTCTCCCCAGTTCCACGACTGCAAAAAGGTTTTCTCTGCTTGCTGCAAAAGAAAGTTTTCCCATTCTTCTTTATTGTCTATTTCTCTAATTTGAATTGCCATATTTTTATTTTAGCAAAAAAAAGCGCCTTCGGGAAGAAGGCGTTAAAAAATCTATTTTTTACCACTTTCAAACTCCTTGCCAAGTCGCTCTGCCATTTTCAATTTTTCTTTCCAATACTTTGCCTCTTCATCGATCTCCCCTAATCTACCTCGATCTTGCGATGTTAAATCGCCTTCCCATATCATAATGCTTTTCCTTTCTAATTCTAATTGAGCAATTCTGGCTTTAATAAGATCTGATTTTCTTACCCGAAGCTCTTTATATTCCCCTTTTATTATTTCAACCTTAAAAAATCCAGAAGCCTCTACTGCCGAAACTTGCCACACCTCATCTCTGTTAATTTCGCCATTATGGCCTAATACCTCAACAACTTCTCCTTTTTGGAAAGGTTGCAGTCCTGCAAGTTTTTTCTGCTCAAAAGTTTTCTGGTCTCCTCTTTCATTACGAGCAACAACATATCCCTGTTTTTTATCAGATGGTCCCACAACTTCCCAACCGCCTTCTAATCTTGCAGGCTTGCCACCTCTTGCATTCCTTGTTACTGTCACTTCTGCTCCCTGGCCTTTAAAAAAATTTTCACCAATTTCAAAAGCTTCTGCGTCCTTGCCTATTTCATCGTTGGGTTGCACTTCGCTTAAGCCACTTTGTGGATCTACTTCACCTCTTATTTCTAGATTCTTCATAATTTTTTTACTTTAATTATTTATTTTATCTTACTATTTTCTTACCAATAATGTCAAGAGACCCTGCTCTCTCACTATCTTAACAATCTTATGGCGACGCCTATAAAAGCCAGCACAATGCCAATAATCCAGGCGCGCATTGTTACTTTGTATGAGGGCCAGCCAAGAGCTTCAAAGTGATGATGGATTGGAGTTGAAAGAAAAACTTTTTTCTTTCGGAATTTTTTAGACAAAAGCTGGATTATAACAGACAAAACTTCAACCACCAAAATTCCGGCAATTATAGGCAAAACGTAAACAGAGTCAGTTAAAAAAGCTATTACAGAAAGAACTGTTGTCAGTCCAAGAATTCCTGTTTCTCCCATATAAAATCTTGCCGGCGGAATGTTAAACCATAAAAAAGCAAACAAAGTTCCGGCAACAACTGCGCAAAACGCCGCTAAATCAATTTTCCCCACAGAGAAAGCAATAATAGTAAAAGCGCCGAAAATGGAAGCAAAAGTTCCTCCGGCTAATCCATCTAATCCATCCACAATGCCACCCGACCAGCAAGCAACGGTTACTATGACAAATAATGGAATGTACCACAGCCCTATGGAAACGTCTCCCAAATAAGGAATAAAAATTGTGTCCCAGCCCAGCTTTTGATAAAACCAAAGACTTGCTATGAGACCAATTAAAATTACCAGCAACAGGCGTTTTTTAAAAGAAATTCCTCCACCGACATATTTCCCCCAGCCCCTAATAGTTAAAATATCATCGGCAAAACCCACCAAAGATGCGACAATTAATGTGAAAAGAGGCAGCCATGTTTGGCTTCTTGATAAAAAGTTAAATTGAGAAATCCAGGTGTCTGGAAAAAGCATCGCTAATACAGAAAATAAAAAAGTGACAAAGACAACTGTTAACCAAATAAGCAGGCCTCCCATGCGTGGCGTGCCAACTTCTTTTTCTTTGTGCAGGTTATTAAAAACAACAGCATCTTCGCCGGAAATTGCCTTTTGCCTTGCTGTTTTCTTCCAAAGTTTGTGCTTATACAAAAAATGCGTCAGCAATGGACACCAAAAAATCGCCAATGCCGAGGCTAAAGCCGCCAAACTGAAAATTTTTATAACATTAAAAATTAAAATAGTAATCATTCACAGAAATTTATTAATTTTTTCATTTCGGCAAATCGGTCATCAGATCCTAAAATTACGTTGATCAAATAACCGTTATTTTTCGGACTATCAACCACTAAAAGCAAGCAACCCTTAGCTGCATCGGTGAAACCGGTCTTACTACAAATGGCTTCCGGCATCTCGCTTAAAAGTTGGTCGGTGTTTTCAACTTTCCCGAAATTTGGAACATAAAAATCCTTAACCTTGCTTATGTTGGCGATCTTAGGATATTCCCTTAAAATGTGTTCAGCAAGCTTTATTAAATCTCGCGCAGTAGAAACATTTCTGGAACTTAAACCTGTGGAGTCTGCAAAAAAAGTGTTGTCTAACCCCATATCTTTTGCTTTTTGGTTCATTAAACCGATAAATTTTTGCTCGCCAATTTTTTCCGATAACGCATAAGCTGATTTATTAGAAGAGCCAACCAACATTATGTCTAGAAAACTTTCAACCGGCATTGTGTCTCCCAGCTTAACATCTTGCCTTACAGATTCCTGTGAGTCGGCAACTTCATTAACTGTAATTGTGTCTGATAAGTCGTAGTTGTCTAAAACAATAACCGCTGTCATCAGTTTGGTTAAACTGGCAATTGGCAGCCGAGCATCGCTATCTTTTTCAAAAATAATTTTTTTTTCTCCATAAGAATTGCTTTCTACAGAAATTGCCGCCTTTGCTCTTATCTCGGGAACAACGCCTTGTATTAGAACAGTGCCTCCGGTTACATTTTCCAAATTAAAATCCCTGAAATTATCGGAAACACTTCCCAAAAACACCGTTTTGTTTTGGCTCTGGGAAAAATTATCAAAAACCCATTGCAAACCAAAAATCATGTATACAAAAAATCCTAAAAATACCAGCGACAATAACAAACCTTTGATTGCCCGGCTTAAATTCATTTTTTAGTCTTGCCTATGCTTATGTGTAATTCTTTTAGCTGTTTTTTATCAACTTCCGATGGAGCCTGCATCATAAAGTCCCGACCATCTCCTGTTTTTGGAAAAGCAATGACTTCTCTGATGTTTGGTTCGTTTTGTAAAATAGTTACAATTCTATCAATGCCCGGAGCAATTCCACCGTGCGGAGGCGTGCCGAATTGAAAGGCCGTAAGCATATGCCCAAACTTTTCCCAAATTTCTTCTTTTTTATATCCCATAATTTCAAAGACCTTTTCAAGGATTTTCGGGTCGTGGCTTCTTATTCCCCCGCTTGCCAATTCCATGCCATTTAGAACAATATCGTACTGGTTGGCAACAATTTTTTCTATATTTTTTTTATTTAATAAATCTGGGATAAACTCTTGTTTTTGGGCTGAAAATGGATTATGCACGAATGTCCACTTTCCATCTTCTGTTTTTTCAAAAAATGGAAAATCTATTATCCAACAAAAAGCCAGAAGATCTTTATCATTTTTGTCCTTTCTTAAATCCGGTTTATCGGAATTATATTTTTCCATTGCTTCTTTATATGGAATTCTGGGAAAAGGAATTTCCTGTATTTTTTTATTCGGGTATAAGGTTTCAATCATCTTAATAAACATTCTTTCCACCAATTCAAGAATGTCTTCTCTCTCCACAAAACTCATTTCTAGGTCAAGCTGAGTGTGCTCAAATTGACGATCTCCCCTTGAGTCTTCGTCTCTAAAGCATCTGGCAATTTGGAAATATTTTTCTAAACCGGCCGCCATTAAAAGTTGCTTATATTGCTGTGGGCTTTGAGGCAAGGCATAAAATTTTCCTGGTTGTAATCTTGAAGGAACTATAAAATCGCGGGAGCCTTCTGGCGTTGACTTTGTAAGCATGGGAGTTTCAATTTCCGCAAAGCCTTCTTTATCTAAAAAATCTCTAAAAAACTTTATGACTTTATGTCGCACAATAAGATTGTTTTTCAGTCTTTCTCTTCGTAAATCCAAATACCTGTATTTCATCCTCACCTCCTCGTTAATGTCATAGCCGTCGCCCTCAATGGTCAGTGGCAGGGTTTCTGACTCAGACAAAATCTTCAAGCTTTCCACCGAAAGTTCCACCTGACCTGTTTCAATTTTTGGGTTAATCATATTTTCCGGCCTTTTAACAATTTGTCCGACAATTTCCACAACCCATTCTGTTCTCAAATTTTGGGCCAGGTCATAGGCCTCTTTATTTGAGGGCACAAAAACAACCTGCAGAATTCCGCTGATGTCGCGCAGGTCAATAAACAAAATTTTTCCGTGAGCCCTCCTGGTGTTGACCCATCCGCAAACCCTGACCTTTTCTCCAATATGTTTTGCCGTGTCTTTTATTAAAAATCTTTGCATAATTTTTTATTTAAGTTTAATTTTTACGAATTTTCTGCTGCCGACTTTTATTATCATTCCGTCTTTTATTTCTACAGATTTTTTCCACTCTTTTTCGGTTTTATCATCTATATCAACTGCCCCAGCCTCAACCAATCTTTTCGCCTCGTTTTTTGAAGGAGCCAACCTAGTGTCGCACAATAAATCCAAAATAAAATACTCTCTCGTGTTTGTGTTAAAAACTGGCATATCGCTTGGCAATTCCTTATCGCGATAGACCTTGTTAAACTCTTCTTCCGCCTTTTTCGCTTCTTTTTCGCCAAAAAATATTTTAGCGATTTCAAGCGCCAAATGCGCCTTTGCATCTCTTGGATTTCCCGAAACTATTTCTTTTATTTCCTCCAATGGTAAATACGTATTATTAACAAACAAAATTTCTGTCATTTCGTCGGGTTGAGCCATAATTTGTCCGTACATGTCGGCGGGTTTTGCGTCCAAAAAGACTCCGGTGCCCTTGCTCTTTGACATTAGTTCGCCGGTTTTTGGATTTTCCATTAATGTTACAGCAATCACAAACTTATCTTTGCCTTTTAGCTTCTTTATCAAATCTCTTCCTGCCAAGGCATTGAAAATTTGGTCGGTTCCGCAAACCTCCACGTCAACACCCATAGCCACCGAATCATAACCTTGCATTAACGGGTACAAAAATTCATGCAAGTGTATTGGCTTTTCCTCTCTAATTCTTTTTTGGAACATATCGCGTTCAAGCAATCTCTGCACAGTAAAATTACTTGCCAAATCTATAACTTCTTCCATTGTAAGCTTCGAAAGCCAATCGTTGTTATATTTTATTTTTGGCGGATTTTTAAGGTCGTTGAAATTCATCAATGGCTTTATCAACTGCTTCCATTTTTTAACATTTCCAACAACTTCTTTACGCGATAGTTGTTTTCTCGCGGAATTTTCTCCGGAAGGATCTCCAATTCGAGCTGTAAAGTCGCCAAAAAGAATTATAACTTCGTGCCCAAGTTTCCTGAACTTTTCCATCAGTATTATATTTTTTGCATGACTTAAATGCAGGGTTGGCGATGTGGCGTCAAAACCAATATAAAACCTAAGCTTTTTTCCACTCAACAGTTCTTTGCGAAACTCGTCTTTTGTCGGTAAAATTTCAACAATTGTCCCGCGATTTAAAACTTCATCAATTTTTTGTTCATTTGTGTCTGTCATAATTATTGGTAATCTTAATACGTTATTAAATGATAGCAATTTTTGCAAAAAAAAGAAAGCGCGGAAATCCACAGCATCATATGTCCCTTAAATGTTGCAAAAAAAAAGAGGCAATGACTAACATTGCCACGTGCCTTTTGGCTTCTTGGGCTTTACCCTGCTCACCTTGCAGTTGATGCAAACGTTTACAACTCCACCGCCGGTGTCGATAGTTGGGCAAAAATTATGCATACCATCTTTAGTCATAAGGGGAAAGCTCTCTTCGCACACCGGACATTGATGTTTCTCTGTGTTTTTGTCATTCATAAAGTATTGCGAACTGGGCCACCAGCAAGTATCAATTTTCAATTTTCTGACCTTAGTCTACCTTAAAATTTAGGAAAGATCAAATTAATTCTTCCTATCTAAAAGATGCAAAACATCTTCTCTAATCTGCGCAGGATTTTTTGCAAGAACAGTTTTCATTCCCAACTCCTTTGCCGGTAGGAGATTCTTTTCTTTATCATCAATAAAAATACATTCTTCCGGCTTAACCTTCAATTTTTCAACGGCCAATTGATAAATATCCATCTCCGGTTTTTTCATTCCCACTTCGTACGACAAAATAACATCTTCAAACTCATCGTAGCCTTTATTCTCTCGAATAACATCCGCCTCAAATTTAAAAATGTTAGACAGCACAACAACCCTAATTCCCATCGCCCTTAATTTTTTAACCAAATCAACGGTCTCTTGTATAAAAACGAAAGTTTTCCTATAAATGTCTTTAGCGGTCTTTGCGCAATCAGCAGGCAACGGCTTGCCAATGGCCTCGGAAAGTCTTTTCCAAAATTCTTCGTCAGTGATAATGCCTTTTTCAGCTAAAACGGCTATTTCCGATTTTTTTTCTTTTATTTGCTCTAATTCCTTTTCAGGCACGTTGCATATTCTGGCCAAATCCATGCTTAATGGATGGCCCACCTTTATTATTCCTCCATAGTCAAATAAAACTACTTTTATCATGTTATATTTTTATATTAAAATTTATCTGCTAATTTATAAATGTCTCCTGCGCCCATAATAATTAACACATCGTCGGATTTTATATTTTTTTTAACGTAGCTTTCCGTTGCGCTTAACGAAAAATATAAGATATTTTCTTTGCTAATTTTCTTAACTAATTTTTCAGATGAAACCTCTGAATTAATTTTTTTGGTCTCCCTTCCTGCCACGTCATAAATATCTATGATAATTATTTTGTCTGTTTGAGCTTTGCGGAAAGTTTTCACAAAATCATTGAATAAATAATAAGTTCTTTGATGCTGGTGAGGCTGAAAAACACACCAGATGGTTTTATCAGGATACTTCTCTCTTGCAGCTTTCAATGTTGCTGAAATTTCACTGGGATGATGCCCATAATCAGACACAACTGTTATCTTTTTATCTCCGGCCTTGCCTTCTTTTACCTCGAACCTTCTCCAGGTTCCTTCAAATTCCGACAACGCGCTAAAAGAAAGTTCATCGGGAATTCCCAATATCCTCGCCACTTGCAAAACTGCCAAAGCGTTGGATATATTGTGTTCTCCGGGCACTTTTAAAATTTTTCTTAGTTTTTTTGCTTCACCGTCATTGCGAGCGAAACGAAGCAATCTTTGATTTTTGTCATTCCCGCGAAAGCGGGAATCCAGATTGCTTCGTCGTCCGAAGCTCCTCGCAATGACACTTAAATTTTTATCGTCACCGTTAAATACCAAAAATCCATCATCCGACAGTCGCATAATAAAGTCCCTGAACGCTTTTTTGACATTGGAAAAAGTCTTAAAATAATCTAAGTGCTCTTTATCAACATTGGTTACCACAATAATTTTTGGCGAGTAGTGCAAAAAAGATGAATCGTATTCGCAAGCTTCAATAACCAAAAATTTCCCTTTGCCTTCTCTAAAATTACTGTTTCCAAACTCTTTTACTTTTGTTCCAACGATGACTGTGGGGTCGAGCCCGGCTTTTGCCAAAACTAAAGCCAGCATTGCGGTTGTTGTGCTTTTCCCATGAGCTCCGGCAATTGCAATTGTGTAATATTCTTTTGTTAAATCTCCTAAAGCCTCGGGGTAAGACAAACATTCAACCCCCTTCTCTTTGTAAAATTTTAACTCGGGGTTATCTTTTTTAACAGCAGGACTATAAACCACTAAATCCAGATTTTCTTTTACATTTTCAGCGGAATTGCCAATAAAAATTTTTACTCCTTTTTCTTTTAAAAAATCTGTGATTTCCGAAGCAACCAAATCAGAGCCACTCACCTCGTGGCCTTTTGACAAATAGTACTGAGCCAGTGCCGACACCCCGATTCCGCCTACGCCAATTAAATGTATCTTCATATTATTTTTATTTTTTTGGCAAGTGTTTTTGGAGGCACTCATCGCAAATGCCATGAGTTATTCCCGACTCGCCCTCAACTTCTTTTTCTCCTATTTCTTTTCTACACCAAGCGCAAACAATTTTCATAATCGCTTTTTTACCTTCTGGTTGCTCTTTCCTTGTTTCTGAATTTTCCATATTTTTGTTATTGAATAATTTAAAACAAACCTACAATTCCATACATCCCTTGTTCGCGCGAATAAGGGTATTATTTTGTAATTACAATTTTAGATTGTGGGATTCTAAAATTGTGTAAACAGGCCCGCCTCTTTTCATTTCTGATTCCATTACTTCAATGGACTCCACATCGAATGGCAAATCAAACATTCCGTTTATTTCCGGTCTTTCTTCTGGTTCAATCTGTTTCCATGCAAAAGAGCTAATACGAGCCAAAGTAATATGCGGAGCGAATGTCCTATTTTCCGGCACAAATTTAACTTTTTCTGTTAAAGAATTTTCCAGGTCTTCGCGAAGCAAAGACAGTTCTTCTGACTTCTCCCCTTCCGCCCAAACCATTTTTGGAGGCAACTTTTTCGGAGGACCATACAAAATCTGATTTACATTCAAAGAAAATGAACTGTGCCTTTCTGCAACTTCTTTTGCAACCAAACAAACTTCGCCGATTTCTTCATCGGTCAAAGTGCCCAAAAACTCCAAGGTAATATGCAAATTATCTTTTGGCGTCCATTTCGCAGGAAGTTCCGCAAATTTTTCCGAATACGCAAACAACTCTCTCTTTACTTCCTCCGGCAAATTTATAGCAATAAAAACTCTGTGTCTCTTTTCCATATATGTTTTTCATTCTATCAGAATAATCCGTGCTACTCAACCTCAAACAACCGAACTCGAACAACTGGGTTCATAATTTACGCGATAGCGTATTTTATGAACTACCTTAAAATTTAATTATTTTATTTTAAACAATTTTTTAAAATACGCTTCGTTGTCGACATATTCCAATACAGCAAAACGAACAAACTTATCAAGCTCAAAATAATTAACTAAAAGCTCTATTTCCCTTTTACATTCTACCGGAGTTATAAAAACGCTTTTCTGGAGTTCCCGAAAACCAATGAATTTTAGCTTGCGGCGCAAGGCATCTCTGCCTCTTTTATATTTTTCTGGGATATCAAAAGACACCATCCTCCATTTCCCGTCCCACTTTTCTTTTTTATTCTTAAGATTGTTTAAACGAAAGCCTAACGATTTTAATTTCCCTTTTTTAGTTAAAGTCAATCTGACGAATCCATTTTTAGAAACCTCTTTATCAATAAGATCTAATTTATATAGATACTTAATCCCTTCTGTTAATTCCTGTTTGCTTATTTTATTCCATTCACGGGAAATAGCCCCTAAAACTCTTCTCTGTTGCCCCGGAGTAATACTATAACCAAAAGCAATGCCGGCCAACAAAAGCAGTAAAATTTTTTCTTTGGTTACATTCATATACAACTATTTAGCTTTTTATATTTTTTCATGACTTTTTTATATCTTAATTAACAGTATCACAAAACACCAGCCAGTTCAATAATTACGCTATCGCGTGAAATATGAACTGCCTACTTATGGTTAAATACTATCACAATTTTTATCAAAAAAAACAAAACCTGTAAAAAAAGAAGCCCGATTCATTCGAGCTTGATAGTTGTCCATGACATATCAGGTCATTCACTCAACCAAGGAAGCAAATCAATCACTTCGACATCTTTGGATTCATGCCACTCGCCGTCGAAGTGCACGCGCTTACCAACTGGTCGGTTGTTTAATCCCTCAGGATCTTGATGGGCGAGACGTATTACTACATCCCTCGGTTCCCCACCTTTGACTTTGACCCTGAGCCTGCAGGTTTGTCGGCACTGAGTTATGTCCATAAGCTTTTTGGTATTTTTGTTGAGGGTTCATCAAGGCCTCCTTTCGAGAGCCAACCCGTTTTGAAGAACTAAGTTTATAATAGCATACAAAAAATACCCTGTCAATGGTGGCACTTGCTTTTCTTTGTGATACAATTTATTTATGGCAAACAAGGAAATTGCGAAAATATTCAGAGATATGGCGGAGTTGCTCAATATTCGGGGCGATAGCGCGTTTCATATAAATGCTTACATAAAAGCCGCTGCGTATTTGGAGGCTTTGCAAACTGATGTTTCGGAGTTGTACGGTAACCCTCCTTCGCCAAAGGCTTCGGAAGGGCAAAAAAACAAATGGAAAGTTTTTTTGGTTCCAAAAATAATTGGTGATAAAAACGCCAAGAAAATTGAAGAGTATATAAAACACGGAAAAATCAAAGAGTTTGAAGAATTAGAAGAAGAAACAGCAATTAGGCAAGTCATCACACATTTTTTTATGTCAAAAGGGTTAAGCTTGCAAGAATTGAAAGAAAATGCTAAAAAGAGGAAAATAATATATTCCAGATTTACCAAACCAGCTAAGCAATTGCTGGAATTGGCTGGCTCAATTGAAAAGGCAAAATCTGCCATTGATACTGTAGCACAATGGGCAAGCACCAGAAAACTTGATTATGCCATTGAAACCGTTTTCAAAAAATGGCTGGAATTAGACAGATTAAAACCAAAAGAAATAGTTAAAAAACCATTTTACAAAGGCGACCCCATGATTTGGTCCGAATCTAAAAAGAAATGGTTTGTAATTTCAAAATACGGCGAGTGGTTAGAATTCGCCGACAAACAATCCACTATTGAGTGGAGAACTATAGAATAAAATTAAAAAATATAACATGCTTACACATACAGATTTGCATCCAGGCATACAATTTATTTATGAAGGCCAGCCATGGGAGGTTTTAGAGGCCAATATGATGAAAACCGCCCAAAGAAGGCCGGTTATTCAAAGCAAAATAAAAAATTTAATAGATGGCAGAGTCCAAGAGAAAAACTTCCAGCAGGGAGATGTTTTTGACGAAGCTGATTTGGAAAAGCGAGAAATAAAATATCTTTACACCACAAAGGGGCAATTTTTTTTCTGTGAACCGAAAGACCCGGCGAAAAGATTCTCTTTTACCGAAGCTCAAATTGGGACTCAGGCAAAATTTTTAAGACCAAACGAAATTGTTACCGGAATTGTTTTTGAAGAAAAAATTATCACTTTTAAACTGCCTATAAAAGTCCAACTGAAAGTTAAAGAAACAGCCCCGGGGCTTAAGGGCGACAGGGCCCAGGCAGGAACTAAAGAAGCCACCTTGGAATCGGGCGCGGTTATCCAGGTGCCCCTGTTTATTGAGGAAGGAGATGTAATTGAGGTCAACACAGAAGTTGGCCAATACGTAAAACGCGCATAAATTTAGGCTTTTGAGGGCTTCCAGTAATGGAAATATACAAGTTTGACTATTTCGCTTGTTATAAAATAGGCGCCATTGAGCAAAAACACAATTAGCAATGGGATAATGGGCGGAGCCACAAAATGGAACCAGTTTTGCCCAATTTTTAAAAAGGGCAAAGCAACAACAAATATGGCATCTATTGCTGTAAGGAATATCAGCCAAAAACTTGGCCTTTTTGCTTTGTAAAAAAGCCCTTTTGTTCTAATAATATAAATAAGCAGAATCTCGGTTAAAATGCTTTCTATGTACCACAAGGTTTGGATGACTCCGGGCGACTGTTTGTAAAAAATTGAAAAAAAAATAAAATCAAATACTGTGCTGACCAGAGCCAAAGAAATAATTAGCGGCAAAACATTGTGAAGTTGATACATTTTTGGCTTTCTCAACTCTTCGACATCCACGGAATCTGTGGCAACCGAAATCAACGGAAAATCTGACAAGATGTTTCCCAGCAAAATTTGCACCGGCAACATAGGCAAAAAATCTATAAATAAAGAAATAACAGCAATTGAATAAAAATTCCCAAAGTTGCTTGCCAAGGCGCACTTTATGTATTTATTTATGTTGGCGAAAATCATTCTGCCATCTTTAATTCCATTAACAATCACTCTGAGATCTTTTTGCAAAAGAACAACATCTGAAGCATCTCTGGCAATATCTGATGCCTCAACAACGGCAATTCCAACGTCGGCTGTTTTCAACGCCGGAGCATCATTGACTCCCTCGCCCATAAAACCAACCTCGTGTTTCTTTTGCAGAGATTTTATAATTTTGTGTTTCATATCAGGAGATACTCTGGCAAAAACAATTTTTTCTTCACATGCGTCGTCAAACTCTTCTTGTGACAGCTCCTCTAATTCCTGCCCGGAAATTAATTCTTCGGGCAATTCTGTCAGCCCGGTCCGCTTAGCCACATATCCTGCAACCTCTTTTGAATCTCCGGTAATAATTTTTATTCTGACTCCCAATTTCTTAGACAAATTCATTGCTTCCTTGGCAGTGGTTTTTATTGGATCTTCAAAAACAAAATACCCTAAAAATGTCAGCCCTTTTTCGTCTTCAGCTTTGATGTCAATGGTTTTTGAACCAATTTTCTTAAAAGCCAAAGCTAAAACTCTCTTGCCTTCCCTGCCCTCTTTTTCTATATCTTCCTTTGTTTCTTTCCTGTCAAAATTACCGCTCATTCTGGAACAATTATTCAAAATAGACTCCGGAGCTCCCTTAACAATCAGAAATTTCTCACCACGCAAGGATTGGATCAAAAATGCAGACCTCATTCTGTAAGAATCAAACGGCAGTTCTGAAATTATTTTAAATTTTTTCGACTCTCTTAAAATGTCTTCCGGAGCTCTCTGTAATAAAGCAGAATCAAACGGGTTTAAAAAATGTTTATATTCCGCCACGCTTAGCGTGGCAATTGGGACGCTTAGCGTCCCGTACAAAAAACATTTTTTCTTATCGGAAGAAACCGTTTTTTCCAAAGATAATTTGTTCTGCGTTAATGTTCCTGTTTTGTCAGCGCACAAAACTTCTATATTCCCTAAGTCTTCAATGGCAGACAGGCGTTTCACAACCACGTTTTGCTTTGCCATTTTTAAGCTTCCCTCAGACAAAGCAAATGTTACCACAACCGGCAAAGCTTCGGGCAAAATGCTGACTATTAAAGCAACAGAAAATAAAAGTATTTCCAATCCCACATTCAGACCTTTAATCAAGAGATTGGCGATCAAAATTAAAGTTATTGTTACGACAACAATTCTTAGAATTAATTTACAGAAATATAAAATGCTTTTTTCGTAAGCGCTCTCTTTTTTTATCTCGGAAACCGTTTTTATAATAGTGCCGAAAACCGTGTCTTTTCCCGTGGAGACAGCAATCCCCGTTGCTTTGCCCGATATTACAGAAGAGCCTGAAAAAATAATATTTTTTGCCTTAAAAATTTCTTTTTCTTCTCGGGCTAACGGATCTATAACCTTAGAAACGGGGTTAGACTCTCCGGTGAGAACTGACTCATCTGCTAAAAAGTTTTGGACGCTTGTTACCCTCAAATCGGCGCAAACCTTATCGCCCGCCTCCAGCATAACAATATCCCCCGGAACTAAAAACTTTTCGTCAATAATTTCCTGCCTTGAATCTCTTAATACTTTAACCTTTTGCGGAATAAATTCCCTTAGAAGCGCTACCGCCTTTTCAGCTCGATATTCTTGAAAAAATCCGACAACAACGTTGATAATAATGAAAGCCAAAACCGCCAGACTGTCAACCAATTGGCCGATAAAAAAAGATATTACAGCTGCGGCTAAAAGCAAATAACAAAACGGAGATTTAAACTGCCTTATAAAAATGCTTAACGCGTTTGTATTTTTGACCTTCACCTCGTTCGGGCCGAATTTGGTCAAAGCAAAATTCGCCTGCTTTTTTGTGAGCCCGCTTTCGGAAGTTTTTAACAATTCCAAAACTTCTTTGACGCTTATGCTTGTATATTGTGAAAAGCTATTCATCTAAATGGATAAAATATTTCTACCAAAAGAAACAAGATATAAATTGAAAGAAAAATTAACCCTTCCATCTTGGTAATTTTTCTGCCGGTTCTGATGAAAATAAGGAAAATTAAAGAAGCCACTACGGTAAATATTCTGGTTGTTAAAAATGGAGACATATCTTTAATTTCAAACGGAGAAATTAAAGCGACTATTCCCAAAACCAATGTGGCGCAAACTATGACTGAACCCATTAGATCTCCTAAAATCATCCAATTCTCTCCGCGTCGTGCGGAAATGATGGAAAAATAGGTTTCCGGAAAACAATTTCCCAAACCAACGATTAAAATGCCCACCAGCGAAAGCGAAATTCCAAGCTTGATGGAAAAAAATTGGGCCGAGCTTATAACAAAATAAGAAGCCAAAAGCAACAGCGCCAACAAAGCGATAATTTTGAAAATGTTAACAACGAAACTTTTAAATCCTTTAACCGGATTTTTTGGCCGGCCGGCATAAACTTTTTTGAATCTTTCCTCTTTGGAAAAAAGCCACCAAGTATATAAAACAAACGCTCCTAAAAGTATAAGCCCGTCTCCCCTGTCCAGTTTGCCGTCCCAAACCAAAATTATTGGCAAGATGGCAATTGCCGATGTAAAAATTGCCGACTTTTGCACCATTTCGTTTTCAGCCGGCAAAAATTTTGAGCCAAAAAGCACTGCTATTGCCATAACCAGAGTCAGGTCAACCAAATTGCCTCCAACAATGTCGCCAAAAGATATTTGGGGCATATGGCGCAGGGCGGCGCTGACGTCAACAAATAGGTTTGGCAGAGAAGCGGCGAATGCCATTACAAAAAAAGCAGTAACAAACTCTCTCCAACGCAAATATTTGGCAATATCAACCAGTGTTGCCACCAGTTTTGAGCTTAGCCATGAAAGAATGAATATTGATGCGATGAAAATTGCGATTTCAGTTGCCATAAAACTATTTTATAAAATAAATAATTTCGTAAATTACTCCTAACAAAAACACTAAAGACAGGGGGTATATTATTATATTCTTGCCACCTATTTTTTTGTACATTAACAGAACTAAAATTCCATCAATGCCCAGCAAAACTCCGCCCACAAAGGACAACAAAGGTATAAAAGATTTTAGCCCCAGCAAGAAGAGTATCATTGGCGGAAAACATGTCATTATAAAAGCCTGCCAATGCTTTATTTTCAAATCAAACATCAGGGTTTTCTTAAAAATAATTCCCTGGGTAATAAAGGCTGTAAAAGTGGCCAGGGCTCCTATTAAAAGAGAAATAAACACCAAAGCGCTCGGCAGAAAAGATTTTAAACCTTGCAAAGCAGTCGGGTCTGTTTGAGTTCCCGTTATTCCCAATATTAAAAGAACAAATAGAAAATAAAAAACTGAAACCGTTATGGTGGAAGCTGTGACTATTGTTTTTAATCTTTTTTTATTCGTACGCAACATTTCCTCCACCTCGGGTATCAACCCAATTCCCCACAACGCAAACAACAGCGGACCGTATGGCAGAAAAACGTTTTGAAAATTGGAAATTAAAAATTGAAAATTACCGAATATATTGCTGAGTTTTATTTGTGAGAAGCCTTCTACAAATATAAAAAATAAAGATAAAAAAAGCAAAGCGATTACCCAAAACTCCACCTTGGCAACTACCTTTATATCAAAATAAATTATCACGCTTGCTATTAGAAAATAAATAAAAATGTAGGTTAAAACACTCCCAGAAAATATGGGTTGGAAAACCGATGTTAAAAATTGACCTCCTATTAGAATATAAACCAAAAGCACTCCAACAGTTCCAAAAATAACCGAAGCCGATGTAAAAAGTTTCGCCCATTTTCCCAAATAATACCCTACAAACCCGGGGAATCTTTTAAAATCTGGGGTCTTTAAACTTATCTGGCAAAATATAAGGTTTATGGCGACAACCAGCGCAGTCAAAACCAAGAAATACAAAAGCATCAGCCAAATGCCGGTTTTCACGGCGACATAAGGCAGAGACAAAAAACCAACCCCAATCATTCCTCCAGAAAAAACCGCAATCGGATAAATATAATTTTTTAGTACGTCTTTAAACATTAATATATTTTACCATTAAAAACAAAAACGAGCCAATGGCTCGTTTTCCCAAGTGGTCCCAATGGGATTTGCCCAGTCATCCGACTGGGCATCAGGTCGTATGACCTGATGAACTATCTTGGAATTTTATCAAAACATCTCTCAATTGTTGTCTCAACAATCTTCTTCCTTCCGTTGTCTTTAAAAATTTCTCTCTTCTCGCCGCATCCGATTTCAATAAATACGCCTCATAACAAATAAGTTTGGGCTGTTTATTTTTTGTAGAAATAACATTACCAAGTTTATGTTCTTGGATTCTTCTTTCCAATTCGCTTGTAAATCCTTTATAAATTTCCCCAGTATTTAATAACAAAAAATAAACATAATACATGTGGTCCCAATGGGATTTGAACCCATGTTACTTGCTTGAGAAGCAAATGTCCTAGACCAGGCTAGACGATGGGACCGCGTCTATTTAGCATTTATATCATAGTCGGGGGGAATTTGCCAATAATTAATTATGTAATTGGCTAATTGCTTGAAAACCGGCACCGCGGAAAGAGCGGACTTTGGAACTTTTGGATTGTCTAGCTTAACTAAAATTAAAAACTGCGGATTGAAGGCCGGCCCATAGCCTACGAAGCTCTGGATAGTTTTGTCGGGCTCGTAACCCTTGCCGGTTTTTAAAGGAACCTGAGCTGTGCCCGTTTTTCCGGCCAAATAATAACCCGGAATTTTTGCCACGCTGTTAAAGCCCTTATCAACAACATTAACCAGCATAGAATTTAACTGAGTAATCGTGTTTTGAGAAACAATTGGGTCAGAAATTTCCGGCTTTGTGCTGGTTTCTTCTTTACCGTTCACAATTTTATCAACTATATAGGGTTTCACCAATTTCCCGCCGTTGGCTATGGCGCAAAAACCTTTGGCGATTTGCATGGGAGTCAACTCAATTCCTTGTCCAAAAGCAGCTGTTGCAAAATTTATGTCCGGGCCCTTCTTCAAACTGTTATTGCCCGAATAAACCTCTCCCTGCAAATCAACTCCTGTTTTTGAAGTAAATCCAAATTTATCAATATAATTAAAAAATGTATCGTGCGGAATTTGCTGTTCGGCGAAAACTGCTCCTGTGTTAATTGAATTTTCCAAAACCTGAGTCATTGTTTGCTTACCATATTTTTCGTTATCAAAATTATGAACCGAATACTGGCCGAAAGTCAAAACCCCTGTATCTGTATAAGTTGTGTCGGGAGTGATTTTACCCTCATTCAAAGCAGCCGCCATTGTAAACGGTTTCATAATAGACCCCGGCTCAAAAAGTTTTTGCGTGACAGAATTTTGGAAAACGTCCAAGTCAAATTCTTTTGAATATTGATTGAGGTCAAAACCGGGAAAGTTTGCTAAAGCAATAATCCTGCCGGTGTCAGGCTTCATAACTATTATCTGGCCCGAGTCAATGTCGTTTTTCTTTTGCTCTTGTCTTAGCAAAGCTTCTGCTTGAAACTGTATATTATAATCAATTGTCAAATAAATATCCGAACCGTCTAAAGGCACCTGGCTGTTGTTTGAAAAAATAAAACCCAAACCAGACCTGTCTTCCTGGATTCCGGATTTACCTCTTAAAATATCGTCGTAATACCCTTCTATTCCATATTGGCCCGAACCTTCGCCACCCAAAAATCCAACTGCTTGAGAAGCCATTTGCCCTTGCGGATAAAATCTTTCAGGCTCGTTTTGCCATGACAAACCTTTTAAATTCAGGGCTTTAACTTTTTTTAGATTATCGGAAGATAAGTTTTTTTCTATAACAACATACGATTCTGCGCCACTTAATTCTGAAAGAATCTGCTCTTGGGACTGGTTAATATTTTTGCTTAATATATCCGCGAAGGCTGTTTTGTCTGAAATGTTCTTCGGGTTTGCAGATATTGTCCAGCTGTCTTTGTTTATGGCTAAACTTTTTACTTCTCCTGACAACTTGTCGCCCTTTGTTTCCTGGCTATTTTCACAAAAAATTTGTCCCCTTGAACCCACGACGCTGTCAAAGGCCACCTGCTGACCCATGGCCTGCGCGCCGTAAAGCTTTCTCTCTAAAATTTGCAGAAAAAATAGGCGGCTAATAATAGCTGCCCCAAAAATTAAAACTATGATTAAAATTATGTTTATGCGCCAATTAACCGGTTTCCTCATTTTGTTTTGACTACGGCGACCGAACTATCCGAAATTCTTATATATTTTACTGAGGTGGTTTTTTGAAAATTTAATGCCTGTATTTTCTGCAAGGCCTGGCCTAAAAAGCTGTTCTCGGCGAATGATATTTCTAAATTTTTATTCTCGTCTGAAAGTTTTGTAATCTGTTTCTCGTAGCTGTTCATTAAGTAAGACCCTCGGGTCAAATCATTTATCTGCCAAACGTAAAAAACCAACAAGAAAAAGCTGACTATAAATCCCAAAAGACAGGCTGTCTTCCAATTTATTGCCGGCAAATCTACAGAGGCGAAATTTAATGTTGCGGTAGTCATTTTGTTTTAAATCTTTATTGCAACCCTAAGCTTTGCAGATCTTGATCTTGGATTTTTCCCAAGCTCATCTCGGCTTGCTGTTATGGGCTTTTTATTTAATATTCTCAATGTCTTTTTTTTACTTTCACTTGCGAAAAAGTTTTTGACAATTCTGTCCTCTAAAGAATGAAATGATATAACCGCCAATCTTCCTTCCGGCGCCAGCAGAGAAACTGCCTGTGGCAAAACCCTTTTTATGCTTTCTAATTCATCGTTAACCGCAATTCTCAAAGCCTGAAAGGTTCGGGTTGCATAGTGAATCTTCCCTCGCCAATATGCCGATGGCGTTGCGTCTTTTATGGTTTCTATAAGTTGAAATGTGGTTTTTATCCTTCCTAATTTTCTTTGTTCTACTATGTTTTTGGCAATTTTTCTGGAAAATTTTTCTTCGCCGTAGTTTGTTAAAATTTCCTCAATTTTTTCTTCCGGCCACTCATTAACAATTTTTTCTGCAGTTAAGTAACCTGTCTCGTCGTTGTATCTCATGTCTAAACCCTGGTCCACTTTGAAAGAAAATCCTTTGTGTGTGCCTTCCAGTTGAGCCGATGACATTCCTAAATCTAGAAGAACTCCGTTAACCTGACCAAGATTTTTCCTTTCAACAATCTCTGTGATGTTTGTATAGGAATCATTAGTTAAAATTATCCTGTCCTTGAATTGAACGTTCAGCCATTGGCTTGCCACAATTTGTTGAGGGTCGAGGTCAATTCCCAATAATTTTCCGTTTGGCCCGTTTTTTGAAAGTATATCCTCTGAGTGCCCGCCCTCGCCTATCGTGCAATCAACAAAATTTTCATTTGGCTTTGGGTCTAAATATTCTAAAACTTCTTTTTTAAGTACGGCTGTGTGAATCATTTTTAAATTCCGAAATTTCCTAATTTTGAAACAATTTCTTCCACCCCTTTTTCCGCGGTCTTTCTATAAGAATCCCATTTCTCTGAATCCCATATTTCCAAACGGTTTGACAGTCCGCAGATGACTACGTTTTTTTTAAGGGTGGCGTAATTTTTTAAATAATCGGGAACTAATATCCTACCCAATTTGTCTAAGACCACCTCCATGGCTCCTGCCAGCATAATTCTTGCAAAAGATCTTGCTTCTGTTTGAGAAATCGGCAGGTTGCCTAATTTCCCGGCCATTACTTCCCACTCTTTTTGCGTGTAAACAACCAGGCAATTTTCTACTCCTTTTGTTATTATTACTTTGTCTCCAAGCTCGCCCCTGAATTTGGCAGGCAGAGCTAAGCGTTTTTTAATATCAATTGTATGCTCGTATTGTCCAATCAACATAATATAAAGTTATACACTTGTTTTGGCAGTTCTCCCACACTTATCCACATATTCCCACTTCATCTTATTTATAGCCCACTTCATGGCACCGAGTCAACCCCGTTAGAAATTTTTCTCCCACCAGGCATTTTTTAAAATATAGTAACGATATATCTTAAAAATTAAGTCAATGTTTTTACGAACAAAATCAATGGAATATCGCATACCGACAAAATTTCTAACGGGGTCAACACCTTTCATAAAAATAAACTTATTCACCAGTTATCCACAGCCCATATTTTGATATTTTGTCGCACAATAGAGTTTTCCACACAAACCTATATATAAGAAATAAATAAAAAAGCCTCACAAAGTGAGGCATGAACACTGCACAAGCTATTCCCTTCCACATTAAGTTTCTATGACCTCTCCCCAAAAATCCTTTTTGGGTGCGCCAGTCTGTTGCCGCCCCGGACGGAACGACTCAATGTGACAAAAGTCGCCCCTTGGCCGCTGTTCTTCCGGCATAGTCTCAACCTTATGATGATTGCCAGACATAACCAGCGCTAACGGCGTAGGTTCCAACTGTGTAGGTTTTTTTTGAGCATTTTTCATAAGCTTGCCTATTATTTGTTAAAGTGCTGTATTACCCAGCACTTATCTGCTTCCAATTTCAGAAACAAATAAGTGCCGGGTAAAATTAAAAATCCTCTGTGAGGAGGATTTTTGATTTTTTATTTTTTTATATTCATCAAAAACCTCCTCCACTTCGTGGCAACAAAAGCAAGCTTAACAACAAAGAGGCTGAATAGTTCAAATTATTTGTTTTGCTGATTATTTTTTCCATTTTGGCTATTATATTTTTATATTACTCCTTCCAATAATCTTGTCAATACTTCTACCTCCCCATGGCCGCGGCTTCTTCGGTGAGTATTTGGATAAGTTGGGTGATGAGAGCTACGAGTTGTTGTTTAATTTGAGTAATAACTTCAGCTCGGGTTGGCGCGACCACACCCGGTGTGGACGGCGTGGTTGGTGGTGGAGTTGGAGTTTCAACTGCTTGTGAACTGCTGTCTGATGTTGAGCTTGTGGTGAAGGTGGGTGCTCCGCTGCTTGCTCCACCGCCTCCGCCAAGCACTAAGGAGAAGTCAGCTATAATGGTGTGGTCTGTAGTTACGTTGGCAAAGGTGTAGGTGGTTAGCGGGCCTTGTGAAGCTCCGTCTACTATGACGTTGGTTGTGTAGGGGGCGTTGGCTGATATTACGAATGTCTGGTTTACTCCATCGTCTACGGTGGTGGCTCCTGCTGGACTGATTGAACCGTTCTTTCCTGCTGTTGGAGTAAGAGTGTGAGTTGCAGGAATTGCAACTAAGCAAGAAAAATCAACCACAAACATGTTGTTTGTGGAAGTATCAGCAATATAAGCATGCGAACCAGAGACAGCTACTGAAGACGGAGAGGCGTAAAAAGTAGGATCCACATTTACCAAAGCCACTTCAGAAGCTGATAATGGATTTGAAATATTAACAATGGAAAGAGAAGAATCATTAGAATTAGCTACAAAAACATAATGGCCAGAAACAGTATCAAAAGTAGGGTTACTGCCAGTAAGAGAAACTATGCGGACTTCGGAAGCAGACAGAGGAGTAGAAATATCAACGACATGTAAAGTAGAATCAGTGCTAGAAGCATATAAATAAGAATTTAAAGCAGTAAGCCAAACAACATTGCCTGAAGAAAGAGAAATAGTATGAACCTCGGAAGCAGAGGCGGGAGTAGAAATATTAACAACAGAAATTGTATTATCATTCAAATTTGCAACATAAGCATAGTTACTAGAGATAGCAACAGAAACTGTAGAATTATAAGTACCAGTTAAAGTAACAGAAGCAATTTCAGAAGCAGAAGAGGGAGTAGTAATATCAACAACAGAAAGTCCATCAGAAGTAGATCCTTTGTCATTCATATCAACATATAAATAATTACCATTAACAGCAACCGATACAGCATTATTACCAGTAAGAGTTACAGTATGAATTTCAGAAGCAGAAGACGGAGTAGAAATATCAACAACGGATACGGTACCATTCCAATTAGAAGCATATAAATAATTACCAGAAATTACTTGCGAAACAGGTTGGCCAGAAAGAGAAATAGTATGAACAACAGAAGCAGAGGCCGGAGTTGAAATATCAACAACATCAATAGAAGAATTAGTATAATCTGCAACATACGCATAATTACCACTAACAACAACAGAATAAGAATGTGAACCAGTTAAAGTAACAGTAGAAACTAAAGCCGGACAACCATAAGGACTACCAACTGCCAAAGAAAAAGACGGATAAAAAAAACCCATAATTAAACCAAGGACTATGACAAAAAAAATGTGTTTCTTCATAAAATGAATCATCTTACCAAACAAAAGGAAACTAAAACATAAGAACGGTGGATAAATTACGCGGAAGCCCCTCCTTCTCGAGGAATAATTTAATGGAGATATTTTGCTGCGGCCTCGTTATGCTGGTCGAAGGTTTCGCTGAATATTGTTTTGCCGTCGGTTAAATAAAACCAATACTTTGAAGCCTTGGGACGAATGGCGGCGGTTATTGAATCGATCCCCGGCTCTGAAATGGGACCCTTGGGCAACCCCCTATACTTGTAGGTGTTGTAAGGTGAATCTATTTTTGTGTCTTTAACCGAAATGTTTGCGTTACCTGTGGCATAAATAACCGTCGAGTCCAACTGCAAAGGCATATCAATTGCCAAACGTTTCCACAAAATTCCGGCAACCATTTTTTTGTCATCTAAAGTTATTACTTCTTTTTCCAAAATTGAAGCCATTGTAACTACGTCAAAAATAGACCTTTTTTTGTTCTTTATTTCAGCTCTTAATTCTGGAGTTAACTTTTTATCAAAATTTGCCAACATGGCATTTAGCACATCTTCGCAAGTCTCTCCCTTGGCAATTTCGTAAGTATCGGGAAAAAGATAACCTTCCACATCGGCTTTTTTTGGCTTGTCTTGCAAAAAAGCAAAATCTTCTGAATAATCTTTATTTGTGAGCGTAATAAAATAACTTTGTTTGCAAACGCCTTTTGATTCTAAATATTTTCCGATGTCCTTTTTATCCCAACCCTCTAAAATTACCAACTTGTCTCTTAGAACATCTCCCTGCTCCATTTTATTTGCAATTTGCCAAGCCGACATTTTTGGAGACAAATTATACTCGCCTGCCTGCAATTTTGAGTGCTTTAGAGATAAAATTGAATAAAATTTAAAAAAATAACTGCTTCTAATTATTCCCAATTTTTGCAAACTGGTGCCAATGTCATCGTCGGACCAGCCTTTTTGAACAGAAAAAATAATTGTTTCGTGCGAGCTGGGGTTGACCGGAACATAAATTTCAAAACACACGAAAAAAAACGCCAGCAAAAAAATAGTTGCAATAGTAGAAGCAATTTTTTCTAAAAATTTTACAGATATTTTAGAAAAATCTTTGTTCTTCAAAAAATTATTCTCCATTATAATAATTTACCTTGTCTTAATAGTTTTGAAACAACTGCCGATTTTTCTTCGCCGGTTTCTGTCAAAATAAAATAAGTTTTTGGGTCGCCAATTATCAGCTTTTCGTTGCGAAGCGCCCGCAATGGCCTGTCTAATTTGCGCGAATCCGGCCAAATGGGATACCTTGGAAATTTTAGAGTGTCCGGAAATAAAGTAAAACACTCTTTTACTAATCTCTCAAAACTGCATTGTTCAGAATTTGAAATAATGAAATGTATACAAAAAAGTATCAGGTCGTTTACAGAAACCTTGGAAAAAGCCAAATCTTTTGTTGTCTTCTTAACCATATCTTTACTTATTTAGCAGGGTTGTCCAATCTTCCCAGAAACAATATATTGCCGGTGGAGTTTTGCTGAATTACAAACAAGAAGGGGTGGTCTGCTCTGAATGTTTTGACAGTTCCCGGCATTGCACTATTCAGTGTCATTACCACTGCTGTTGCGGCCGCGGCTTCAGTCCCCTCTTCGTCCACTTGCACAAACGCCTGGTGGATAACATCGCCTATTTTCAAGTCTTTACTGCCTGTCATTCCGGAAAAATCAGCTGCGTCTGAAAAAGCCGAAGGCATACCCATATCAGACATATCATTTTTCATGAAATATTTTGTTTCAAGCTTAAATTTAGGAATATAAATGTCTATTCTGGTGTTTTGCAAGTCTGTTTTCAAACCGGAAAGTTTTTGGTCGCTTAAATATTTCTCTGCGTCTTTAACTGTTTTTCCAGCTTTTGGCAAAATTAAAGTCATAGACAAGTCATTCCCTTGGTATGGCAAATTCAAAACTTGAACGTCGTCATTCTCTGTATATTTAAACCGTGTATCTTCGCCCGTAAGACGCATCATATCTGCCTTTACAATTTTTCCTGAACTAACATTAAAGTCTTCCTGCCTTGTATCTGCTTTGGCGAACTGTTTCTGCCAATTACCTTTAAAATATATGGCATTTGTCAGCACCAAACGAGTATAGCTATCAACTGCGCCTTGCGGAATTAAGTCTTTTATCTTGTTATTTGTTTTGTCCTCTATGTATTTGTTTATTGTTGTCCTGGAATTTTCTGTGTTATTAACGAAATCAAGATTGGTCAGCTTGCCTCCGTAATATTTATCAACTGTTTGCAAATAAGCCGGCAAAAACGAGTAATCCTTTTGCGCCCATAAGGCATTGGCGGTATTCAGGCTGTAACTTTTACCCGCTTTGTTTATCTCGTTATATATTTTTGCCGAAGACGATTCTAAAACTTTCACATCGGGCAAGTGAAAAACGCTGGCTATTTGGGAAGAGGTATCCCCTTTCGCGCCCTCATACACCATAGACATAGCGCCAGAAACACTGTAGGGAGAAAAGAAAAAGTTTGAATCTCCGCTGTGCTTTGAATAAAAATCAACGGCGAACTGATTGTTTGCTTTAACAAGAGAGCTAACCCCTTCTGTTGTTGCCAATGAGTCGTCCAAGAAAACTGCCGGCGAAGGCGACGGAGCTTTTTTATAAATAAGATAAACACCAATCGCTATTATGGCGACTACTAATATCGCTAATATTATAAACATTATAATTTTTTTTGTCATATAATTTCAATTATAATTAATTTTACTTGTTTATTGCTTAATTACTTATTTATATAACAAATTCAACTAAAATGCCAGACTTACTACAATAAATTTACCACACACTGCAACTCACTGCTATTTTATATAAAAAAATGGCCGGGATAGCTCGACCTTAAAAGGTGAGCTCCCGGCCCTGTTGTTGCCCGCTACTTGGCGGACTTTTTGTTGGTGCGACGCGCCTTGGGTTTCCGCTGCTTGATTGTCAGCGAAGTGACCTTTGCGCTGTCCATCACGGCTCGGCATTTCGACATAGGTTTCTCTTTCTGTCCCACAACGGTTGCAAGTATGTGACATCGGTTAGGTCCGAAGGGGAACTTTGTGAGCTCCTCATAGGAAAGGTAAACCTTCAGGATAAGCATCATCAGCTTTGGATCTATGCTTTTCAGCAAAACCTTAACTTTTGATCTGAACGCCTGATTACCCTCCATGTCTTTGGCATACTGGCAATCTAAGTGGAGAACTAAGTGAACTTTATCATCTTTCCGTAAAAAACTCAATGGATACATCCTACACGCCAGCGGTCTGATTCTCCGTATGGTGCACCTCCTGTTCTTACAGCAAGGACAATCTGGTTTGAGCTTCTCGATATCGGTCTCGCCCTTTTTGAAAGGCGAAATAAGAAGGACTCCCTTGTTGATTTCCAAAATTGGAACCCCTACCCGGAAAAGCATAGAAGACTCTGCCGGGAGAAGCCAAATATATCCTTTACAATCGTCGTAGGCGCAATGTTCGCACGCATCGCTTATGTCGAGCAGAAGCTTGTCTAAAGCCAGGTAAAACTCTTGCAGTGTTTTTATCATAACCATCCACCTCCAATCATGCAGCAAGGACTATCTGACCCGAGACAAAAGGTCACCTTGTCTCCTTCATACACAACGTAGCAGCATGTTTCGTTCGGGATCACCCAACTACTAGACAAAGATGTTAGCTCTTCTACACACTGCTCTGAAAGTATGCTTGCCAGAAACCTCTTCGGTTTTTTCAAAGCAATCTCGGAGCATGGATAGACCAGCCCGTCGAAGCTGAGATAAACCGTTGAGAGATTGGGGTTGCACAGCCTGTTCTGTCTTTTTGTCATTCTTTCCGCAATCTTTCTCAGCCTTACTTTTTGATCCCTATCTAAGGCAAGCCAGGATTTATGAGCGAGGGCTCTGCCGAGGATGGCTATCTCCGAAATGTGTACATGATAAGCGCCAAGAGCCATAGCCTTCTTGATTATGTCTTCTACCTCATATATGTTCTGCGCGGAAACCGTGATGTGCACGGAAACCGGCAAAACAGACGAAAAAGCAGAAATGGCCCTGCATGCCTTGTTAAAGCTACCAGCTCCGCGGACTGCGTCATGTGTCTCCTCCTTGACTCCGTCGAGACTAACCCCGACCAAATCCAGTAGCGATGACAGCTTCAAAACAAGACCCCTGTTTGATGTAAATCCGTTGGTAATTAGTCTTAGCCCCATCCCTTTGGCCTTACAGGCCTCGAGGATAGCGACTATGTCTTTCCTCGCCAACGGCTCTCCGCCGGTAAACATAACCTTTTCACACCCGAGCCTTGCTATTCGGTCTACAACCGTTAATGCTTCATGAGTTGAGAGTTCGTTTTTTTCTGGCGAACCGCAATCTGTGATACAGTGGTTGCATCGCAAATTACAAACCCTGGTTATTTCCCAATGCCACTCTTCAAAGTGTTTTGTTGTCATAATTTCTCTCCTATCATGTGCGCAGCGCCTACGCTGACAAGTTTGCTGCAGAACTTTCTAACTTCCACTGCGTCAGCTTTTGCAGAAAAATCAGAGACCAAGTCTGCTTCAGAAAAAATACCCAGATACAAAGCCCTTCGAACTACCGCTAGGGATAGGCCGCTGACCTCTATTGTCTGGTAGCGCGTAATGAGATATTTTTCCTGGTGAAACTCGTTGAGCTTAGCGAGGGGATCCATTTTAATCCTGCGGTATTCCCTTGGGAAAACCTCCTTCACGCAACCGCGCTTCGGAAGTGTCTCCACTTTATGCAGAGGCTCCGCCCTATTTCTTACCGCGTAATCAACACAATATTTGTCAGAACAGCTACAATCTACTTTACAACCACAGAGACAATCGTGAAGAACCGGGCAGGATTTGCAAGGTTCAGTCACCCACGACAAATCTCTGAAGTCGCGAATTTTATCCGATTTCCAGATCTCTTCTATGGGCTGGGTCAAAACGTTACCGTAAATAACCTGTGACTGATTACAAATTCTCACACTGCCATCTGGATCTATGGCAGCAAAAGTTATGCCTACCCCGCAGTTAGCCGACATATTTTCTTGGACCAGCCGTTCGTCAAGGCAGTAAGGTATAGCGGTGCCAAAACCCATGGGAATGTTAAGCTCATCCCTAGCGCGAATCATTTGCCCGAGAGCTATTTTAAACTGTTCTATTGTGGGCTTCAGTTGTTCGGCATTTGCGCTGCCTATACCACCATCCTCGAACCGGTCCACAAAAACGCTTTCCATGCCAAGTTCTTTGGCGAGGCGAGCGATATTGTAGATTTGGTCAAAGTTCCAGGCGGTGAGCACGGGGATACACCTAACGTCGAATCCAGCTGCAACGTAGTACTTAATGCTTGCAACCGTATCCGCATAGCGCCCAGGCGTCTCGCTGTGAATGTTGTGAGTTTTCTCGTCGCCGTGAATGGGGACCCCAATACAGGCAAGCTTGTCTGACAACCCCTCAAGAGTGATTATTCCATTGGTGACCACGGTCACCGAGGAACGAGCTGAAAGAAGATTGATGTATTCGTTCAACTGGGGCACTCCTAAAAGCGAAGGCTCTCCACCGATTAGGTAGACGTGAGGAACCCATGATCCGTAAACAGACGCCACAATCTTGTCGATGGTTTCCTTCCTAAAAGGCAACCCGCGCTTAGGATTGTAGCAAAATTTACATCTCTTATTGCAAGCGTAAGTCGTCTCGATATGAACGAGGTGAGGAACGCTGGGAATTTTTAAAGCCTTCATGGTCCCACCTCCCGTGCCTGCCTTGCAAAAGCCGAAGCTACGGCCATGACGGCATCAATAGAGTCGTTTTTAGCTACACGGTTTCTCTTTTCCGTCCCACATTTTGTGCAACGGTGGACAATAATGTAGCCACCCTTTTTCTGTTCGATAGAAATCGGCTCCATGAGCCCTTTGCAGTTGTGCATCCTGTCGCCAGGATTTACGTCAACATGTTTACTGTACAGACACGCCGAGCAATGATTGGTGTATCCATCGCCGACAACTTCTGTACCACAATTTTCACAACGGAAGTTCTCTCTTCTGCGAATAAATCTTAAGGACATTTTGTCGCTCCTTTCTTGTAGTTTTAAATTTCAATGTGCTGAATTACCTATACATTACTATAAAATGCCAATTTGTCAAACAAAAACCCGAGAGGCTATCTCGGGAGATTTTATGTAATCAACGACCTAATCACTCTTAAAATTATAAATTTTTGACCAAGGTAGCTAAATATAACATTTCCCCTTTATCCTTGCTTTTTATTTTTTTAGTACTTTCCACTTTAAATCCCATTTTTTTATAAAACAACCTAGTCTTCTCATACGGCTCATATTCGGTTAATTCTGATAAAGTCTCAACTCTCAATTCCTTCAAACCAATATTCTTGAGTTCCTTTTCTAGTGCTTTTAAAAGGCTTGTGCCTGTACTTTTCCCATGGAATTTCGGCTTCACCCCCATCCAGCTGATTCTTGCTTTACCTTCGTCTGATGTAAAAGTTAAAAAACCGATTATCTTGCCCTTATCTTCTGCAACAAATCCACTATGAATTTTTAAATCAAACGGAATAGATGTGCTCGTTGCAAAATTATCAAACCATTTAGGATGGAGTTTTTTGACGACCGCCATAATATTTTTAAAATCTTTTTTTGTTGCCTTTCTTATTTTCATATAATATATATTATTTGTCGCACAATAGATTTGCAGGGGCGCTGGGAATCGAACCCAGATCGTTCGTTTTGGAGACGAACATTCTACCGTTGAACTACACCCCTATTATATAAATATACCATTTTTGAAAAAATTTTTCAACAAAAAAAACCAGCGTTACCCGGTTTAACTTTTTCAAGTTTTGTTATTTCTCCCGACGATATTACGGATATAAATCCGCAAATTCCTATTTTTTCTCTAAAATGCCAAACTGATAATAACTTTTTATCAATCCTTCTTCTGGTTTTCCCTTCAAAAAGTCGTCGCAAGCTCGCCTGACTCCTGGCAAAACATCCCAATCATAATCATGTATGCAAACAATTGCCCCTTTCGATAATTTTGGATAAACCTTTTTAAAACTGTCCATAATTGATGTGTAAAAATCACCGTCAAAAAATGCAAAAGCTATTTTTTCAGGATATTTTTGCTTACTAAACCATCCTTTATGGATTACGGGCAATTCAAGTCCCGCTTCTTTAAAATTACTCATAAAGCAATCTTTAGAAGTTTTGCAATGTCCTTTTGAATATTGCCTGTCTACATTATTTGCATCTTTTGTATCTTTCTCCGGTAAACCCTCAAAAGAATCGTAAACATGAAATTCTTTATCAGAATTATAGGCTATAAGAAATCTTCTTATGAATAAAGATGTGGTGCCCACATTGCAACCCAATTCAACAATGTCTCCTTTCACATTTTTATCTAAAATATTTTTTATAGACGTTAATATCTTAAAAAGCTGATCTTTGGTAACCATACCTGAAATCAATGGGTATTTTTCGATTAATTCATCAATGACACTATTTTTCATACAATTATTTTTATCTATTAAATTATTTATCTGCGTAAATTGCTATAAGGGTTTTTTCTAAGCCATATTTTGATAGATCTTCTTCAGATTTTTCAGAAATAAGACCTTCTAATTTACTCTTTATATCCTTTGGCCATAATTTGAAAATGTTTATAAACTCTTTAATGCTAAAATAATTTTCGAACCCGTCCGTATGTAAAAATAGCAAGTCTCCGGTATTCATATTTAACATACCCGTGTTTAAATACAATTTTGCCGATTCTTCGCCATCAGCAACACCATAACCGACAAGCTCACCTTTTTCGCTTACTACGTTTCTATATTTCTTGCGTAACATTTCCTCACGCAACATTCTCATTTTTTCTTTCTCTTGCATATTCTCCCAATTTTTTGGTGAATGTTTCTTAAAAATAGCCCAACCATCAGGGGAATTAAATATTTTTTCTACTTTACTGTTAAATACTACCAAGCCCGAGTCGCATAATGAAAACCAATAAACTTTTTTTTCTTTAATTAACAAAAATGCAACCGTCGCTGAAAAAAAATCCTCATCCCAATAATTTACCGTATTTTTGGTTATTCCACAAGAGATATTATATTCTAAAACCGCCTTATTACTAAGTTCAAAGATGTCCTTCAAATCTTCTTTCGTAAAGGTCTCGTATCTTTTTTCGGCTTCTTTCATGGCAAGTTCACAAAATACTCTTGCCACCATACCTGCGCCCGATTGCTTTGGATAGCTCTCCCCGTCTTTGGTTTGCAAAGAAACTCCATCGGCAACAATAAATATCGGATATTTTTTTGATATACAGAAATAATCCTCTTGTGGACGAGGGTCAGGGAATGACGCCAATTTTAATATGGAGAATACCTTCATTTTGTTTCGCCGTGACGTTGCGACGCCATTTTTATCTCTTCTTCTAACCCGCCCTTTATCTTTAAGGATTGGATAAAACCATCTAATTTAACCAATTTTTTTTGTTCATTATCAAATAAAAGATTTAGGCCGTCGTTAATTGCTTTATGCCAAATTTCTTCTCTCTTTTCATGGGGAAATGTTTGCCCTTTAGCATACAACGGATACCACATTTTTTTATCATCCGTAACAAATTCCTGATAACTTGTTCTTGCCCAATTTATTGCTTCCTTTGTATTCCTTTTGTAAATTATGCAGAATGAAGCGATGATTTTTGAGTAACAATAATCTTCAACGTTCACCCTGTTGCCCGACATAATACCTTCATCACATATTTTAAAAAATTCAATCAAACTTAATCTTCCATTACTTATATCCTTTAACCAATCATAACCTTCGAATCCCCCTATTTTAGCTCCATAAGCTCCATGGGAAGAAGATGCTTTATTTTCCGGAAGATAATAAAGTGTATAAGCGTTTTCAATTAATCTGCACGCAAACTCCTGTTCTTCTCCTGCCTTATTAGGCCAGGTTGCAAAATCGGGGAATCCGCCGACATCTAAATATTTCGTCCTATCTATAATAAAATGCCCCCATGTCTGATAGACCTGTATCGGTTTAAATATTTTTAATGTCTTATTTATAAACCTTCCTTTGGCGGTTAAATACTCCTTTGGTATAGAATTAAAATACGCGCCTTTGGTCCCCCTCTTGAAAAAGCTCTTTGTCAGTTCGCTTACCGGCAAAGCTATCTTAGGAAAAGATGCCCTATCATAAACTGGTAAAACTAATGCCGCAAAATTTTTATCTGCTTTCTCTATTTTTTTAATCACTATCATCGCTATAAAAGTAAGATGCGGAGTTGGAACGCAATCATCGTCAAGAAAATATAGATACTTTCCGGAGGCGTGTTTGGCTCCTATATTTCTGGAAGCAGAACTCCCCTTCCTTTCGGAATTCAAAAAATATTTAATCTCTATGCCCTTTTTAGAATATGCCTCGGCCGCCAACTCTTCCACAACTTTTTTAGTATTGTCTGTTGAAGCGTCGTCAACCACAATTATTTCCTTAATAGAAGATTTTTGCAACAAAAGCGCGCTTATGCAAACCGACAACGGATTATATTTATAATTCTCGGAATTTTTATCAAACGGACAGCGGTTATATGTGGGGATAACGGCGCTCATGTCTTCTTTCCTTTTTCTGCTATTTATTTTAAGACCGGAGAGATAATCAACACGGTAAAAATCCTTGGTAAACTCTTTACTCAAGTCTTCTTCTGTGAGTCCTTTTTCGGCCTCTACGCTATTTTTTACACTGTTGATTTTTGCATCCATGATGTTAAAAAAAATACAAAACTACGTATATTATAGCATAAATTTGCTGGAAATAACAGCGCCAAGGCCACAAGTCAAGCTAACAAAAAAACCCGGGGGAACCCGAGCTTTTTCTCTAGCTACATTTTTTACTAAACCCCCAGCTTCTTTTTGACTTCGGCAATGATGCTTTCAATAGAAACATCTGATTTTATAATATATTCAGACGGGGCCACCTCTATTGCTTTGTTTATGTGGTTCACATCGCTCATATTAGTCAAAAATATTGTGGGAATGTTTATGTGTTTTAACCTCATGCGTTTAGCCATTTCTATGCCATCCATTACCGGCATCATAATATCTAAAAGGATCAAGTCGGGTTTCTCTTTCTCTGCAGTTTCCAGCCCCTCTTGGCCATTTTGGGCGGTAACTATAAAGAAGCCCTCGTCCCTAAAATTAGTTTGAAGGATAAACATAAAATCTTTATCGTCTTCCACAATCAGAATTTTTTTATCTATTTTTTTGTTTATCTTGCTGTTCATGTTTTTTAAAAATTAATAATAATTTTAAACTCTCTTTAAAATTAGACGGGCAGCTCAACAATAAATGTTGACCCCTTTCCCACCCCTTCCGACTCTGCCCATATTTTTCCGTTGTGAGCTTTAATAATTTGACCCGACAAATAAAGTCCTATTCCCCTGCCCGATGAAAAAGTTTTTTTTGCTTCTTCGGTTCTCTCAAAGGTGTTATCAAAAAGTTTCGCCAGTCTTTCTTTTGCAATTCCCATTCCTGTGTCTTCAATTTCAATCCTCACTTTATTACTTTCACTTTTCAACATCATTTTCACGCTGCCAACTTTTGTATATTTAACCGAGTTGTCAAAAATATTTACCAAAGCCGCCTTTAATTTTGACTCATCGGCTTTTATTATGCAAGCCCCTTCGGGTTTTTCTAATGCCAGGTTAATTCCTTTTTTGTCTGCTTCAAGTTTCATGTCTCCAATAATTTCTTCTAATATGGGCGACAAATCAACGCCGTCTTTCAAAGAAACAACCTGCTTGCCCAGTTGAAATTGTGTAATATCCAAAAAGTCATTCACCATTTTAATCAAGCCGGTTGTTGACGTTTCAAACTTTCTTATAACTTCCTCTATCTTTTTTGGCACCTTGCCAAACGTTCCGCTAAGCAACAAATCGGCGTATCCTCTCATTGAAGTAAGCGGAGTTCTCAGGTGGTGCTGAATGGTCATCAAAAATTGATTCTTCACAGTGCTCAACGACTCCAAATCCTCTTTGGCTTTTTTCTCCACCTCGTATGCCCTCTTAATCTCTTCCGCCAATTTTTCTATCTCCTCCCTCTGCCTGACTTCCCTTATGGCGCTTCGGATAAGCAAAATGCCAAACACTATAACAATCAACAATATGCCTCCATTAAGCAAAAAATCCTGAAGACTTTCTGACAGCAAGGCTTTAATCAATAATAATACCCATATTGAGAATGTTAATAATTCTGCCGCGATAACCTTACCATTAAAAAGATGATGTTTCAACGCTGCATAACTTATAAAAATTACATATAAAACAACAAAATAATTACCGAAAGGATAAACGTTAAACAGCTGGGGTAAAAAATTTGTTATTCCACCGCCTGCTCCGAATAGTAATGCCAATAATATATAATCTATTTGTCTTTTTTGTATCAGCGATGCTCCTTTTCTTCTCTGAATAAATAAAAATCCGCTCCAAATTAGATAACTAGCGAAAAGACCGAAAAACAAATAATATAGTGGTCCTACTTCGATCCAATAATTGAACCCCGCTCCTGGTGGCACCCCTTTTACAAAAAACTTCGTAAAAAAGTTTGATAATACAAAGAACAAAGCAAAAAAATAGCCAATTATTAAAATAATTTTTTCTCTAATATTTTTTTCATCCTCCAAAAAAAGTATGGTAAAATGATAATAAAAAATTGGAATAAATATAGCACCAACATTGAGAATTTTATTCCAGATTAATGCGCTAGAATAATTTGGTGAAGAAATCTCCATACCCAGCGAAAAACTCCACAAAGCTATGCTGAATGTCGTTAAAAACCACAATTTATTAGTCTTGGCTTTGAAATTTTCTAAAACAACAAAACATCCGAAAATGAGGCTGGAGATAGCCGTAATAAAACAAGATATTGTAAAGACTGGTAACATTTTTATTGATTTAATTCTTCATTAATATATTCTATTGTTTCCCTTACGCTCGGCGGACATTTATCTAGGTTTTTTATTCCATGTTTTATAGCAAAATTTCTAGCGCAGAATCCTATACATACATTTTTTTCTAAATTTGAAAATTCTAAGTCATCTGCTCTACCTATTATTATATTAATCTTTTCTTTGCCTAGAGCAGCTTTTTTGATAAATTTTAAATTTTTAAAAGGTTGTTTTTTTACGTGCTTACCGTATTCTTTCAGCACAGTTATACATCGAGAACAACTTTTGGTCGGCCATACATATATATTTTTTAAAAATTTCTGAAATTTCTCGGCCCTTATAAAATCATAAATTTTATATTTGGAAACAGCTTCAAGGGTATTGTTGGTAGGATAATTACCAACTCTTAACTTTTGAGCAGCTGCAATGTGCAATATTTTTTTGCAATCAAACCCCAACAAATAAGCTGTCAGCGAGTCTAGTTCCACCATATCATCTCCGGCTAATATCAAATTCAGTTTTCTACTCTTCCCATCATGAGGACCATTCCCCTCCATGGCGATAATACCGTCTATTATGCTTATGTTTGGTTTCACGGACTTCCCAATATGTGCGATATAATCATCTAAATCATTTTTATGGATATTTACCCTATCCATCGGCGATACAATTCCCATTTGGTTTTTTAAAGATAAACTAACATCAGTTTCCATATGGGATTTCATTTTGGCCAGATTGATATAAAAATCTACTTCTTGCAAAATTTTGGGTACTGAAAATTTTACTCCGTTGGATTCGACTGTATTTTGTTCGATATCGTCGATATTCAGTATATTAACCCCTTTAATATCACGCAAAGAAGCGAAACCGCCCTTATTAATAATTCTCTCAAATGGAAAGGTCTTTTCTTTTATCCCCAAAAGTGCCCCATGACCAATAATAATTTTTCTGGCTCCGTTCTTGATTAAAAATTTCGACAATTCCCGTAAAAAAATTGGGTCCGTATTCTCGCCCTGTATTATAGGCGGCCTTGCTGAAAAATTAGGTTTAATAAAAATATTTCCTCTAGGAGAATAATTAAAATGCTCAAAAATTTTTGCAAAGCTATCTTGCAAGGTTTTACCAGTTTCTCTTAGAACGATTATGGACATACGTTTAATTTATTTATTATATCATCTATATTCATTAAAATAAAATCAATACACCATTTAATTCCATGGAAATTTAAAACATTCCTCGTCATATAAACAATAATCCGCTCCTCCATTTATCGCGAATGTTTTTATACTTTTTGCACCTTTAAGATATTTTGAAGCTACTTTAAAAGTTGTTCCTGTCCTGCTTATATCGTCAACTAGAAGTATATTTTTGCCACTAAAATTAAATTCTAGCTTTTTTATTAATTTGGGGTGCTTGAACGTAATTTTGTTTTCATCATCCCTGAACCTTAACCACACCAGCTCTAATTTTTTTTTTATTTTTTTAGAAACTAAAAAACCAGGAATCACTCCTCCTCTAGCAATCGCAACTATCAAATCAAATTCCTCCTGGAAAATAACACTATCCAGTCTATTTTTAATTTGTTTCCAACTCTTTCTTTCCATATCTGCTGATAAATTTTAGTAATATATACCCTCCAATTATTTCAAAAAACAAACCGGGATAGCCCAATACCACATCAGCCATAGATAAGGTTAGATTGTGCGTGAACAAATGAATTATTGTTGAACCAATAAGCTGATAGCTGAAAACAATTAAAACTATGGTCACTATGGATAATTTTCCGCTCATTCTGGCAAAAAAGCTTGCCGTTAATGATAACAAAACCCCTTTTATAATCACGAATGGTAATATGGTCAGCATCGGCATTCCGGTTAAAAAAAAGCTTATAAACACCGACGATATTGCGGTTATAATTCCAACCTTCCATCCAAATTTATAGGCCCCGATAAGCACAAAAAAATAAACAGGCAGAATAATTTGCCCGACCATATAAAAATGATGAAGTGCATACGGTAATGCAATACTTCCCGCGACCAGCGCTAAAGATAGAATATATGTTCTGTATTCAGTTAAACCTAAATCTAAACACAAAAATTTTGAATTCAGAGATAAAGTTTTTTGATTTTTTTCCATTTTTAAAAATCAATTAACTAGTTTTTTTATTTCTTCCATTATAGTATCTGTTATCTCGCGGAGGACATTCTCATTACCTTCCTCCCTATAATATTTATCAAAATATAGGGGCTCACCTATGTTAATCCTGATACTTTTCTTAAGTTTCGGAAATTTATCATGGCGAGACATAACTTCATAGGCCCCTGATATGCCCACCGGTACAACGGGCACCCTTGCCTTTAAAGCAAACTTAGCGACACCAGAAAAAGTCTTCCCTATTTTCCCATCAGCTGACCTGGTTCCCTCGGGAAAAATCCCTAAAATTTTTCCATTTTCCAAAACTAAAAGGGCCTTTTTGTAAACTTCTTTTTTATCCGGACTATCCCTATCAACCCTAATCTGCCCAGTGCTAACCATTAATGGATACCAAAATTTGCTTTTATAAAATTTTTCTGCCGCTAAAAAATAAATCCGCCTGGGCAGAACAGAAACTAGAGATATAAAATCAAAATAACTGGAATGATTGGCCGCGACAATAAATGCGCCATCGCGAGGCAAATTTTTTAGACCATCTATTTTTTTTATCCAGATTAGCCTAACCAACCAACCGAGAGTTGTCTTGATAATCCAATACATAATGCTTAAACTATTTTTAAAAATTATTCGGGAGATTGGGCGATAATCATTAAACCGGGTTTTTTATCGCCGTGGTACGAGGTAAAAAGCGTTTTCTTGAAGCTGATAATTTTAAACCCCGCCTGCTTTATCAAATCTTTTATTTCCTGCGCGTAAAAATTATGGCTCCTGCACAATTCCTTGCCAGTGTCTTTGTCTTTCACAGACAGCGTGCCATATTCGCCGGTTATTTTGGAATCTTCCTTATACCTGTCCTCAAACTTTTCACTCATTTCAAATTCGGCTATGTGCAAATGCCCGCCCTTTTCCATAATTGACCTTACTTTTTTCAGGCACTTTGCCCTGTCATTTTTTTTCAGCGAGCACAACAACCCCTGCAACAGCGCGCCCTTAAATTTTTTTTTAAATTTGGCTTTCAATATGTCGGCACAATAAACCTCGGCGCCAAAAAGATAGGCGTCTTTGCTCAATTTTTCTATGGCCTCTTTGTTTATGTCTATTCCAATCGGACTCAACCCCCTGGTGGAGCATGAGTACAAAAACCTGCCCAGTCCACACCCGACCTCCAAAATTCTGTCCCCTTTTTTAAAATAACTCCAAAACTTTCCATCAACTCTTGTTGAAGACGGAATTTTTTCCGGAGGAATTCTCGCCCATAGTTTATCCATATGCCTTTGTATGCTTATTATAATACGAACCGCAAAAAAGTGAAAGCCCCCGACCTGCCCGTCAAAATGCGTGTCGCTTTTGTCGGGTTATTTCTTGCTGTTTATTGCCTGCACATATTTGCAATAATCGCAGTCGGCTCCCGCCTCGGGAATTTTGTTACCATTTAAGCACTTGTGCGCGTCAATAATGGTTTGCTCAACCCACGAGTCGTCGCCCTGGTAAGGAATAACTTTTATATCAAACTCCAGCTTGGCATCAAAGGCCTGTTTGTCGCTGTTGCCGTTGCAATAAACAAAATACCCGGTTTTAGAAACCTTAAACCCATTTTTACGAAACAGCCACTGATAAATTTCCATCTGTCTTTTATATCCAATTTGCCAATCGGCATCTAAACTGACCTCTTCGTCTTTTGACGTGGCTTTATAGTCCACAATCATCAGCTGGCCATTTTTATCTGCCCAAACATCGTCAACGCCTCCGGTTATCAGCAAATTTGTATCTTTATGCAAATGGGTTATTCCCCGCCTTAAGGCATCGCGCCATTCATCCATTCTCTTGTCTGCCAAAGGCACCGCGTCAATTTTATAGCGCTTCATTAAAGGATGAGCCGTGCCTTTTGCCCTGTGAATGTCAAACTCCTTTTTCAAAAGTTTATCAACAGCCGAGTTCAAACTAAATGGAAACCCAGGTGGCCTGTCGGTGCCCAGCCTGCGGTCAAAATAAAAACAACGTGGACAATTTAAAAACAAATCAATCCTGCTTCTGCTCAACCTAAAAGGCTCTTTCGCCTTTGGGTCATACAAATTCCTCTGCCTATTTGGATTATAATAATTGCTCATGTTTAAATTTATTTTATTTTTTTCTGATTATATTTTTCCAACTCTTCTCTCACTCTTTTCTCCATTTCCAAATGTGAAACATTACCGACATCTTGCAAAATCTTTTTTTCGTTCAAAACCAAAAAATCATCCAATTTCTTAACCCAATTTTTCATGTACATAACTCTTTGCTCCACGCTTTGCAATTCGGCAAAAGACAGAAACTGTTCCACTAACAAATTTAACCTTTTCAGTTCCAATTCTTCCAAATAATTTTTAGCAATTTGCGCCTGTTCGCGAGTTATAATCTTGCCCTTCCAGTTTGTCAGTCCCATATTTTCTTTTTGGCTGTTAATCCTCATAGAAACAATTTCCGCCGCGGTCAATCCGGTGATAGCATAATGAAATTTATTTTGTACTGTAGCATAAAACAATTTTGCGTAATCTGTTTTGAGGTTGTAGTCGGCGCTGGTGGCAAAGACATCGCGTACTTTTTGATAAAAATTGGCTTCTGAAGTTCTGATTATTCTAATCCTTTCTTCCCATTCTTGGAAATATGTCTTTTTCACTTTGCCTCCCGCCAATTTCTCATCATCCATAACAAAACCTTTTACAATATACTCTTTCAACTTCTGTGTCGCCCAAATTCTGAATTGCGTGCCTCTTAAAGAATTTATGCGATATCCTATAGAAATTATCGCATCCAAATTGTATATTTTAACTTGTCTTTTTACTTCTCTATCGCCCTCCTTTTGAACTGCTAAGTAATCCTTAGTAGTTGCTTTTTCGCTCAATTCTGCGCTCTCAAAGATACTTTTAAGGTGAAAAATTATGTTTTCCACAGAGCAATCAAAAAGCTCCGCCATCTGCCTTTGCGAAAGCCAGACAGTCTCCTCTTTCATTTGCACCTCAATCTTTGTTTCGCCATCTTCAGTGCTATAGATTATGATTTGATTATTTTTCTCCCGCTTATCCATAGAATTATTTTTTATACTCTTCTTTTTTATACTTTTTTATAACCTGCTATTCTACTATAAAAATTATTAGAACAGCTCCCCCATAGCCAGGTTATCGTATGACAACCCGTGTTTTCCCCTCCCCAATTATTTTTTATCTAATTAATGTCGGGCAAGTACAACCCTAAAATATCTAAAACGGTTTTTTTGTTCTCAGAAGATAAAAAATTTAAAACTAATTTTTTATACCCATCCTTAGCAAGATCAATCTTACCTTGAACTTGTCTTACTAATCCCTTATGTGGGTAAACTTTTAAAATCTCTACTATGTCTTCGCTATTTGGTAATGATACGTTTGAAAATTCCTCGTCTATTTTACCAAACATAGTACTTTTGAAAACTTCACAATCCTCTACATTTTTTACAGCATCAAAACCTTCGTTTATTATACACCGAATATGGTGTTTCGCGATTTTAAATTTTGTAAATTCTATATTTTCTGTATAAATTTTCTTAATTACAGTAATAATTTCCTCTTTTTTTTCTGGTTGCGATAAGTGATTGCAAACCAATTCTATTATCCCTGGTAATAGAAACAAGTTTTCTACTTCATTCAAACCACAGCAAAATATGCCGTCACTTTTTAGTTTATCTATTTGGCTTTGTGAACGAAAATCCCTATCTATAAGACCAAAAACTTGTTTATCATGTAAATCATCATTATCTTTCAAACCATTTACCGATTCTATTACTTTTTTACAGGAACCCCGCGCAATAATCGTAAATCCATCGTAAAACGATTGATAAATTTGCGTATCAAGAGAACCCTTGTTCCCTTCAACAAAAATAATCGGCTTTCTACTACCTATTATTTCTAGGTAAAGGTCTTCGGGTATAACTTCGTTGGAGTCTACCTCCTTCCATTCCCACTGGTTGATTCTGTAACTTTTTATCCAAATAATTTTGTTAGTGGGTTTTCTAGCGGCAAAATCAAGGTCGTGGGTTATATAAACAAAAATACAATCGCTTCTTTGTTCTTCGAGTTTATTCCACAATCTTACCATCAAAGATTTGTGTAGATGAAGCTCCGGTTCATCAATAATTAAAATACAATTTTCATCAGCCAAAAGAATTTGAGATATAAGATACAGCCCAACTTTTTCACCGTCACTCATTTCCGTACCAGAAAATTCGCTACCTTCATTTAGAATACGCACCCTATCATTCTCTAATTTTAAAACTCTGTGTGGAAAAATAAAATTCCAGACCTCAATTACCTTCTCTTTCACAGAACCTTGGAGTTCTTCGTGCTTTATCCCACCTTTTGTTTTGATGTGGTCAATCACTTTTTCATTTCTCCTTGATTCTTCGGCGAATATAGATACTAATACTTGCTGATAATCATTTTCCGGTTGAACTGGGCTTTGATTTTTAAACATGGTTTTTAAATTCATACCTGCGGTTTCAAAATCTTGTCTCTGGACAACTTCACTTAACTGTAAATATCTTTGAGCAGAAATTCTCTTTGTAGGATTATTTATTTGTTCAATCCTTGAGCCGAATCTTGTCTTGCCGGAACCGTTCGCACCAACAATTATTATACTTTTTTCAATCCCCATCGTTATTTTATCTGCACTATTAGGTTTTGGAAAATTAATATTCTTCATATTCGTATTTCTTAATTAATTACTCACTTCCTTTTACTTCCGTTTATTATATAATGAACGAAAGGCGAGGCATAGCCCCGTCACAAGTTCTGCAATAAAGTCCCTATTTGCCTTTTATCAGGTCATTTAGGGATTTTATTTTATGTTTCTTGAGAAAATTCCCAAGTAGCATATCGTCTCGAACATGAAAATCTCTGCCGTACTGCTCCTCGATGGTACCCATATGGGTACCATCGCGTTTATCACGCAATTCTCCATCTTTGTTGCGAGTACGGTAGCCTTTCATGCCTTCAGCGTCTTTTGCCATAATACTTCACTGCCGTATCTCGGCGATTTGCTTAATAAGGAAGGCTCGACTATTTCTTCCTGACCGTTTATGCGGTCCTCCTGTATAACCACTTCGTATCAGAATAGTCGAGATTATGATGTGACGAGGCCACCCTCATCTAGCATTTTACTCCAACGAAAACGTCTGTCAAATCATTTTCCCCCTCTTATAGTCTGTGGATAAATAAAAACAGACTCTTTGGTCTGTTTTTATTTATTTTTCAATTAATTCCCTTTACAAAAAGCGAGATATTTTTTCTGAGCCTCCATAACTTTTTTTCTTTTATTCTCTAGTTCTTTTCTCATTTCTTGTCTCTTTTCGAATTCTACTTGAGTGTCTCCCCTTGTTGCCATTTTTACTAATTTCCCACCCATCCATATAGAAAAAAATTGTGAAAAATACTCGTGACATCTATTTTCAAAGTCAATGTAGTCTTCAACTAATTTTGTGTATTCCTTCAAATAATCTTCTTTACCCTTGTTTTCGATTTTCATATTTTTTATTTCTCCCAAACAATATGCCCGTTGATATTATGTTTTTCGTATGTTTCCAAAATATCTGCACAAAATTTCATAAGCTCTTTGTTGTTTTCACTTTTTGCTAATTCATATAATCTAATAAACATTTTCTTTCCAGTTTCGGTTTGCTTTAAATTTTTCTTTATAAAATTGTGCTGCGCGCATAAGGTTTGCCCGTTTTCTATAGTTGCCTCCCCTCCTAAATCTTTGGGTTTTATGTGGTCTATTTGTAAATCAACGCCGTCTTTTTTACCTCTGCCGCAAATCACACACTTATAGCCGTCTCTTTTTAAAATTGCGTCTTTCTGCACAACGGTAAAATCTTCTAAATCTCTTTTGTACGCTTTCTTTGGATCGTACTTATAAATTCCTTTAGCAATTTTTATCAAAAATCCAGTTTGAGATAATTTACGAATTGCCCTATCAGGATCACGAAAAACATTTCCAGTCCTTTCTTTATAGGTCGCGACGACCCAATCTACAACCTCAGGATGTTTGATATCTCTGTCAGGGTTTTTCTTAAAAAACTCAATAATTAAATCTTGTTGAACTACATTATTGTTTTTGTTTTCCATAATATTTATTAACTAAATTAATTTTACTTCATTTTTTAAACGCTCTATCGCTATATCACAATATTTACCGTCAATATCAATCCCAATTCCTTTTCTATTATGCGCGTAAGCAGCAATAAGTGTTGAGCCGCTTCCCAAAAATGGGTCTAAAACCGTATCTCCAATAAAGCTAAACAGTTTGATACATCTTCGTGGTAATTCTACTGGAAATGGCGCGGGGTGACCACCTGCTCCTTTTTTACTTTGACCATTAAAAGTCCATACTCCGTTCGTCCAATCCATAAATTCTTGTTTTGTAATATCGTTTTCTCTACTGCTCCCAGTTTTTTTCCAACTGTCTTTATATAGAACTAAAATTAATTCTACTGGAGCAATTACGTAAGGTGCGGAAGCCGACATGAATGAACCCCATGCAGTACGACGAGATATATTCCCCTCGTTCCAAATAATCGTGGAATGATACTTCCAGCCAATGTCTTTTGCAATCTTTGTAATATCTGCGCCGACCGATTTCTGTCCACCTTTATTCTTGTCGAGCGGTATATTCAGCAAAAAACGCCCTTCTGGTTTTGCTAAATCAAAACACCTTTTAATCCATTTTTTTGTAAAATCTAAATAATCTTCGTAGCTTAAATTGTCTGCATGCTCGTTATAGTGTATATCAACATTATATGGCGGAGAAGTGATAATAAGATCAACTGTGTTGTCTGGAATAGAATCAAACTTTAAAATATCGTCTTTATAAATTGCCACGCCATTTCTCAAAAAATACAGCTTTTTTGAGCTTATACTTTTAACGCTTTTTATTTCAGCCACTCCACTTTCAGTTAGAAATAAACCTCCCGTAGCAAGGTCTTTTACTCCTTGGTTTTTGGATAATTTGCTTCTGATCTTTTCTTTTTGAGGCTTATAAATCTTTTTTCCTGAATTTTTGGATTTTTTATTTTTTACTTTTGTTTTTGGCATATTTTTTTTATTTTCTATTGAATCTTTCACTTTTTCTTTTTAAAATTTACCGGTCGTAAGACATGTTTCCTCGGCTTTCAATCTCCTCAACTTCAACCACTTTTTTAGATTCGTTAACAAAATAGATAATTCTATACGGACGAATAACAATTTTCCGGTTATAACTATACCTGCCCTGCATGTGAACGCCCAAGTACGGATTAGTTTCAAGCTCTCTAAGTTTTTCTGCAATTTTCAACCGCCAATTTTGCGGAAACTTCTTTACCGCTTTTCTAACACATGTTGGAACGTAAACATAGTATATCCCCATATTATTTCTTCCTTTTATTAGCGCTGTAATCCTTTTTAGCTTTATCTCTTAACACCAAACTATTCGTCGGTCTAACTATACCTAATTCCCTTTCAAACTCCTGCAAGGTGACATATTCGCCACGAGCAATCTCGTCCTCGGCCTTTTTAATTTTAGCGGCAAACTTCGGGTCTTTTGCTAATGCCAAATCTTCCATCAAGGAGTCGTACTCCTCGGCAGACATTGCAACCATTTTAGCTTTACCGTTTTCAGTAAAAAGATAATGATTGCCACGTTTCTGAATTTTCTCAGCAATGTCAAAAATATTGCTTCTAGCCTCGCTGATAGAGATAATGTTTTTCATTTTTATGGTCATAATTTTGTTTAAATTAATTAATAGACTATATGTACATTATAGCGTACATCATAGGTTGCTGTCAATATCATATTAACTTGTTTTCTTTGAAGCTGTATGGCGACTTGCCTTTGGCAATAATAACATGGTCTAAAACTTCCACTCCCATTATTTTGCCAGCTTCAATTATTCTTTTGGTAATTTGTAAATCATCTTCCGACGGCTCGTTGTCCCCCGACGGATGATTGTGCGCCAAAATTACCGAGCAGGCATTTTGTTTCAACGCTTCCTGAAAAATTTCTCGCGGGTGTATCAAGCTGGCGTTTAACGTGCCAATAAACATCGGCTTTTTGTGCAAGAGTTCGTTTCTGGCATTAAGAAAAAGCGCCATTAAATGCTCTCTTGTTTTATCTCGCATATACACAACCTGGGCCAAAACATCTTCAACCGATTCAATTTTTGGGAGACTTTCGTCTCTTACTTCAAGAGCTCTTTTTACTAATTCCTGACTGGCTAAAATTGCGCAAGCTTTTGCCGAATTTATGCCTCTAATTTTTGTTAAATCTCCGTATTTTAATTGTAAAAAATTTTTAATTGGGGATTTCGCCAAAATTTGCTCTGCCACCTCAATAACATTTTTCCCTTCCACTCCCGTGCCAAGCAAAATTGCCAGAAGCTCTTTGTCTTTCAGGTTTTCCGCGCCTTTGGCAATCAATTTTTCTCTCGGCCGTTCAATTTTGGGCAAATCCTTTATTTTCATAAAGTTATATCTTACTTAAATCTACTCCTTTTTGGGGCAAAGTTCAAATTTTACAACCCCATTCGCGCAACCCTAAAAAACAAAACCTTGCTCAGTATTTTCTAATCAAGAAAGGATCCTGAAATCTCGGACATGACTTTGTTGGAAAAGGTTGTCGGGAATTGGAGCTTTTGACCTTTAAAATTATTGAATAATTTCTCTTTTTCTTTTTGCATAAACCCGGCGAATTCGTT
>JAPLYZ010000008.1 GCA_026395295.1 Candidatus Staskawiczbacteria bacterium
CTGGCAGCCTCACCCCAAGGGCATTGTGCGGGTAACAAAAAGCGGAATTCTTCTCAATGGCAAAAAAATTATATTCCGCGGCCCGGTAGATGAAGTCAAATTCCATCCAAATGGAGCGTTGGCCAGGCTGGGCAACAGATTTTTCCTCGTTGTTTCCAAGAGCTAAGATACAAAAATTCTTGGCTTCTTTTTTTGCACAGCCCACAATTGACAACGGAGTATTGCACGCCCAATAAAATAATGCTATACTATAGAAGTAAGTTTCTTATTGTTTTCGTAGGGGTTTTAATAAATATAGCCTTGAAGAGAAATAAGAGGTCGGCTTACTATTTATTAATCAAGTACCAAAAATTATGGCAAAGAAATTATATGTAGGTGGATTATCTTATAATACCACCGAAGCAACCTTAAGGGAGACATTCGCAGCAGCCGGAACAGTTGAGACAGCTACAATCATCATGGATAAGATGACTAACCGCTCAAAAGGTTTCGGATTCGTTGAGATGGCAACTGAAGAGGAAGCCAAAAAAGCTATTGAAATGCTCAATGGCAAAGAGCTCGATGGAAGAACTCTTACAGTAAATGAAGCCAAACCAATGGAACCAAGAGCTCCAAGAACCGGAGGAGGATTCGGTGGAGGAAGCAGAGGCGGATTTGGTGGAGGCAACAGATACTAATAAACACCTAGTTTATTCAAAAACTACCCCGTAAAAAGGGTAGTTTTTTGTTGTATCTCCATATTGACAAGAAACACAATTTATAGTATGGTCAAAACAGCAAAGTGGAGAGTGTTCTCCCCTTTTGAAAAATAATTTCCGCCAAGGCGGAACGGACGGCGAACTGAACAACGAACAGAAAAGGAACACCATGAGAAAGGCATTCGCAGTAATCGCTAGCTCGGCAGTGAATATGAAAACGGGGCTTCGTAAGCTGGTCGGGAAAGAGCTGGTCGGGAAAGATATATTCGACAAGGTCAACTTCGTACTGATGATCGAAGTGAGTGTCTGGCCCAACGGCGGCTATATACCGGTTAACGAAGCGATACGCGCCATGTTCCCCAATATTGAGCAGGCGTACGTGGATCACCTCGTCATTCAGTACTGAAACATCAATAGAGCAGAAACAAAAGGAAGGAAACTGCCATGATGAAAGGGATACTGCCTGCGATAGTGTTTGCGGTTTGTATAACCGCACCAATGTGGCTTCCCCCACTGATGAGACTGTGCAGGCCACAGAAAATGCCGATGTGGCATTGCTCCAACTGTGGATGGAAGGGACCCGAACCGATGTGGAGTAACTGCATTTGCCTTTGCCCGATGTGCAATGCTCCTTCGGGAAAGCTGAAATTCAGGACTTAAGCGCTAAGCCAGCAAAACCAAAAGGAGTCTGCCATGTTATGGAAAATAATGTTGGTAATTGGAATTTTAGTGGCTTTGCTTAATCCCCCGCTGATGCGAATGTGGAAGTCACGGAGAATGCCGATGTGGCACTGCTCTGGTTGTGGGTGGAAGGGACTCGAGCCGAGACGAAGGGGCTGCACTTGCTTATGTCCTAACTGTGGGGCCAAAGACAAGTTGAGATTCGGGACGTAACATCAACCCGTAAGAAACGAGAAGGAATCAAAATGAAAAAGTGGATCAGGACGATACTCGAGGCGCTCGTTTGCGCCTGCTGGGGCGTACAAAATCCCGAAGTGGCGAAGGCTACCGTCCGGGTACTGCTCGACTAAATCGGGTAAAACAAACAAAAGAGCCTGGATGCTGGCTCATCAATTGACCACCGCAAGAAAGGTGCGGGAATCATGCGAAGAAGCATCAACAAGCCAAAGAGAAATCTGCGGCTTTTTTTATGACAGTAATTCATTTGACTTAGCTGGTTTTTTGGTGTATAATTATGACTTATACAAAGATTAAATAATAAAAAATGGAGAATATCAGAAACATCGCTATTATAGCTCACGTTGACCATGGAAAAACCACACTGGTGGACGCGCTTTTGCGTCAGTCGCAAACTCATTTGAATAAAGACACCGTTGGCCAAGAAGCCATCATGGACAGCAATGAATTAGAAAGAGAAAGAGGTATTACTATCTTCTCCAAAAATGCCGCTGTTATGTATGGCGACGTTAAAATTAACATTATTGATACTCCAGGACACGCAGACTTTGGCGGAGAGGTGGAAAGAGTTTTAAACATGGCAGACGGATGTTTGCTTTTGGTAGACGCTAAAGAGGGTCCAATGCCTCAAACAAGATTCGTTTTAAAAAAAGCCTTAGAAATGGGCCACAAAATTATTGTGGTTGTAAATAAAATTGATAAAAAAGACGCCAGGCCGAAATTTGCTCTAGAAGCAACCTATGAACTATTTTTGGAATTGGGAGCCGGCGACCACAGTTTAGATTTTCCCGTAATTTACGCATCGGGCAGAGATGGCAAGGCAGGATTAAAACCGGACTTGGCTGAAATGGAAAACATAAATCCTGTTTTTGACGCAATTATTGAGCACATTCCCTCCCCCATTGCCGACATAAAAAAACCTTTGCAGATGCTGGTAACTTCAATAACTCCCGATGACTTTAAAGGCAGAATTGCCATTGGCAGAGTTTATAACGGAATTATAAAAGCCGGACAGGAAATAATGCACATAAACAGAACCGGTGTGCAGAAAAAATACAAAATAATTTCGCTGATGACTTTTTTAGGATTGGGTAGAGTTGAAACAACCGAATCTAAAGCCGGAGACATTGTTGCCATTGCCGGAATTCCCGATGTTACCATTGGAGAAACAATTGCCGACCCGGAAAGTCCGGAGGCTTTGCCATTGATTAACATTGAAGAACCCACTGTTAAAATGACCTTTGCGGTCAACGACTCGCCTTTTGCCGGCAAAGAAGGACAATTTTCCACAACAATGCAACTCAGAAAAAGATTGTTTAAAGAACTGGAAACCGATGTTTCTCTGCGAGTTATAGAAAACGAAAAAAACCAATGGATAGTTTCCGGGCGAGGCGAATTGCACTTGGCCATTTTAATTGAAAGATTACGCCGAGAGGGTTTTGAGTTCCAGGTTTCCAGACCTCAAGTTATCACCAGAGAAATAAACGGCAAAATACTGACTCCGTATGAGAAAATTTTTATTGAAGTTCCCGAGCAATATCAGGGAGTTATAATGCAAAAAATGGGTGAAAGAAAAGCAGAAGTGAAAGAAATGAGAGTAAACGGCAACATAGTTTTGCTGGAGTTTATAATTCCAACGCGCGGATTATTTGGATATAAAAATGAATTTTTAACAGACACAAAGGGGCTTGGCATAATGAACACAGTTTTTTTCCAATATATGCCTGATCCGGGAAACTGGAAAGAAAGAGACCATGGGTCTTTGGTTTCCACTGACACCGGACCCACTAACATTTACGGACTGACAAACGTTCAAGACAGAGGGACTTTGTTTTTTGGCGCGGCTGTGGAAATTTACGAAGGCCAGGTTGTGGGACAAAATGCACGGTCAAACGACATACGGGTAAATGTTTGCAAAGAAAAAGCTTTGTCTAACATGAGGTCTAAGGGCGACGGAAAAATAGAATATTTTAGAACTCCAAAAACCATGGGGCTGGAAGACGCGTTAGAATATATTGGCGACGACGAGCTGGTGGAAGTTACGCCAAAAAATGTGCGTATAAGAAAAATGCACTTAAAAGAAGTTGACGCCAAGCGCGCCGAAAGAGCATCCGAAGGCATCAAGTTTGACTATTAAAAAACAAGGGTAAATTATTACCCTTGTTTTTTTGCAGGAAACGTGCTATCATAAAATATGGCAACATTTATTAGCAAGGAACAATTTTTGGAAGAGCATAATAAATTATCGCCTTCAAATTTGCAGGCCACTTTGGCTATGCTTGATAGATTCAAAGAAGAAAAAAAACCGCTCATGAAAGATAACGGCTGGTGTTTAGACAAGCTTAGAATTCCTTTTATCTCTTGGCTTACCGCCTTGCAAAAAGATCCTGAAAGAAAGGGGCGAGCATCGCGAAAAAAAGAAACCTATAGAAACTACCCGGAGACTCATTACGAAGGATAAATAAAAAATTAAATAAAAAAATCGCCTTTCAATTATGGCGATTTTTTGTTATACTATATGATACATGGCAATCATTAGTATATTAAATTTATTTCTGGCTTGTTTTCTGGGTTATATAATAGGAAGATTGGGCGACCACTATCTTAATTTTTGGCTAAAAGACCCTGGCTGGGCCCCCCCACCACTGGATATATGGATTAATATTAGTTATAATCAGTTTGTTTTTCTTTAAAAATAACTTAGAGTTCTGGATTATCTCTTTCGGAGTGGGCCTTTTTGTCAGCGACTTAAAAGATTTCTTAGATTTGAAATTTATTGGGTCAGATGGAAAAGATAAAAGCCAGAGGAGATTCTGGCACATAGATTAAACGCAGGGCATTCAAACTTTTTTCCGTTGCTGGTAACCCCCTTTGTCGCTGTGGCGACAAGTGGACCAGGGACTACAAAAAGTTTATTGCCTCGCTCAAAACATATGAACAATAGTATCACAGACGAAAATTTTGATACAGAAATTAACTCTACAGACAAATTTGTCTTGGTTGATTTTTTTGCCACTTGGTGCGAGCCGTGCACCATGTTAGGCCCCATTATAGAAAAAGTCGCCGAACAGTTCAAAGAAAAAGTTGTTCTGGTAAAAGCCAACGTTGATAAATTTCCTAAAACCGCCCAAAAATTTGAAGTCGAAAGCATACCAAAAGTTGTGCTTTTCAAAAACGGAAAGGCCATAAATGGTTTTGTAGGTCTGATACCGGAAAAAGCAATCAAAAACTGGCTAGAGAATATAATTAAACAATAATAAACATGGAAAACAAAGACGACCCAAAGGGTACCCCTGAAAAGCTTAAGAAGGAATATAGCGAATATGCAAAAAGTAATGGATTTCAATTAAATCCCGATGAAAAAACTGTTGAAAGAGTAATAAACGGACTCTTAAAAAATGAAGAAAAATTCGGAGCAAAATACTGCCCGTGCAGAAGAGTTACCGGGGATAAAACCGAAGATGCAAAAAAAATCTGCGCTTGCGCGTGGCATAAAGATGAAATCAAAAAGGACGGCCATTGCCTTTGTTGGCTTTATGTAAAATAGTTTTAATCTATTATGATAACTGACGATGTAAAAATAACTGTTGAAGCCGGGCATGGTGGAAAGGGCATTGTGGCTTTCAGCAAGATAAAAGGCGAAAAAGGCCCTATGGGCGGAAACGGTGGAAACGGTGGCAGTGTTTTTTTTGAGGGCGTTGCAGACCTGGGAGCTTTAAGACAATTTCGTTTCAAAAAAGACTACCAAGCCGATGATGGAGAAAACGGTAAATCAGGGCTTCACGACGGCGCCAACGCCGAAGATTTCACTTTACTGGTTCCAGTTGGCACTGTTTGCCACAATCTTACCAGCCGCCGGCCCCGAGGATCTCCGAAGGAAATTGAAATTACAAAAATCGGACAGCGCGAGCTAATCGCTAAGGGTGGAAAGGGCGGAAAAGGAAATTGGTTTTTTAGATCTCCAATTAATACCAGTCCAAAAGAATTTGAGGAAGGAAAGCCCGGAGAATTTTTTGAGTTGCACCTGGAATTAAAAATGATTGCTGATGTCGGGTTTATCGGTCTGCCAAATGTGGGAAAATCTAGCCTACTCAACGAACTGACCAGAGCCGGAGCCAAGGTTGCCAATTACCCCTTTACAACTTTGGAACCAAACCTCGGAGTATATTTCGATTTAATTTTAGCTGACATACCCGGGCTGATAGAAGGAGCTTCCACGGGTAAGGGGCTTGGCATTAAATTCTTGCGCCACATAGAACGAACAAAAGTTTTATTTCATTTCGTTTCAGCTGACTCGCCTGACCCCTTGTCCGATTACAAAACAGTAAGAAACGAGTTAGAAACATACGGCGACTTGCTCATTGGCAAACCAGAATATATATTTTTAAGCAAAAGCGATGCCGTTGAGCCGAATGTTGTTTTAGAAATAAAAAAAGAATTTAAAGAAATAAGCAAAGAGATAACAGCAATTTCAATAATTGAACCTGACAGCATAGAGGCTGTCAAAAAAATCCTGAACAATATAGCTTCAGAAAAGGTGGCTGAACCGCAAAACATTGATTGACTTTTATATTTTATGGTAAAATGAGTAAAAGCTTATAAAATTAAACCATACAATTATGGATCTCACATCACTTATAGAAATAATCATCGCCATAGTCGTTATTTATTTCTTTGTAAAATTCGTTGTAAGCCCCCTCCTTAGGATTATATTTGGTATCATAGCTTTTCTGGTTTTAATTTATCTTTTACAAAAATTCTTTGGCTTTGACTTGAGTCGAGTACTTGCCTCTTTCGGCATCTCTTTAAATTCCAGCAAATGGAACTTTAACATTGACTGGCTTTCTGCCCCTATAAATTATTATTTAGATCAACTAAAGGGCTTATTTAACTTTGCTTTAAAAAATGTGCCCAAATTAAAACCTTAAAACATGGGATCTGTAGGAAATGCAATCATATCAATAATTGATTTTTTATCTTACCCAACTTGGCACTTGGTTATTTTGTATGTGATCTTATTATTGTTTGTAGCGTGGAATATGATTAAGTCGTGGTTTCCTGGCTAAATATATGCAACTTCAACAAAAAATTGACCTCATAAAAAATAACCAAGCCGTGGCTATGCTGGCACCCACTTTTGCCATTGATTTTAAGTACCCCAACATTATCGGAATGCTCAAGCGCCTTGGTTTCAAAGAAGTTACCGAGCTTACTTTCGGAGCCAGAATGGTTAATTGGGCTTATGCAAACTACATCAAAGCTCACCCAAACCAAGAACTATTCATTTCTTCCCCCTGCCCCACTGTGGTGGCTTTTGTAAAAACTCAATATCCTGATTTGGTAAAATATCTTATGCCAATAGTTTCTCCAATGGCGGCCATGGCAAAAGTGCACAAAAAATTTACCCCTAAATGTAAAGTTGTTTTCATTTCTCCGTGCTGGGCAAAAGAAAACCTTGAAGCTCCCAAATACAAAGAGATAGATGCGGTCATAACCCTGAAAGACTTAAAACAAATATTCGACCAAGAAAGGATAAAAGAAGAAGATTTTAACAAAGATTATTATTTTGACTCGCTCATAAGAGAATACACCAGGATTTATCCAATTTCAGGAGGGTTGGCATCAACATCTCACATACAAAAACTGTTTAAAGAGGGAGAAATTTTAGTAACCGACGGTGTTGAAAATATAAAAAAGGCTTTTGAAGATTTCAGAAATGGCAACCGACAATATAAATTTTTGGATTTACTCAATTGTCCGGGAGGGTGCATTGGAGGTCCGGCTATAAACAAACAAGATTTGTCCATAGAACAAAGAAAAAAAATAATCTTTGAATACACTCACCGCTCGTCGGAAGCAACCATGGGTAAACAGGAAGGAAAAGTCAAAGACGCCGAAGACATAAATTTAAAAACAAGTTTTTAAATTGCTACCAATCTACTAATCTTTACCAATATACCAATACTAATTAGTATATTAGTATTTATTAGTAAATTAGTAGTTATAAAGCATGGCTTTATCAAATTATTTAGCCGAGCTTTGGGGAATTTCCATCGCCGTAATTTCCCTTGTTTTTCTCATAAAAGAGAAACATTTAAAACGCCTTTTCGCCTTAATGGAAAATGAGGACAATCTGTTATTGTGCGGACTTGCCAGCTTGGTGATAGGTTTCAGCATGGTTTTAAGCCACAATATTTGGGTAAAAAACTGGCAAGTGATTGTCACAATTATCGGCTGGATTTCTTTATTGAAAGGTCTTTCTATCTTGTTCATCCCGGAACTCGTTAAAAAATGGACAAAAAAATTAGAAACCAGTCCATTTCTACCATTTGCTTTGTTAATCACGATTTTCATCGGCTTAGCAATAACCTACCTTGGTTTCACCGCGTAATTAATCCCAAATAAAAAAACGTCTACGATAGAAGTCGGGACGCTTTTTTATTTTATGATCTTTACCTCCCCATCGCTTGTGCCTGCAAGGTGAGCATTTGTATCAACTGGGTGATGAGTTCGATGAGCTGTTGTTTGATTTGGGCAATGGCCTCGGTTCTCTGTTGTTGGGTTGTGGCAGTTGGCGCGGGTGATGATGGTGTCGGTGGTGGAGGCGGTGTTGGATTTTCAACGGTCGGGGTGGAAGGGCTTTGTGGTTGCGAGCTGCTGTCTGATGTTGAACCTGTGCTGGATACTCCCGCTCCTCCACCTCCTCCAAGCACTAGCGAGAAGTCAGCTAAAATAGTGTGGTTGGTGGTTACGTTGGTAAAGGTGTAGGTGGTTAGCGGGCCTTGTGACGCTCCGTCTACTATGACGTTGGTTGTGTAGGGGTCGTTGGCTGATATTGAGTATGTCTGACTTGCTCCATAGTTTAGAGTGGTTGTTCCTGCTGGGGTGATAGAACCATTGCTGTTTACTGTTGAGGCTGTGCCTGTGGGAGAGATGGAACCGTTGGTGCCTACTGTGGCTGTGATGGTGTGAGAGGCTGGAACATCTGCGAGAGCGCCAGCACTTGTAACTTTGGCAACCCAACCATCGGTGCCTGATGTATATGCTCTTGGAGGTGTACCCCAAGTGATATCACTTTCTCCACCCATGTAAATATTTCCACCGCTGTCCACTGCAAGCAACCAACTCTGACAACCATCAGTTCCGCTCCCACCCAAAAAAGTATTCCAAACGAGAGTGCCAGAGGTATTAATCTTTGCCATCCATGCATCTAGACCAGAAGAAAACGCCCTAACTGGCGATGTTCCCCACGCGCCATAGCTAGAGCCAGTAACATAAGAATTTCCACTGGTATCAACTGCGATTCCATAGCCCTGATCCTCTGCGCTTCCTCCTAAAAAAGTATTCCACGTTAGATGGCCAGTTGAATCAAGTTTTGCTGCCCAGCCATCTCGGCCAGAACCATAATAAGTCCTTACTGGTGTACCCCACGTAGCCTCGCTTTGCCCAGCAACATAAACATTTCCACTGGTGTCTACTGCAAGTCCTCTATCAGCATTACCACTCGCTCCTAAAAAGGTGTTCCAAATTATGGCGCCCGCGCTTGTGAGTTTAGCTACAAAAACGCCTCCACTGTCTCGTATTGGTGTACCCCATGTACCACCGCCATATCCACTAACATAAAGATTCCCACTGATATCAACAACAATTCCGTCGCCAGATTCATTACCACTTCCCAATAAGGTATTCCACGTTATAGCACCAGCGTTTGTAAGTTTAGCTACAAAGGCATTACCACTACTTCTGATTGGTGAACCCCATGTGCCTTGACTATATCCAGTTACATAAATATTACCACTTGTGTCTATTGATATTCCATTACCAAAATCAATTCCGCTCCCACCCAAAAATGTATTCCAGACTATAGTACCTGTATTTGATAGTTTAACAACAAAAGCAGAATAATCTGCAACAAATGGTCGTATTGGTGTGCCCCATGTGCCTCCACTAGTTCCACTTACATAAATATTACCACTGGCATCAACAACTACTCCCGACACGTAATCATCCGCAGTACCACCCAAAGATGTACTCCAGATTAAAGCACCGTTACTGCTAAGCTTCTTTACAAAAGCATCTCCAGTATCATAGCTTTGTCCGATGACATAAACATTTCCGCTGGTGTCAATTGCAACCCCAGTAGTAGCGCCACTCCCACTTCCGCTCCCTCCCAAGAAAGGATTCCACGTGTAGGTGGTCGCGCTAGCGTGGTTGGCAAATCCAAAAAATCCAAGCAACAAAAAAACGAAGCAGAATAAAACTGTTGCGGTTTTGATGAGCGAATTAATCTGGATTCCCGCTTTCGCGGGAATGACGAGAGAACGGGAGTTATTTACTCTCTCTCTCTCTCTCGGATTCGGACTTTAATAGGCATGGTTGTTTATTCATATTTAGTACTCTAATTTAATGCCGAGCTTTTGCGCCAATAAATGCAACCATTTTTCGTGACGATCTATTTTATTGCCAACCATTGTATATTCTTGAGTCAAACCGCTAACACTTCCAACAAGCTTATCAACCGAAACAACTAACATCTGAATCATTTCCCTAAGTCCATTAACATCCTCTTTTATTTTTTTAACATCTTCTTGCGTTGAGATGGCTTCTGTTTTCAAAAATGCAATATCTTCTTTGATAGTTTTAATATCATCGTTAACAGCCCTGATATCATCCTTAGTCGCCAAAACTTCTTTCAGTTTTTCTATATCACTATTATCTAACATATTTTTATGCTTTTTTAATTTCTATGAGTTTATTATATCGCTATAAAAAAATCGTGTCAATTTTTGATTTAGTAGTAATCGCGGACTTTTTTGAGTTCTTTGTGTTTGCGTAATTTTTCCAGGGCTTTTGCCTGGATTTGGCGGATTCTTTCGCGAGTTACGCCAAACTCCTCGCCTGTTTCTTCCAACGTATGCATTACTCCATCGTCTAAACCAAATCTCATTGCCAAAATTTTCAACTCTCGAGGAGTCAATTCGCTAGAAATTTCTTTCAACCTCTCTTTCAAAAGCTTTCTGGCAGCCTCGGTGTTGGGAGCAATTGTTTTATCATCTTTTATAAACTCTGCCAAAACACTGTCTTGCTTGTCTTTGTCTTCGCCAACAGGAGTTTCCAAAGATACTGCTTTTTGGGCAATTTTTCTAATGTGATGAACTTTTTCAACATCTAAACCCATTTCCGCGGCAACTTCTTCGGCCAAAGGCTCTCTGCCAAGTTCTTGCAATAAACTTTTCCTGACTTTTGTGTATTTTGAAATTGTTTCAATCATGTGCACCGGAATTCTGATGGTTCTTGCCTGGTCAGCCAAAGCTCTTGTGATTGATTGCCTAATCCACCAAGTGGCGTAAGTAGAAAATTTATATCCTTTTCTCCAATCAAATTTTTTAACTGCCTTAAACAGCCCTAAGTTTCCTTCTTGTATTAAATCGAGCAAGGTTAAGTTGGGCGACCGGCCGACATATTTTTTAGCAATAGAAACAACCAATCGCAGGTTTGCCAGCGCCAATTTATTTTTTGCCTCTTCATCGTCCAACTCTATTTTCTTTGCTAAATCTTTTTCCTCTTTTGCCGACAAAAAGCTGGATTTTCCAATTTCTTTCAAATACATTTGTATCGGGTCAATTTTCCCAACCAGTGGCTTTTTAACTTTGGGCAGTTTAGCTCCTTTCTTTGGTTTTACTTCCAAAAATTCCTGCATTTCTTTTATCTTAATCCCCCGCTCCTTAAAGTCGTCGTAAACTTTTTCCAAGCCCTCAATATCCCTTTCAATCTTGGGAAAAGAATACAAAATTTCCGAGGTTGTTACAAAACCCCTTTCTGCTCCTTTTTTCAAAAGCGTTTCCAGCGCAACCGGATCAATAACCGACTTTTTGCTTACCCTCTCAACCTTGTGCGCCACTTTTTTAGAAACTTTTTTTATTTTTTTAAGTTTCTTAATTTTTTTATTTTTTTTCATATCTTTTGATGCAATTCCTTTGCATTTTTGGTGAATTCCTTAATTAACTCTCCTCGTTTTTGCTCGTCGTTCTCCTGTTTTACCGCGCCCGAGAGCTCGGTCAACTTGTTTCTCAATTCTATATCTTTTAACTGCAAAAGGCAAAGCTGAATCTCGTCACAACCATCTCCATCGCATTCCATGTCGGCCTGCAATGACAAATTCTCTAAAAATTTTTTATCTTCGCTATTCTGCATATCGGCAAAGATTGCCACAGGGTCGTTTCCTCTCTGCAAGGCTCTACTCCTGATAGTCTCAATTAAACTCTTAGTTCTGTTGCAAAAAAGAGTATTGCAAGATTCTCCAATTAAACTTAAATTCTCGGGATTTTTTAAAACTAACGAAACAATTTTGTCTTCTATCAGCTTCTTTCTCCCCTCCGCCGAAGATTTCTTTGGCTCAATTATTCCGTTATTCCGCGGAACATCGGAATAGCCAGAATCGGTTTTAACATTTCTTAACTCCTCCAAAACTGCTTCTTGGCTCACCCCTAATCTGTCAGACAACTTCTGAACCCAGTGCGATTGCTCAATTTTATTCTGCAGTCTTTTTATGGCCGGTAAAATTATTTTCCCAATTTCTTTCTTCGCTTGCGAAGATGTTTTATCCCAGCCCGAGGCTGGTCCGCCTTGGGCGGAAAACTTGGCAAAAGTGGAATCAAAATAAAAATCCATAATTGTCCTGGCGTTTTTAACAGATTTGTCCCAATTTTCCGGATTTTCTAAAATAATTTCTGCCGGGTCTTTTGCCCCGGAATAAGTATCTATAACTTTAATGTTAAAACCTTGCGATTCTGCCAAATTTATGCCCCTTTTAGTGGCAGTGTCTCCGGCAACGTCCATATCAAATGACAAAAGCAAATTATCTGTATATCTTTTTAAAATGTTCAAATGCCTTGGCGTAAGCGCAGTGCCGGAAACCGCCACAGTATTTTCAAATCCAGCCTGCTGGCACATTATTGTGTCTGTTTGTCCCTCTGTTAAAACACATTGATTATTTTTTCTCACAGCAATCTTCGCAAAATTTAGCCCATAAAGCACATTGCTTTTATCATATAATATTGTCTGAGGGGTATTAATGTACTTGGCGGTCTCTTTCTTGTCGGCGTCCTTGAACACTCTGGCGGTAAAGCCAATTACCTGCGAATTCAAATCAAAAATAGGAAAAATAATTCTTCCACGGAACCTGTCGTAAGGATTATTCCCTTTTTCCGACTGCACAGCTAAGCCAGCTTTCACAATTTCTTCTCTGGCGTATCCCCTGCCCACTAAAAAATCCGACAAGCCCTGCCAAGTATCAGGCGAATATCCCAACCTCCATTTTTTAATGCTTTCTTCTTTGATTCCCCTTTTTAACAAATAGTCCTTCGCATCCTTGCCATAAGCGCTGTTGCCCAGTTGTTTTTCAAAAAAAGAGCAAGCCAAATCGCAAATTTCGTACAATTTTTTTCTTTCGCTTACCACTTGGGGGTTTTCCCTTTTCAACTCAACTCCGGCTTTGTTTGCCAGAAGCCTCAAGGCATCTCCAAACTCAACTCCTTCAATTTCTTTTATAAACTCAAAAATATCTCCTCCTTTCCCGCAACCAAAACATTTCCACATCTGCCTCGTCGGCGAAACAAAAAATGACGGTCCTTTTTCCGAATGAAAAGGACACAGCCCGCGATAATTAATCCCGGTTTTGGAAAGCTTCACGTAGTTCCCCACAATATCTAATACGTTGAGCTTATTTTTTATCTCCTCAATTTGTGAGTCTGACATTAGAAAATAACCTAATTTAGAATCAAGTTCATACTACCACTAATCGCGCGCAAATCAATCTGCTTTCTTTTTTATGTCCTCTGCCAGTTTTTTCAATTCTTCCGGGTCAGCCATAGGTCCGCTCCCGGAAGAAATCCAACCCTCGTATTTATCAAACCAAAACTCTTTGCCGCTCAAAACCTGCTTCCAAACACCCCTCTTCAAATTTTCTGTACCGTGCATTGGAACCAGTTTTATGTGCGCATGGTCTATCCCCGTGCCTTCCATCACCAGACCCACCCTCCCAACATCGTCAAAATAATTTTCCAGAATATTGGCAACTTTCTTTGAGGCAATAATAAATCTCTGCAACACATCGTCGGGCAGTCTCAAAACGTCGCTCCCAAAATGTTTTTTGGGAATTACGCATGAAAACCCCTCTGTGTTTGGATCGATCGCCAAAAAAGCCATAAACTCGTCATTGCTCCAAAACAGACCGGCAGGTTTTATATTGCCCGAGGCTATTTCGCAAAAAACACATTTGTTTTCTTTTGTTGTTGTGTTGTATTTTGCCATTTTTTCTGCCAAATTATTTTACCTGATAAGTCAGCGAAACTGTTATAGAAAATTCCTCCTGACCAGCCTGTATATCTGCTTTAGAAGATGACGCTTGTCTTACATCTGCTACGCTATTGTAAGACATTGGCGACGGATAATAATAATTACTTTCCTGCACGTCAACTACCTTTCCAAGTTTTAACCCGGAATTTTTTGCCATTTCAATTGCTTTTTGTTTTGCCAGCTCAATCGCTTTTTTCCTGGCTTCTGATTTTGCCACCTCGGGATTATCAACTGTAATTTGCAAATTGCTCACATCATTTGCCCCGCTTGTTGTAGCAGCATCTAAAACACTGCTTATCTTTTCAAAATTTCTCACTTTCACTGTTATTTGCTGGTCCAACGAATATCCTGTCAAAGTATTTCCAAATCTCTCCGTATAATTGTAAACAGGATATAAATTATATGCTGTAGTTTGAATGTCTTTTGCGTCTATGCCCAAGGCTTTTATCGCTTTGATAATAACATTCATTTTTTCATTATTCTGGCTTACCGCGTCATCACTTTTCTTGGCTTCTGTTTTTACGCCAAGAGTGGCTATGGCAACATCTGGCTTTGCATAAGCCTTGCCGTCGCCTGACACAACAATTGTTTTCGTGTAGCTGTTAGGCAAAACTGAAAAAGCATAAAAACCCATGTCCAGGGCTAAATACCCCACCGCCCCGATAACTAAAACTAATATCAAAATGTAAAGCCTGTTTGAAATATCAAACTTTTTTATTTCCTCTACCATTTATTTTATTCCCAATTTTTAGGTTTAATTAGGAATCGCTTAATGTTTTTAATTTTTACTTCAAACCAGTTCCGCCGGATACTTTGCCACCTTTCACATACGCCTCTATCACTTTAGCCGCATTATCAAATGACGTTCTATCCACGTTTCCGTGAATCTCGGACAAATCTTTTAATAAATCGCTCATTTTTACTGCCCCATCTTTTAATAAGAATCTCAAAATAACCTCTTTGTATGTAGCAATAGGAGGTTGCTCTTTTTTTGCTTTTTCCCTCTCAGCTGTCCGGCCTTCATACTCCTCAAGTTTTTTTTCTAATTTTTCCCTCAATGCCGGGTCTTCCGGCATTTTTAAGATAAGCTTATAAATCTTATCTTCTGGAATAGTTTCTGCTTCTTCTACGTCTCTTGGTTTCTCTCCCATTTTTTTGTGAAACTCCGGCATTGTCCTCCGAAATTCCTATTAAATTTATAAATTTTTCAAGCGGAGGAGGTGGGACTCGCCATGTCATCCGACATGGCGCCCTATCGAATGATAGGGCGAACCCTTTTTAAATTATTTAACCATCCCCCTGCGGAGGAGGTGAGACTCGAACTCACGGGTCCCTTTCGAGACACGCCTTTCCAGGGCGTTGCAATAGCCACTATGCGACTCCTCCGCAGGATGATAGTTTTGATTATTTTAAAATACTCTTATACGACTCCTCCAAATTTTAACGGTTTAACCTCGCAAAATAATTAAAAGCGTAAAAATAACTGTTCCACTTTTCGTCGCTTGAGCCGTAAACATTGCCAAAACAAAAATAATCTGCCAACGTTTCGCGCACTCGTAGAAGCTCTTTCAATCTCTTTTTATTCTTTGCATCATCAATTGTCAAATCTAATAATTCCAACCCCCTTTCAAAAGACGCTTTGCTTAATTTTTCATCTTTGTCCCTCCAGTTTATCGCTCTTCCAATTTCACTGCCAACGTTTGCCATTTGTTCTGCCAGAGAAAATTTAAACCATCTGTCTTCTAATTGTTTATTCAAGATCATTTTACCAATTTAGCAACAGTTTTAATTATTTTATTCCTTATTTTAACATCATCAATTCCTCTCGTGCGGTTTCCTAAACCCGGTTTTAAGTTAATCATAGAATCAAATTCCACAAATTTTTCTCCGCTAAAATCTGGGTGGATATTTATTCCCCAAAGATTTTTCGGCTCACAATTTTCTTTCTCAATTAAAAGCTGCTCCAAATCCACATGCATTTCCGCATCAACCGCCATAATTTCTTTTTCAATGTCAACAACCGCCTTCACAAGGTTTTCATACATTCTCTTTGTCATGTCCTTCAAATCCGCAATTTCAATTTTATCTTTTACAATTTTCATATTTCCATGTCGCGAAGAATTTTTATGCGCTCTTCTATGGGTGGATGGGTGCTGAATAATTTTGCAAACCAATGGGTTTTTTGCTGGCCCTTATACGGTGAATCAATAAAAAGTGAACTGGCGGCATCGTTTTTAATCTTCATCGGGGTGGGGTCAGACGAAATTTTTTCCAAAGCGCGAGCAAGCCCTTCCGGATACCGAGTCAGCAAGGCACCGTCGGCATCTGCTAAAAATTCCCTTTTTCTGGAAATTGCCAGCTGAACTAAAGTTGCTGCAATTGGCGCCAAAATTGCCGCTAAAATCCCCACAACCATTAAAATTGCTCCCAAATTTCCGTTTTCATTATCTGACCTGCGCTTGCCTCCCCAAAAACTAATCCTCATAAACATATTGGCAAGTATTGCTATAACTCCAGCCAAGACTGCCACAACTGTAGACAGCAACATATCTTTGTTCCCGATGTGAGACAGCTCGTGCGCCAAGACTCCCTGCAATTCTGTTTTGTCCAAGCGATTTAAAAGCCCCTGGGTCACGCAAACTATGGCATGATTTTTATCGCGACCAGTAGCAAAAGCATTCGGCTGCATTTCGGGAATGATATAAATTTTGGGAACCGGCAAACCTGATGTTATGCAAAGATTTTCAATAATATGATAAAGCTCGGGATTTTGATTGTGTTCAACCGGCACAGCCCTGTACATTGCTAAAACAATTTTATCTGACCACCAATAACTTCCAAAAGACATAAAAACGCTTAAAAATATGGCGGTGTATAAAATGGCGCTACTATTTTCCAAGTAAGAAAATAGCCAGCCTATGGCTATAATAAAGACCAAAAACCCAGTTAGTAAAAACCAGGTTTTGCGGGTGTTAGAATCTGCTTGTGTATAAATGCTCGGCATAATTAAAACTTAACGGAAACGGGCTGTTTTTCTGCATCGTTCGCTGTCTGGAATAGTTCCATTTGCTTAAACCCAAATGCGTTGGCAATCAAATTGGCTGGGAAAATTTCTATTTTGATGCTCAAGTCTCTGACGTTTGTGTTATAGAATCTGCGGGCCGCCTGAATTTTATCTTCTGTATCGGTAAGCTCATTTTGCAAAGCCAAAAAATTCTGAGAAGCTTTTAATTCCGGATAATTTTCTGCCACGGCAAACAAACTCTTCAATGTGCCTGAAAGAGCATTTTCCGCCTCGGCCTTAGCTCCTGTTCCTTGAGCCGACATTGCGCTTGCTCTTGCTTGAGTTACTTTTTCAAACAATTCCCTCTCGTGCGTGGCGTAACCTTTCACTGTCTCGACTAAATTAGGAATCAAATCATATCTTCTTTTTAATTGAACATCAATGTCTGCCCAAGCTTCTTTGGCCCTATTTTTTAGCACAACTAAACTGTTGAAAACACCTATTACCCAAAGAACAGCGGCCACAATGGCGACTAGTACGATTATTAATAATATTCCCATAAATTTATTAAACTACTAAATTACTAATCACTACGAATATACTAATTTCTTATTTGTATATTAGTAAAAATTCGTAATTTGGCAGTTTTACTATTTTTGCGAGTTTTCTATTAATGAGTTCAGCAACGGATGCTGTAACACAAATTTATAATTAAAAAGTTTCAAAAGCATTAGAAAATCTTCCAGCTCCGAACGGAAAGTTTCCGGCCCTGAAAACACCTCCCACAGTTGTAATACGATATTCTTCGTGTAGTGGTGCAATATTTCGTAATCTGATTTATTCTTTAGATAATTCATTATCTGCTTAAATTCTCCCCTGTCTAGCCAAATGCCTTGGCACATTTTGCAAAAATCTACCCTTGTTTTTGAGCCGTCATATTTTATTTCCTGCAAACCAGCCCGGCAAACAGGACAATGTTTATCTCCTCGTGAAGCCTTAAACTTGCTTTTGTCCCGCCACAAATCAATATCAAGCCAATTCAGTTGTTCATCCTTATCATCTTTCGCAAGCCGCAATTCATTTTTATCAAACCATGTACCCAAACACTTCGGGCAGTAATTAACTTCTGCATGATGAAACAAAACCTTTTCTAATTGTTCGTTATCATTTGGACACTCCATATACCTACTATAACTAAAAACCGCACCATAATCAAGTGCGGTTTTGTTATTTTAGTAATCTTGGCCTATCATCGGGTTTGACGAGGCGTGGTTGGGACAGCCTTCTTTTTTGGGTAATTCTGAAACAACTGCTTCAGTGGTCAGCAACATACTTGCCGCTGAGACTGCGTTTTCTAAAGCGGTTCTGACAACTTTTGTCGGATCAACAACTCCTGCTTTTATTAAATTTTCATAAACCATTGTTTGAGCATTAAAACCAAAATCGCCCTGCCCCTCTTTTACCTTTTGAACAACCACAGCCCCATCAATTCCTGCGTTTTCCGAAATTTGTCTGATTGGCTCTTCAATGGCTCTTTTCAAAATGTTCACACCGGTTTTCTCGTCGCCCTCAGCCAAAACGTTTTCCAGCGCGCTTATGGTTCTTAACAAAGCAACTCCTCCGCCGGGCACAATTCCCTCTTCAACCGCGGCTCTTGTAGCGTGCAAAGCATCTTCCAGTTTATGCTGTTTAGCTTTTTGCTCAACCTCTGTGGCAGCTCCCACTTTTATAACGCCAACTCCTCCGGACAATTTTGCCAATCTTTCCTGAAATTTTTCTTTATCAAAATCCGATGTTGCCAAGCTTATTTCTTTCCTTATTGCGCTAATTCTTTTTTCTATTTCATCTTTCCCTCCTTTTCCTTCTACTATAGTAGTGTTTTCTTTTGTTGAAATCACCCTTCTGGCGCTCCCCAACATTTCCAACTCAACGTTTTCTAATTTCATTCCTTTTTCTTCAGAAATAACCTGGCTGCCGGTGACAATGGCAATGTCTTCTAACATTTCTTTTTTTCGGTCACCAAACCCCGGAGCCTTAACCGCCAAAGTGTTAAAAATTCCCCTTATTTTATTCACAATCAAAGTTGTTAAAGCGTCTCCGTCAACGTCGTCAGCAATAATCACCAGTTCTTTTTTTCCAGCCTTAACAAGTTTTTCCAGCAACGGCAAAATTTCTTGCAACGAACTGATTTTTTTATCTGTTATCAAAATATATGGCTCCTCCAAACTGGCTTCCATTTTTTCTGTGTTAGAAACCATATATCCGGAAACATATCCCCTGTCAAACTGCAAACCTTTTACAATTTCTTTTGAAAGCCCGAAAGTTTTCGATTCTTCTGTGGTGATTACTCCGTCTTTGCCAACTTCCTCCATAACTTCAGCAATCAAATTCCCCATTTCCACATCTTGAGCCGAAATTATCGCCACCTGAGCTTTTTCTTCTTTGGTAGTAATTGGTTTTGACATTTCTTTCAAAGCCAAAAGCACTGCGTCTTTGGCTTTTATGATTCCCTTTCTTAATGCCAAGGGATTGGCTCCGGCGGCAACATTTTTTAATCCTTCTGTGGCAATTGCTTGGGTAAGCAAAACAGCCGAAGTTGTGCCGTCTCCGGCAATATCATTAGTTTTTGAGGCAACCTCTTTTATAATTTCTGCTCCAATATTTTCAACATTATCTTCCAGCTCAATTTCTTTGGCAATTGTTACCCCGTCGTTTGTAATTGTCGGCAAACCAAAACCAGAACCCAAAACAACATTTCTGCCCTTTGGTCCCAAAGTTACTTTCACGGCGTTTGCCACTTTATCTAAACCTGATTTTAATACTTTACGAGCATCCTCGCTAAAAATTATTTTCTTTGACATAATTTTTACTACTAATTTACTAATTTTACCAATATACGAATTTTTATTAGTATATTAGTATTTATTGGTAAGTTAGTAGTCCCTTATTCTATTATTGCTAAAATATCACTTTCCGAAGCGATTAGATATTCTTTGCCATCAACTTTTATTTCATTCGGTCCATATTTTGTGAACAAAACTTTATCCCCCGGCTTTATCGCAACAGGAACTATTTTCCCGTCATCTGTTTTTCTGCCCGGCCCTACGGCAATAACCTTGCCCTCCTCTGACTTTTCTTTGTTTGCGGTTTCAGGCAAAAATATGCCGGCTTTTGTTTTTTCCTCCTCCTTTACCGGCTCAATTAAAATGTGATCTCCTAACGGTTTTATATTCATAATTTTTATTTTTTAATTTTAATTATTTTTGATGATACTATAATTTACTCAATTAAACTTCTCTTGTCAATAAGTCCATAACAAAAAAGCCGGACTGTAACACGACTTCTGATTTATAAAAGACAAAAGCAGAAGTCGCGGCGCTAATCCGACGTTTTTTGTATTAACAAATTAAGCAGTTTTTTGGCCTGAGCGGTTGCTTCCTCTTTGGTCTGACTGTTTGTAAATGCCTGCCACTGGCTAAGAATTTCCGGGTTGTTCAAACCTCTCACCGCCGTTTCTAAAGAAAGCCTGGTGTCAAAGTCAATCTCTTTATCTGACAGCAGAACTTTTTCGGTAAACATATTCCTAAAATCCAAAATCTTCTTATTTACCTGATGTTGCGAATAGAGCTGATTATTTTTTACCAACACATAGACCAAGACGCCGTTAACCGCCAGAGAAACGCAAGCAAAACCGACGAGCAGGGATATAAAAAATGTTTTCTTGTTCATCATTCTATTTTATATTAATTATTTTTAATCTGCCGACCTTTCATAAAATATGCAAACATAATGCCAAGCATAACAACTATTGCAAACAACAAAACCGCAATCACCGCTTCCCAGCTGAACCAATCCGGCAAAAAGCTGTTGCTCTTTAATTCAATGTCCATTCTTACACCATTGTCTTCTTTTATGGAAAACGGTTCGCCTTTGAAGCTGCGGTAATTAGTCGCCGAAGCGGTCAGATAATACTTACCCTCGGGCACCATGAAAGAATATTTTCCTGTATCGTTTGTCAAAATAGGATTTTTCTGCATAAATTTATCCGCCGGCCAAAGTTCGTATTTTTTCGTGTCAGGATTCAACCAATAAATGGAAACTGTGGTGTTCTCAATTCTCAATTTGCCATCGGGCGTTTGCTTGTAAATATAACCCTCGGGGTCAACAATTGTTATTAAGTTAGTTTCTGTCGGAGTCAGGGACTGGTCTTTATATTGCACAACAGTAGTTATGTTATACTCGCCTTCGGCCGCCGGAGCATTAATTTCCGCCTTGAATACTCCCTGCTCTGTTTCAACATATTCAAACTTTTGCACCAAAAGTCCGGGTGACGAGCTTGGCGTTTTTGGCACAGGATTTGCAACCGACAAGGCGGCTGTAAATAATTTGGCGAACATATTTTGATTGTTTGTATTTTCAACTTTTGCCAGGCTCTTCAAAGTCATAAGACCGCTCACCCTGCTTGCCGGATTGTCGGGCTTAATCACCAGCTCCATTGGCTTTCCGGAAATAGTCGTTATTTTTTTGCTGCACATTGCCTTTGCTGTCTACAGAAAGCGCGGATGTAAAATCAACCAGTTCTCCGGCTGTTCTGGCGAAAACAAGATTGCTTGGCATCTTTGCAACTGACGCAGAACTTAGTTGCGCCAAAGGAATTCCTTTGGTTGCGGCAAGAGCGTTTGCCTGCAAATTCGCTTTTGCCAATTCTTTTTGAGGCGCCGGACTCAACCCCGCCTTTGGCGTCGGGCTTACATTTGCAACTTTGTTGGCCTGCAAAATCTCTTTCGGAGATAAAATCGTTTGCGTCAATCCCGGCAGATACAGTTGCGTCTGACTTAATTTTTTAACATCCTCCGCTTTATTGGCATTTATGGCAAGCGCGTCCAACGCTTTTTTAAGCTGAGGCAATTTATTGGCAAAAAATGCTATGTCTGACTGAATTGGAGATATGGCAAACTTGCCAAGCGGATTAACGCTCATAATTTTCAATCCATTCAAGGACTCGGGCGTTTCTTTCGGCACTGTTTCTGTTATCGGCGCCTGCCTGCCGGCAGGCAGGGATAATTTATTTACAATTGTTGCCACTTGGTTGGCGATGTTTGTTACAGCGCTGACAACTCCGTTGTTTGTTGAAATAACAGGGGACGATGAAGGCGGATTGTTAGCGCCTATAATCATGCCTGCCCCTCCGCAACCATTCGTTGTCTTATCTACAGTTGCAGAATAATCGGAATTGGTATGGTCTGCGTTTCTAGCTCTTACTCTAAATGAATAATTCGTGCCACAGGCGAGATTAGACGAGGTCCACGATGTTCCGGTTATCCATCCGGAGTTTGTGGAGTTAATCATATTTTCAATATAAAATTCTGTTCCTGTCGGGTTTCCATTTGCCGACCAGTTTGCCGTGATTTGAGCGCTCGTGTCTGCGGTCAAGCTCGGCAACCCCGGCACAGCCGACAAAGTGTATTTTGACGAAGTGTCGGAGTAGCCGGATGTGTTGCCAATGCTGTCCTTCGCTCTAACTTTATAAATATATTCTGTGTTAGGACTCAATCCAGAATCTGTGTAAGAACTTGATGTCTGCCAGCCGGAAGAATCAGCCCCATGATTTCCGCTAGTTTCTTCAAATTGGTAAGGCGCGCTGTCCAAACCGGCTTTGGAATCAACTGGGGTGTCGGCGGTAACAGTTAGCTGGCTATCCGAGTCGGCGCTGATTGAAAATATGCCACTGCCGGTCGGCGCGGATGTGTCAATCATCATCGCCCCCGAGCAAGCGGAAACAGTTTGATTGCCGGCATTGTCCACGCTGGTAATTTTGTATGTGTAAGTATTTCCATCAGTTCCGGTGAAAGCTCGTGTCTGCAAACTAGATGACGACAAGTCAATCAAGCTTCCCGAAGTCGCGCCACAACTATCGTCGGAGTAAAATTGAATTTTCTGGTCAGCCAAATCTCCCGAACTGGACTTCACCCACGAGGAATTTACCGAAACCGCATTGTGCGGAGAAGTTTCTTGCCAGCTCAAAGATGTGGGAGCGCTTGGCGCGGTGTTGTCTACAGAGAAAGTTCCACTCGGACCTCCGGCGAGAGCTGTGTTGCCGGCGTTATCGGAAGCTGTGCCAGAAGCGATTGAAATGCCGAGAGTGCCGTCGCCGGTGATGCCTGAAATGGTAACTGTTCTTGTGGTTAAGCCTGTGCCGGAGACAACTGCGGTTCCGTTGGCTGTTCCAGTTTTGTTCAAGGTTACATTTCCGTTTGCCAAAGTAACAGCGTCGGCTCCGCCGTAGGTTATGGTGTAAGTGACGGGGCCAGTGTTAGTTAAACTGGCTGAAGAAGAACCGATTGAGATTGTCGGCGCGGTTATGTCATACAAAATGTTGTTGGCGCTGTAGAAAGCAGAAGTGTTTGGAGTGCTTGCCGCGTCTTTACATTCCAGCTTCACGCAGTAGTAATGTCCGTCTGTTCCGGCAAAACTTGTGGCGTGCGATGTTCCCCATGCAGTTCCTATCGTGTAAGATTTTGAACTGCAACTCGTGTCGGCAGAAGTCCCCACATCGGAATACGAAACTTGATATGGCTGGGTGGCGTTCATTCCCGAACCTGCGTCTGCGCAAGTGCCGGCGGAGGCGATATCCACCGTGCTTGCGGTATTATCATAGCTCAAAGTCGCGGGGTTCACGCCTGTCGCCAAAGTCGGCGGGGTTGTGTCAAAATCCCAGTTTAAATTATTTCCTCCGTCAGTGGAAGTTACCGGCGTGATGTGTCCGCTGGAATTTGAATAGGAAACAATCACATTGGTTGCAGTTGTCGGCGTTGGCGCTGTCAAATACCAAGTTGTTGCCGCCACGCTTGGCGCCAAAGTAATCTTGCTCGCCCCGCCCGTGATATTCATAGCCGATGAAATTGTGTGTCTTGCCCCTGCCGTTGCCGCGGAGAATTTGAGCGTGCTTCCGTCTGTGGTGTCATTCAAAGTGGCTGTTTGCAATCTGTCGGCAAAAGTAATTCCGCCTGCCGAGCTGTTCGTTACGGTCAAAATGTTGAATGGATTGCTGTTTGAAGTGATTGTCTGTCCGCTTCCGCCACTTAGAGTTATTGTTGAAGTTCCCGCAGTTGGAGTAATGCAAGAACCTAGGCAAATGCCTGTTAGATTTACATTGCCCGAGACCGCGGTGGTGGATGAGCCGAGGTCAAGGATGTTGCCGGTGCCTGCGCCCGAGGTGACGGCGATGCTTGCAATGGAATGGCTAGCGCTTGTACCGAGCTTGAGAAAGCCGTCTAGACTGCCTGTTCTACCAATCGTTAATGCTCCACTAGTTAATGCATAAGATCCCATATCAGTATAATAGGTTGGTGTTCCAGTTTGAGTCGCCCAAAAAATAAGCGGATTATTGCCGAAATTAAAATTGCCTGTAGCGACTAAGTTGCCGTTATCATTTCTCAAGTAAACTGAACCGAAATTGTTAGGCAAAGTAATCGCTTTCTGGGTAATGCTCCTTTCATTTGAAAACTGGAAAGAATCAAGACTACTACCAACTATTGGGTTGTTTACAGTTAATGAATCATTGCTGTATGGATAGAAATATAATCCCCAGTTTCCACCATATAATGTCCCCGGTCCAATAGTTAAAGAAGAACCGATGTTATTGCCAACATCAACATTTCCAGTTAATGTTGTCGTTACCCCTGTTCCAGCAATTGTTAAAGTCTTAAAAGCATTATTGGAATTTGAATTGCTTATATTCCCACTCGCCCCCTGTATCCACGAACCGGTGGAGGTGAGCGTGGAACCAGCCGAAGCGCGCTGGCGGTCAAGTTGTCCTGCAATGTCCACCCTCCGCCGGTGCCGTTGAAAGTTAAATTGTTGAAAGCGTTTGGTATTATGGTTGAACCTTCGGTGATGGTTTTTCCTGTGGCAGTGGAATTAAATATGACGGTGGAATTGTCAGCGATGAATTGCGACGGCGCCGAGCCGGTGCCGTAGTTTAGCCAGTTGCCGCCGACGGTGATGGTTGAAGTCCGCGCGCCGTTGTGCGTGGCATCGAGTTTTTTGAGAGCAGAGTTTCCGCCAGAATTACCGATTAGTATATCTCCGCCGACTGTTGTTAAATTATATCCATCAGTTTTCCAAGTACCTGCCCGGCCTGATATGTTATTTAGATTTAAATTTTTTGTCGTATTCAATACTACGTTACCTGTTTGAGTAACGGTCGTACCATCAGTAGATAGTGTTAAGCTACAATCATATCCATTTGTGAGAGATGGTATTGTTTGAGAAGCACTACGAAACCAAAGAGATGGAACAGATACTACGGAAGCCACATTAAAACTTAATGGATTGCTACCGTATAAAAATACACCCCCAGAAAGTTCAGTACCTGCCTGTGTTAGAGTCCCCGAACCAACAGTCAACAAATTTCCAACTGGTATTTGCTGACCTGTTGTTAATGTTGTAGTATTTCCATTTTGCCCTACGATAAGATTATTAAAACCATTTGTATTATCTGTATTGTTATAACTTAGCGTATTAGTCCCGTTCAAAGTAAGCGATGCTGAATTATATTGTGAATTAGCCAGCGTCCCGTCCGCGGTGAAGTTGCCATTGCCGTTTAGGGTGATTAGCGAACTGCGAGCGGTGAATTTTGCTGTGGTTGTTTGTGAGAAGTCTCCGTTCACTGGATTGGCGCTTCCGATAGTTACGCCAAAGTTGCTTCCAGACTTTGTGTCCAAGACGCCTTTGGTGAGAGTTAGCGTGTGGGCAACGGTGAGCGTGTCTTGCAAGGTATAAGTGTCAGTAGCGGATCCCCCATTTTGTGTGAGGTTGTAGAAGCTCTGACCGGCGGAGGTTAAGGTGTTGCTGGCGCCTGTGCCTGTGAGCGTGACCGTGGATGTGCCGGGGGTGACGTTGATGCCGGTAAAGTTCACACTTCCCGAGATTGTCGTTGTTCCAGAGCCGAGGTCAAGGATGTTGCGGGTGCCCGCATTGCCGGGTCCGTTGTTAATACTTGCAAAAGAATGTCCAGTACTGGAACCAAGTTTGAGCCAACCGTTGTCATTCAGGGCGCTGGCATACCCCATTAGTAAAGCCCCGCAGGTTAGTGAAGATGCAGACATATCAACATAATTTACGGGCGTAGTGCCGTCATTTTTATCTATAACACCACATGTATTGTTCCCAAAATTAAAATTTCCTGTAGCCGTTATATTATGGCCGTATGTATTTTGAAATATAACTTCACCAAAATTATTCGGTAGAGTAAGTACTTTTTGAGTTACGTCTACTTGAGGAATAATCCTAAATTGATATAACGAAGTGCCAATAGCAACATTGCTAACATTAATATCATCATTATTGTGAACAGCTACAAAAAAGCTGTATAATCCTCCTCCGTTTATTGTTCCTGGTCCCATAGTTATAGTACCGCCACCAGTTATTGCAAAACCCACCCTAACATTTCCAGTTAATGTTGTCGTTACCCCTGTTCCAGCAATTGTTAAAGTCTTAAAAGCATTATTGGAATTTGAATTGCTTATATTCCCACTCGCCCCCTGTATCCACGAACCGGTGGAGGTGAGCGTGGAACCAGCCGAAAGTGGCGGTGAGGTTGTCTTGGAGAGTCCATGCGCCACCAGTGCCGTTCATGGTGAGACCATAGAAGGCTTGGGCGCCGGTGGTGATGGTATTTCCCAGAGCGGTGGAGGTGAAGGTTACTGTGTGATTGTTGTGAGTCCAACCGCCCGAGGTATATGTCCAGCTTCCGCCGACATTAAAGTCATTATTGGCGACCAATGTTCCGCCACTGATAGCGACGCTTCCGGTTCCCAGAGCGTTGGCATTGCCGACTTGAAGCGTGCCGGCGGAGATGGTGGTCGTGCCGGTGTAGGTGTTGGCGTTGGAGAGCGTCACGGTGCCGGGATTATTGCTAACTATGTTTACATTATATCCGCCGGAAATAATTCCAGAGAAAGTTGTCGTGTAGCTGGCATTATTACTTCTTAAACTAACATCTTTATTAAGGGTAATATTGCCGGAGAATATTGCAGAATCATTTCTGCTGTATATATACGCTGTTCCAGAACTGCCTGACTGTACTGTAATATTACGCCCAACAGTATAAGCTCCTAAAATTACTAAAGATGCACTATCGCTTCCTGTCGTATTCCCCAATAAAATATCGCTAGTAGCATTTCCAAAAGCGCCGGCTAAACCTGATAGGGTATTAGTACCAGCAATCAATGTCCCGGCGAGTACGGTAGTTGTGCCGGTATAAGTACTCGCGCCATATAAAATTAAAGTTCCAGCTCCGGCCTTGGTTAAGTTAATCGCGCCACCACCGATAACACCATTAAATCCTAACCAAACGCCAGCGTTGTTACAAGTTATAGTCCGACTGGCATTGGGGGTTATTGCACCGGTGCCAAAATATAAACTTTTTGTACTGCCTGCCCAAGTAAAATCACCATTCAAAGCTATAGGATAGTTGAGAGTAGAAATGGAACCTGCGCTGGTATTATCAATCGTCCCGCCGTTGATGGTGAACGTGCCGGCAACGGTGCCCAGCGCGGAAGCGTTATTTATATTGAGCTGTCCTGAGTTTAGTGTTACTCCGCCGGTAAAGGTATTGGCGCCAGAAAGAGTAACTGTGCCTGCGGTGGATTTTGTTAAAGCAACTCCTGTTCCGCCTAGTACAGCACCAATAGTGCCTGCTTGAACATCATACGAACCACCGGTAAGAAAAGCCACTCTTGAATCTAAAAGAGCGCTGGCGGTGTTAATGGTAATATTGCCCGCTGTAGCGCTTCCGATAGTTAAGATACTACTGGCACCCCAGGTTAGATAACCAAGATAGGTGTCGGTCAAAGCTAATGTTCCGGCTCCCGCGCCGATGCCAACAGTGCTGGTGGCGGTGTAGGGCTTGATGGTCAAGTTGCCGACGCTGTTGATGTCATTGGCTTCGGTAAGGAATATCGTATCAGCGGTAACGGTGATAGCGCCTGTGCTTGTGGTCTGCAGGCTGTTGGCAACAGCCAAATAGACGCCGTAGTTGCTTGCAGTGGCGCCGCCACCGCGAATGCCCGTGACAGAAAGATTGCCCGAGCCGGTGGTTTTGATGGTGCCTGTGCTCTCAACATAGACGCCGTAATTGTTCGTCCTGCTACCGGCTCCGCCACCTGTAGCGCTTACAGTCAGATTGCCATTCACGGTGGAGATAACGCCACCGAGACCTATATAAAGTCCATAATCCCAGCCGCTGTTGGTACCGCCACCTCCACCTCCGTTGGCCGTGATATTGATAACGCCTGAACCAGTGTTGCTGATGACACCGCTGCTGCCGCCACCGATATGGACGCCCTGATTTTGGTCACTGTTACTACCGCCACCTCCGTTGCCGGTGATGGTTATAACACCACCAGAACTGGTAATAGAAGAACCCCAAGTAAGAGTGACACCACTATTGGAGTAGCCGGCACTGTTAACTCCGCCACCAGTGCCACTTACAGTCAAAGCACCGCTTACGGTGGAGATGACACTGGCGGAAGTCATAAACACACCACTATTGGCGCCACTGCTAGTATTGCCAGCCCCGTTACCTGTGACATTAATAGTACCCGCGCCGGTCGTGGTGAACGCGCCACTGGCGCCGGTAACAAGGACACCGTTATTGCCATCGGTAGTTGTGTTGTAGCCCTGCCCGTTGACGATGATATTACCGCCTCCTGCGGCTACGGTTACATTATTAATGAGAACACCTCTTACTTGTCCGGAGTTACCCACCGCGAAGCCGCTGCCGGCAGAGATAGTGCCGGAGCCGCCGCCCATGGTAATGTTGCCGCCGTTGGAAGTGATAGCCGCGCCGATATTGATGTAGCCTGAACTAACAGCGCCTCGGTCGGCGTTAAACAACATATTGAGTTTGCCAACAGTGGAAGAGATGGCGGCATTGACAGTAATGTTTCCACTACCGCTATCACCAGCATACATAGACACAGTCGCATCGCCTCCCGCTGTTTTACTGAAAGCGTTGCTAACAACAATATGGGCGCCAGAGCCATCGCCTGTGGCGGTAAAACTAACACTGGTGCCGGCGTTGAGATCATTTTGAATATCCGTGATATTAACATTGCAACTTGCTGACGTTGTCCAGTCTGGACCGCCAGTACAAGTGGTAGCAGAGTTGTTTATAGTCAAAGTTACAGCACCCGCATCCTGCACATAGTCCAGATCAACACTGGCATTTATTATTTTAAAATCAAAAATGTCGGTGTTAGTGGAAAGGTTGGCAAGATTGGCATGATATGTGTCTGCATGGTCAATGGTTGGGAAAACGGCAACCAGTGGACCTTCGGTTTGGTTTCCATCCGCGTCAGTATAAACAGGATAGACTTCCACCGCCACAGCGATGGCCCCGTCGGATGACGGGGCGCTCGGCTTCGCATATATGTCTATGTTTTTAGTATTGTTTAACTGCGACTCAAAAGTAAATCTTACATAGTTGCCAGACGGCACATTTGCCCAGACATTATCCTGATGCGCCACCGTGTCGTAAATGTCAGCTGTGATATTTTGGCTGGCGTCAAGCTGGAAAGCCTTGGAAATGAAAATAATATCAAAGATTTGAGTGGAAAGATGCGGAACCGTCCATTCCACATAGTCCAGATAGCCGTCTTTATCTGTATCATAAGCCTTGAAGACCATTTCTTGTTCGCCTGCTATTGCCTGCCCTGAGCTTGTCGAAGGGTTTTTCCACTTTATGTGAATCTTTGACTCCTGACCAACTTTGAAAAGTCTGGGAATTTTGGTGGAAGCCAGCACATCAGTGAGCTGTGGCTGGTCTGGAGTTTCTGTGGGAGCCGAGACCGTAACTAATTTTCCCGTGTCGGTCGCCTGCTCGGTGATAACCGGCGCCGGAGTTTCGTAATCAACTTTCACAAAATCACTTTGCTCCGCCGTAGCATCTGGCGAAGGAGGAGGCGAAGGCTGGGGCGCTTGGGCTGACAAATCAACAAGAGTGGAATCTGTTGTCAAAGCAGTGCCTGTGTCTTCTGCTTGCGTGGTTGTTACGGTTGTTCTGCTCACCGCATCGCTAAGACCGGCTAACAAGAAAGTAGTGATTCTCGCAAAAAAACTTTTTGCCTGCCCTTCTGAAGCTTTATGCGAAAGAGGGGTTTTGACCTGCTTGCCAACGGAGTTAGACGTAGCAATGGCTATTTGCTGCCTTTGTTTTAACGACAACTCTTGTTTTGGTTTTGCCGATAAAATGTTTTCTGCCTGTTTGGCGCTAACAATTGTAATTTTAATGTTGCTGGCTGATTTGGGAAGTTTAAGTAAATAATGGTTTAAGTTTATGTCGCTTCGGCGAACCAAAGCCGTCCACGCAACCGGATTACCCGTGATTATCTCTGATGTTTTTTTGATTGCAGCGGCCTTAACCTCTGGCGCAGGTTTTGCTTTATATTGTGGCGAAACAAAAAAACTTGCTAAAACAACAAACAATAACAAAGCAACTGCAGCAGCCGGATTTTTGAGAATTTTAAATTTGTTATTATTAAAGTTAAAACCGCCAAACATAATTGGCAGTCTGTTTGTTGCAACTTTACGGATGGCAATATTTTCTATTTTAGCGTCAGACTCTTTCACGGATAAAACTAAAAATTTGGGTTTGTGGCAAACCATTTTTTTTGCTCGCGCGGGCTTAGCAGTCTTTCTGACTTTTCTTTGTTTCAAAATATCTTTGGAACTTTTTTTATTTCCCATTCCGAACGAAATTTTCTTTAAGATTATAATAGTTTGTTTATTTTACCAAAAAAAACACAAGTCAACAACCTGTGAATTTTTAATGCCTGTGGATAACTCTTGCCCCGCCGAACTTGTCCCGTCGAATGACGGGATGACGGGGTTTTGCTTAACCTTTTTTTAAAAATTTCTCAACATATTTTAAGTATTTTTCAAAATCAGGATAATTTTTTCTTAAATTTTTTGTAAATAAAGATAAATCAAGAGTTTCGTATCCGTGAACAATTCTGTTTCTTACTGCCACGACAGGAGCTATTTTGAAAGCAAATTTTCCCGGTAAAATTTTATTTTCTCCCAAAACATAGAAAACGCTCTGGGGGTCTTCGGGCGACTTTGCCAAATCTAATTCTTGAATAAAATGGCGATTAATATCTATTATTGCGTCAACAATCAACTGAAAAAGCCGTTCCTCTGTGTGGAACTTAATGTAATCAGACAAAATTTCATTATCCGAAAATTTAAGAAGGTCTTTAACTTCGGCTAAATATCTTTCGATATCCTCCATTTTTTTATAGATAAAAGTTTTTTCGAATGTCATAGTTTTTTAATTCTCTCGCTTAATTTTTTAAATCTTTTTTCTAAAAATGGTTTTGCTTCTATATATTTTTTGTAAGCATAAGCTCTGTAAGTTGGAAATATTAAATCATCTTTCTTATATAAAATCAAGCATTCGCGAAAAATTCCGAATAGAAGCAGTGGCGGCGCCTTTCTTATATCAACCGTGTCAACCCTGTCGTGCCCAAAAATGTTTATGAATTGAAAATTTATATCAACCTCATCGTCAAAACTCAAATTTTTTTCCGGCAAATATGCGACGTCGAAATCGCTCTCTTTGTGCGTTTTGCCTGTAGCTTGAGAACCAAAAAGCAATATCAGTTTCAAGTTGTATTCTTTGGCAACTCCTTCAATTTTTTGTTTTTGTTTTTCCGATATTTCCATGTTTCTATTTTGTATTTATTGTATCACAATGGTTATAAATTACAATTTTAAGAGGTATTTTCCGGTGTACGATTTTTTAACTTTTGCTATGTCTGCCGGTGTTCCTTCTGCCACAATTTGCCCTCCGCCATTTCAGATACTCTTCGTCCGCTAATTCCGTTTTGAATCGCAACTGAAAATCGGTTAAGATAACCGATGAAAAAGAAACCAAAATTAAGCCAATTCGAACGCGACCGCATTGAAGCTATGTTCAATGCAGGTCACGAACAAAAAGACATAGCAAAGGT
>JAPLYZ010000012.1 GCA_026395295.1 Candidatus Staskawiczbacteria bacterium
CCTTTGCTATGTCTTTTTGTTCGTGACCTGCATTGAACATAGCTTCAATGCGGTCGCGTTCGAATTGGCTTAATTTTGGTTTCTTTTTCATCGGTTATCTTAACCGATTTTCAGTTGCGATTCAAAACGGAATTAGCGAAAACCTAACAATGGAGGCAATTACCAAATAAACCAGAAAGGAGTTGGTATGAAAAAAACATCGGAATTTGAAAAATGGGTGGTAGAGTTGCATGTGGAGCAGTGTGGGCGGATGAATTGCTTCGCCTTTCAGCAATTTCTGTGGACGCTGGAGTTCGCGCCCGACCAAGTGAGGCAGATACTTGCCACCAACATTTCAGAGTGGTTCGACTATTTTTCAATTGAAACCGGAAAACCGGCGGAAAGAAAAATCGGTAGCCACTTTGTCGAGGAGTTGGTTGAGGGGTTGTTACGCGCGCTCAAATGGCGGTTTGTGCATGAGCTGACCTTCATCCCGGAAGTTTTGGAGAGAGGACACGTTTATATTGAGTGAGAACTCAGAGGTTTCCTTTTTAAGGAAGCAATAGAGACCCGATCTCTATTTTTTTTTGTAAAAAATGCTTTTGAAATTGGGGAAGGGAGAACAAATCATTGCATTTTATTTTACGTGATGTAAAATAGAAGTAGACACACGCTAAAACATGACATGGGAATCTTTGTACAATTTTTTTGGGATTAAAGATTTTGTTTATTTTATTTCTTCTTCTCAAATACAAGATATGCTTTTTCCAATAAAGCTGGTTTTTCTTCTTGCCTCACTATTTTTTTTGGTGATGGTGATTTATTTTATGGTGCGGAGCTCGTGGCTTCAGTATAAATTTTTAGAAGACGTAACTGAATTTTTTTCCTGGCAGGCTTATGGACAACGAGAAATGGCAAAGCAATGGGACAGGGTTAAAAAAAGAGTTGAGTCCGGAGCCGAATCAGATTATAAGCTGGCCATTATTGACGCCGATGATTTTTTGGCCGAAGTTTTAGACAATAGGGGATACGAGGGCAAGGATTTCCAGGAGAGCATTAAAAAGGCGGGCAGGTTGATCACCCCCATTTTAGATGACATACTATTGGCCCACGAGACGAGGAATTCCATTGTTTACAATCCAAACTACAAGTTGTCGGTTGAACAAGCTAAAAAAGTGCTGGATTTTTATGAAACAGCCATCAAGAATATCGGTTTAGCATAAGCACCCGCTCAAACTTAAGATTTCAAATTCTAAATTCCAAAGCAAAAACCGCCTTTCAAAAGCGGCTTTTTGGTGATATGATTACCTTAAGATTGGTGCGATCAAAAACAAAATTGTGCTAAGCGCCACCAAGCTTATCAATATAGTCCAAACAATTTTGAATAATTTTTTCTTTTTCATATTTTGATGGTAACAAATTTTAACAAAAAAGCCAATAGGGAGTTTTTTAACAAAGAACTTTTGTTCAAAACAGTAGGGGTTTTATTTTTGATTATAATCGTTGCCTTAGCTTTTTCTGATTGCAAAATTTATCAGCATAAAAAAAATCTCGTTTTACAAGTTAATGCTTATCAGAAAAAAATTGATGATTTAAAAAAAAGCAGTCAGACTTTGAAAGACGAAATTGCCAATTCAGATAACACAGATTATTTAGAAAAACTTGCTTACGAGCAGTTGGGCCAGCAAAGACCGGGCGAAAGGCAAGTGATATTTATATCTCCTTCGCAGGAAAATCCAAAAGAAGCTCCGAAACCCAAAAATTTCTGGGAATTATGGACAGGTTGGTTGGGGCAGTCGTGGAGCTGGCTAAAAAGTAAAATTTAAGGTAAGATATTTTTATTGCGAGTGTGGTTCAGTGGTAGAATGGTTCCTTCCCAAGGAACAGATGGGGGTTCGATTCCCCTCACTCGCTATTGACATGGTAGTTAGTATGTGATAAAATTATTGCATAGAGTTCATTGACAATAATAGCCGTAGTTCCTTACGCCGAGGCGTTAGGACGGCTGTCTGCAATGAATTTTGTTTGAGAGGATTTTCTTATGAAAAGGATCGTTAGTATTTTTATTGTAGCGGTTGTCTTCGTCGGATTGGCTGGTTGTGGAAACAAAAATAATGAATCCAAACCACCGATCATCGAAACGAAATCATTTGTGTATATCTCTACCACGGATAGCTACAAGGGCGTTGTGGACGACATCTATCTGCTGAATCAGTGGCTTCAAAACAACCCCGGCAAGAAGGTAGTTTGCTTTTCGGGGGTCCTCGCTTATCGTGAGGGTGTCAGTGGCTATATCGTGTATTTTGTTTCGGGAGATAACTCAAAGCAGAAGTTTGAACGAATCAGACGAAACGACAATCCATTGCAAAAACCTGCCGAGTTGGCTGTACACGGGATCCGTTCTCTCCAGGAATGGAAGAATATTCACATGGACGCTCGGATTATTGGTATCGCCTCCATCCCTGCTTATAGCGGAGGCGTCAGGGAGTTCACGATTTGCTACGAACAACCATGATACGTCGCAAGTCGTAGACCAGTTTATTGCCGAAAGGTGTGGCTGGTCTCTTTTTTTGTTTTTTAAATCTGTTATAATAATTTAATAATTAAACTAACCTAAAATTATGGAAAAATTTAAAACCGCGAAAGAGGCAATTTTATACGAAGACGAAATTTTGTTCGCTTTTTTGGCGAAACATTCCATTGCAGAAGGGCACACTATCGTCGCATTGAAAAAAGAAGTTTCTGATTTGAGCAAACTGCAAGACAGAGATTATGATTACCTGATGGATACAGTTTTTGCTGTGAGAAATGCCCTGATGCTGTCGTTGAAGGTTAAAAAAGTTTATTTAGTTTATATGGACGAGACAAAACAGGTGCACTGGCATTTGATTCCGAGGTACGAGGAAAAAGGTTTTGATGCTTTTAAGAAAGAACAACAAATTGTAGAAGATTTTTCTCTTGCGGAGAAAATAAAAAAGAACATCAAATTTATCAAAGACCCAAGATTTTAATTTTTTCCTACTGCCGCTTTAGCTTAGTGGTAAAGCAACGGTTTCGTAAACCGTAGACGCAAGTCCGATTCTTGCAAGCGGCTCAAGTAAAAGGGTTAAATAATTTTCGGCTCTTTTTTTTATTCAAAAAATGTGATAAATTTAGATAATGGAAAAGGAATCTGAAAAAATAAAAGAATTGGAAAGCAGGCTCCATCATTTGGTGGAGTGTCTTTGACGTTGAGGAAAAAGAAAAAAAATTAAAAGAGCTGGAAAAAGAATCGTCAAAACCCGAATTTTGGGATGATTCGGAAAACGCGGGCAAGGTTCAGCAGGAAATTTCCGAAATAAAAAACGAAATAGAAAGCTTAGAAGAGATTAAAAAAGAACTGGAGGAGCTCAAAATTTTAGAGGATGAAAGTTTAATAAAATCAATTCAGGAAAAATTAGAGAAGCAGGAGTTCAAAACATTTTTGTCAGGCAAGTATGATAAAAGTAACGCCATAATGGAAATTTTTTCCGGAGCCGGCGGACAGGATTCGCAAGATTGGGCAACAATGCTTTTAAGAATGTATGAAAGATATTGCGCCAATAAAGGATTCAAAGCAGTAGTTTTGCATCAACAATTCGGACAAGGTGGCGGACCGGAAGGAAGAATTGGAATTAAATCAGTCACAATGGAAATAACCGGAAGTTATGCTTATGGTTTCTTGAAAAAAGAATCCGGGGTGCACAGACTTGTCAGGATTTCGCCGTTTAACGCGCAGAAACTTAGGCACACCTCTTTTGCCCTGGTAAATGTTTTACCGGAAGTCAAAGCTAACGAGGCAGAGTTGGAGATAAGTCCAAGCGATTTGAAAGTGGACACGTTTAAGTCTTCTGGGCCAGGCGGGCAGTATGTTAATAAAACAGAGTCGGCAGTAAGAATAACTCATATTCCAACAGGCATTGTTGTAGCTTCGCAAACAGAAAGGTTGCAGGGCAGAAACAAGGAAAACGCGATGAAAATTTTAATTTCAAAATTATACCAATTGCGCGAGGAGCAACACGTCAAAGAAATAAAAGAAATAAAAGGAGAAAACATCTCAGCCCGGTTTGGAAATCAAATAAGATCTTATGTTTTGCATCCGTATAAAATGGTAAAAGATTTGCGAACTCAATATGAAACATCAGACGCCGAAGGAGTTCTAAACGGCGATTTAGAAAAATTTATCGAAGCCGAAATGAAATTAAATGATAAAGTTTAATAATGTAACAAAAATTTATTCGCCGGGGACAATTGTTTTGCAAAACATTTCTTTAGAAATAAAAGAAGGGGAGTTTGTTTCCTTTGTGGGAAAATCGGGCGCCGGCAAGACAACTTTGGTGCGTTTGATTATGGGTTTAGAGGCTCCCAATTATGGAGAAGTTTATTTTGAAGACATAAATTTGAACGACGCGAGTTTATCTAAAATTCAGAAAATAAGAAGAAGAATGGGGGCTGTTCATCAGGATTACAAATTGTTGCCCAAAAAAACTGTTTACGAAAATGTTGCCTATATTATGCAGGTGGAAGGCAAAGACGACGAAGAAATAGCAAGAGAAGTGTCGAAAGTTTTAGAAGTTATTGGGCTGAAAAATAAAGTTGATAATTTCCCGGATGAACTTTCCGGCGGAGAACAGCAAAGGCTGGCGATTGCCAGAGCCCTTGTGAATCAGCCCGATGTTATTATTGCCGACGAGCCGACGGGGAACCTTGATCCATATAACTCTTACGAAGTAATCTCGCTGTTGCAGAAAATGAATCAAGCGGGGAAAACAGTTATTTTAGCCACTCATGACAGGGAGATAATAAATAAATTAGGAAAAAGAGTTATAACCATAGAAGACGGAAAAATAGTCCGCGACGAAGCAGAAGGGCGGTTCATAATATAGTGTCATTCCCGCGAAAGCGTGAATCCAGAATTCAAAACCTGGATTCCCAATCAAGTTGGGAATGACAAATTACATGTTCACAAATTTCAAAAGAGTTTTCACTTTCGCGATGAATGATTTCGGCAGAAACAAAGGCATATCAATTGCCGCGATTTTTGTTTTGACAATAACAATTATGCTTATGACAAGCCTATTTTTTTTCCAGGGAATGGCCGGTTATTTGACCTCTCAAATTCAGGACAAAATAGACGTGACGGCTTACTTTAAAGACGGAACGCAGGAAAAAGACATTCTAAGCGTTAAAGACCAAATTATAAAAATGTCGCCAAGCATAAAAAATGTTGAGTATGTCTCTAAAGATCAGGCGCTGGCTATTTTTAACGAAAAACACAAGGACAACCCAATTTTAGCTAAGGCGTTGCAAGAGGTTGGGGAGAATCCGTTTCTGCCGTCTTTGAACATTACAACCAATGGAGATCTGGCTCAATATGCATCTGTTGCAAATATCCTTCAAACGTCAGATTTCAGCAAACTGGTTGACAAGGTTGATTTTTCGCAAAAAAAAGATACCATTGAGAAAGTTTATTCAATTACTTCGAGCATAGATACATTCGGAATTTTGCTTGGAATTATTTTAATAATTGTTGCCATACTGGTTGTTTTTAACACCATAAAACTTGCCATAGAAAACTCAAAAGAGGAAATTGGAACAATGAGAACAGTTGGCGCTTCTGATTGGTTTATCCGCGGTCCATTTGTAATTCAGGGAATAATTTATGGAGTTGTTTCATTTTTAATTTGCATTTCAATTTCCGCAATTTCCGCTTATTTTTTGTCGTCTCGAGTGTCAGCTGTTTTGCCGGGCTTTGATATATTCAATTACTTCTTGACTAATTGGTTAATTTTTGTTTTAATACAACTATGTTTTGGAATTGGCGTGGGAGCAATTTCCGCCTTCCTTGTCGTTAAAAAGCATTTAGAATTGTAGACAATAAATTTTGCGGGATCGTCTAATGGTAGGACACATCCCTCTGGAGGATGGTATCTTGGTTCGAGTCCAAGTCCCGCAGCACGAGGTCTAAAAGGTCGTGGGCAAAATTTAAAATTAAAAATTTACACGAATATGGCAAGTTGGGCAGATAAAAAAAGGTTAGGCAGGAAAATAAAAAGAAGGAACAGGACCAAGCTTAACAAAAGAACGAAGTAGAATTTATAAGTGAAAAATCGCCACGCTTTTGTGTTGTAGGCGATTTTTTGTTAAAATAAGGTATGGAATATGAAGAGATTATTAAGAAATTAGAATCGCTGAAAAACCCGAGAAATGTTGAGGGTATGGCGCATTTTGGCATACGGCCGAAAATAACAGCATTGGGGGCGCCAACTCCAGAATTAAGAAAACTGGCGAGGCAAATAAAAAAAGATCACGACATTGCGTTAAAATTATGGGATAAAAAAATTCACGAATCGAGAGTTTTGGCGAGCATGGTTGACGAACCGGACAAAGTAACCGAAAAACAAATGGAGAAGTGGGCTGAAGATTTTGATTCGTGGGGCGTCTGCGACCAGGCGTGTATGAATCTTTTTTGCAGAACAAAATTTGCTCACAAGAAAGTTTTCGATTTTGCAAAAAGAGAAGAGGAATTTGTTAGAAGGACTGCTTTTGCTTTAATTGCCACTTTGGCAGTGCATGACAAAAAAGCGACCGACAAAGAATTTATAAAATTTTTCCCATTAATAAAGAAAGCATCAACCGATGAAAGGAATTTTGTAAAAAAAGCAGTAAACTGGGCTTTGCGCCAAATCGGAAAAAGAAACAAGAAACTAAATAAAGAAGCCATAAAATTGGCGAAAGAAATTCACCCGGTCATCCGACCGGGTGCCCCGTTGGATAACGGGGCAAAATCAGCTAAATGGATTGCCAGTGACGCTTTGCGAGAGCTTACAAGCGAAGCAGTGCAAAAAAGATTAAATGAAAAATATCTTCAATAAAAAATTAATAGATAGGGCGTTTGAACTCGGGATTTTAATAAAATCTTTTTTTGGGATATTTGAAATTTTGGCCGGGATCATTTTGGCAATTTCCGGCAGGTTGATGGTGAACAATTTTATTATTGCCCTAACTCAGCAGGAAATATCCGAGGACCCGAATGATTTTTTTGCCAACTATTTAATAAACGGCGTGAATAATTTTTCCGCCGGCAGTAATATTTTCGCCGTAGCTTATCTTGTTTTTCATGGATTGGTTAACATATCCCTGGCTATAGCTTTGTTGAAAAACAAAATTTGGGCTTATCCGTGGGCGCTTTTCGGATTTAGCGCCTTTTTAATTTATCAGACATACAGATATGTCCACAATCACTCTGTGTTGCTTTTGTTCTTAACCCTGGCAGATGCTCTTATTCTGTTTATTGTGTTGTTGGAGTATAAAAAAAAGAGGCGTAAGGCATTGTTCGGTTATAAAATATGAAGATGATATTAGAAATATTTTTAGTAATAATTGTTGTTATTTTATTGATTTGTTCATTTTTTTATTATGCGGAGACCTTGATAGCACCGGCTCCCAATCAGAATCAATTGGGTTCTGTTTGTTTTAATGATAATTGTTTTCAGGTTGAGTTGGCAAAAACAAAAGCCGAGCGGGACAGGGGATTGATGTATAGAAAAGAGCTGGGCAAAGACAAAGGAATGCTTTTTGTTTTTGACAAAAGCGGAATTTATCCGTTTTGGATGAAAGACACCTTAATTCCCTTGGATATGATATGGATAGACAGCAATAGTAAGGTTGTTTTTATCGCTCATAATGTTCAGCCTTGCAAAAGTTTGATTTGTCCCTCTGTTTTTCCCGCTGCCAGAGCAAAGTATGTTTTAGAGGTAAACTCCGGCATTTGCCAAGACCTCGGACTGAAGTTGGGTGATGTATTAAAAATTTCCCTTGACTAACTTTTTTGTGTTATAATTGAACAATATAATTAAAAAAGAAAAAATATGGATAATCAAATACAAAAGTATATTGAGCAGGCTAGAGCGTCGGGCCAAAAAGATGAGCAGATAAAACAAACTCTTTTGCAAAGCGGGTGGAATCAAGCTCAAATCAACGAAGCTTTTGGAATTCCCAATCCTCCGAGTAATGTTGTGTCTCCTCCGCCACCGCCGCCCACTCGTGGTCAAAGTTTTAACCCGGAATCTTTAACTAAAGATCCAAAACTTATTACCACGGTAAAGACTTTCGCAATTTACGCCCCCGTACTATCAGTTGTCAGTTTCGTTGTCGGAGTTGTTACTTCGGGATTTAGATACAGTTTTTATTTGGGAATGTTTTCTGTTCCGGCTCTGATAATGGCAATAATTTCAGGCGTTATCGGCGGCGCCATTGGTGGGATTATTTTCTTTTTCATTTACGACCCGGTTCATAGCTGGGTAAAACGCACGCCGTTTTTAGCCAAGTATATCCATAATATGTTTGAATTATTTTGGATTCCTTCGCTGGTTTTTTCAATTATCGGCGGAGCATTCGGCCTTCTTGGCTTGCTGTCTTTGGGCGCTGTAAGCGTTGGCATAATGGGCGGTTACGGAGCAGTTAGCGTTGGAGGAGCTTTTATAGGTGTAATTATAAGTTTAGCCGCAAACTTAGTGGTTTATTATTTCTACGCCAAAATGATTTCCGCAAAACTTGAATCAATGTATCCTTGGTAATGATATAAACAATAGACAAACTTATAAAAGACTATGCAAAACAAAAATTATACGAAAGGGTTTTCGGTCGTCGCTATAATCGCAATCATTGCCGGTGTTTTAGTTATCGGCGGAGGAGCGTATTATTATTTTAGCAGTCATAATGCTCCTGTTGCCAATTCGGGTATTCCTAATCAAGAAACAAATTCTAATCCGCCGGCGGTAAATACAAATACAAATCCAGCTAACAAAACATTATCGGGAAATGCTTGTGATTATTTTACCTTGGATATTGCTCAAGCAAATTTTAATAATCCCGTTTTTGATCGCAAATTAAGCGCAACAGGAGTTAATGGTATATGTGATTACTCGAATAACGGGCTAGGAAACTATTATCCAAAACCCGGAGCTTACAATGTCGCGTTTATCATTGTTACAAAAAATTACTCGCCATCAGATTCTACATACGATTATGATGGTAGTAAAACAGACTCAACATGGCAGGATTTGCAAGGAATTGGGGATAAAGCTTACTGGTATTACCATACTGAAAAAGGATCTTTCACGATAAATTTTGTTAAAGCAGGGATGCTTGCCTCAGTCATGTTAAATAATGATGGTACAATTCAAGAAAAGGAAATAAAGGCAGAAAACATCGCAAAAGCTATAATTAAAAAACTACCTTAATTTTTATAAAACAAAAAACCGCGTTAAGCGGTTTTTTGGTTGATTAGCAAAAATTATCTGCTGAATCTTGGAGGTCTCTTTTTTGACCAGCATTCTCTGCAATAGATTGGTCTGTCTGGAGCTGGCTCAAAAGGAAGCTCTGTAATTTCTACTCCGCACTCGGAGCATTTCCAGTTTCCTTTAACCGGCTCTCTGCGGACGAAACCTCCGCTGTTGTTGTTTCTTTCGAACATTTTTGTTTTCTTTTTTTATTTGTAAAACGACCTTTGCCTCAAAGTCGTTTTATTGATCGACTTATTAGCTTATTTTCATTATACTCCTAATTTAGTATGTGTCAAGGGTTTAACTATTTTAGCTTAGGATGTATGATTGACTTATAATAATATTAAAAATATAAAATTATGATAAACACAAAACAAGGGGCTTGGCTTTTAGCAATTTTAGGATTAATAATGGTTATTTTATTGGGAATTTTATTTTTTGTACCAGCAAAATTTCCTGAAGAAAAATCCGTAACCGGTGTGCAAGGTTTAACTATTTTTTCTCTTAGACCGAATCAGGAAATATCTTCACCTCTAAAAATTACTGGCGCAGTTAATGGAAACGGCTGGGCAGGGTTTGAAGGTCAGGTTGGGACGGTCGCGCTTTTGGATAATAGCGGAAAGTCTATAGCGTCGGCGCCGTTAACGGCTACTACTGATTGGATGAAGTTTCCCGCAAGCTTTGAGGCAAATTTAGATTTTAAATCTGATGTACCGCAATCAGGGACATTGGTTTTTCATAACGAAAACCCCAGCGATATGAGAGACAAAGATAGAACATTTGTTTTACCTGTGATTTTACAACCATAGTCAATGAATTTTAAGATATTAAAAAAATCAAAAATCAGCAGGGCCAGGTTGGGTTTTTTGGAAACAGAGCACGGAGTTGTTGAAACCCCGTGTTTAGTTCCTGTGGCGACTCAGGCAGTTGTAAAAACATTAGACAGCAAAGAGGTTGAGGAAACTAAATCCCAAATTTTAATTTCCAACACTTTTTGGTTGCATTTGAGGCCAGGGGAGAAAGTCGTGGAGAAGGCAGGCAAGTTGCATAAGTTTATGAATTGGAAGAAACCGCTGATGACTGACTCGGGCGGTTACCAGGTTTTTTCTTTGGGCTTTGGCAGAGATTTTGGCTTAGGAAGTAAATTGGCGCTCGGCAACGAAATTTTTTCTCGCCTCGACCCGTCTGCTGACGGTGCCCACTCGTCTCGAAAAAACTTGTTGCCTCGCGCCATGGAGATAAAAGCGGGAGCGCAGCCGCAAAATTTAATAATTAATAGCGATGGCGTGGTCTTTCGTTCGCCCATAAATGGCGATGAATTATTCTTGGGCCCCAAGGAATCAATAAAAATACAGGAAAAACTGGGAGCAGATATTATTTTTGCTTTTGATGAATGTACGCCCCCTATGGCTGATTTTGATTATGTTAAAAAATCGTTAGAAAAAACTCATAATTGGGCAAAAATTTGTTTGAAAGCAAAAAAAACGAAGCAAGCGCTTTATGGAATTGTTCAAGGTTCAAGGTTTAAGGATTTAAGGGTTGAAAGCGCAAAATTTATCGGTGGATTAAATTTTGATGGTTTTGGGATTGGTGGAGAGTTTGGCAACAGTAAGAAAGAAATGAGCCAAATGTTGCAATGGGTTGCAGACGAACTGCCGGAAAAGAAGCCTCGACACCTCTTAGGGGTCGGTTATTTAGAAGACATGGAAGCAATAATAAAATCCGGCGTTGACACTTTTGACTGCACCGTTCCAACTCACTATGCAAGGCGCGGGATTGCTTTTACCTCTGAGGGGAAACTGAATTTAAAACAGACAAAATTTTTGAAAAAAATAGAGCCATTAGATAAAAATTGCGTTTGCAATGTGTGTTTAAATTACAAAAAAGATTATATATGCCATTTGCTGAAAGCGGGGGAGATAACCGGCATGAAACTTTTAACTTTTCATAATCTTTGGTATTTTAATACATTTGTTGAAGAGATAAGAAATAAAATAAAAAAAGGGGAGATATAAACCCCGTCATCCCGTCATTCGACGGGGCAAGAGTTATCCACAAGCGTGCTATTGACACGCTTTTTTATTAGTAATAAAATGTATTAAGGAATAATTATCATTAAGAAACGCGCTGGCAGACGAAAGTTTTAGGGACAAACAAATCGTCTGCCAGCGCGTAAAAAAATGTCTAAAGCAATTAAAGAAAGAATGACGGCGCAAAAGAGTTTTATATTTGGCTATTTAAAAAGCGTTAAAACCCACCCGTCAGCGGAAACTGTTTATAATGAGGTCAAGAAAAGACTACCCAACATCAGCCAGGGCACAGTTTATAGAGTTCTGAATAATTTTAAAGAAAAGGGGAGTATCCAGGCAATTGATACAAAAGATACAGTTCACTTTGACGCTGACATATCAGACCACGCGCATTTTATATGTGAAACCTGCGGGAGTGTTTTTGACGTAATAGAAGAATGCTCCAAATGCGGAGTTCTAAAAAACAAAAAAACAAAGGTCGGCTCAATTAATAAGTATCAAATAAAATTTTATGGAATTTGCAAAAAATGCAGAAAACAAGTTTGTTCACACTGAGCAGGAGTCGAAGTGCTACGATTGCAAGAAAGAAATTTTGATTAATGGAGAATCTATTGAAAATGGGGTATATCTTAGCTATGACAATGCGGGCAAGAAAATAAACATTTTTAAGTGTAATGATTGCTATGAGAAGAATCCGGCGCTTACAAATTTTCAGGAGTGCGAAGTTTATTCCAGAGTTGTAGGCTACATAAGGCCGGTGCAACAATGGCATAAAGGGAAAAAACAAGAATATGGAGAGCGAGAAGAGTTTAAAATAAAATTAGAAAGTTAAAATTAATGTCCCTAATAAAAAATGAAATACGCAACACAAAAAATTAAAACAGAAAGCGGGCAGTGCAGTATTTGCTCAGCCAAATTTGAAGTCTGGTTGGACAATTCAAAGCTGGACGATGAAAGGAAAGAAAAAATAGGAGAGAAATTATTGAGTTATTGTCCTGTTTGTTCAAGATCCAGCGAGAAATAATAAATAAAAATTTATGGAAAAATACAAATTACCAAGTTTGCCATACGGGTATAAAGACTTAGAGCCCTATATGTCGGAAGAAGTTTTGACTCTGCACCACGACAAGCACCATGCAGCCTATGTTAATGCTGCTAACGCTTTGCTGGAAAAAATTCAGGACGCCAGGCAAAATGACACAGGGTTAGATTACAAGTCGGTTTTGAAATCACTGTCTTTTAATGTGGCAGGTCATATCTTGCATGAAACATTTTGGCAGGTAATGGCCCCGTCATCCGACGGGGCTGGCGCCCCCGAGAAAAAGGGAAAATTGTTGAAAGAAATAGAAAAAGAGTTTGGCAGTTTTGAGAGGTTTAAGACAGAATTTTCCGAAACAGCAAAATCAGTTGAGGGTTCAGGCTGGGCGATTTTAGCGCATCACAAAGAGCACGGTGCTCTGGCAATAATGCAAGTGGAGAAACACAATGTAAATTTTTATCCCGAGCAGAAAATTTTGTTATGTTTAGACGTTTGGGAACACGCATATTATTTAGATTACAAAAACGACCGGGCAAAATTCATAGAAAATTGGTGGAACATCGTCAACTGGAAAGAAGTGGAGAAGCGATTTATGGGCGAGTAATCGGTAATTGGCAAAAGCGGTCCCCTGGACCGCTTTTAAGTTTGCTTTTTGGGGCGGTAAAGTGTTAAAATAATTTAATAGCTTAAAATTAAAAATTTGTAGTTTATGATAACGCTAAACGATGTTAAAAATAGTCCGCAGGTTGTAAATTTTATAAATCAGACCGAGCGAGCCATGACTGCTTTGCATTATACCAACCATGGACTTCGGCACACTAATTTGGTTGCCGAGAGAGCAAGCCAAATTGCAAAGGGGATTGGCTTGTCCCAAAGAGAAGCCGAACTGGCTTCAATCGCCGGATTTTGTCATGACATGGGAAATTTTATGACAAGAACATTTCACCATTATTATGCCGCTCTGCTTTTTCACCAGATATTTCAACACGAGTTTGAGCCGGAAGAAATTTCTACAGTGATGCAAGCAATTGCTAACCATGACAAAGAGGAGATGAATTTTTCCCACTCGGTTTCATCTGTGCTTGTTTTAGCTGACAAATCGGACGTGAACAGGACAAGAGTAACTGAAAAAGATATAAACAAAATAAAATTAGACATCCATGACAAAGTAAATTACGCTACAACAGAAAGCAATTTGAAAATTGATAAAACTAAAAAAAGAATAACGTTGACTTTAAAAATTGATACGAATTTCTGTCCCATAATGGAGTATTTCGAAATTTTTACAGAAAGAATGGTTTTTTGCAGAAAAGCGGCTGAATTTTTGGGATATGAGTTTGGTTTAGTAATTAACAAATTTAGGTTGTTATGATAGGCAGAGAGTTTTATGTTATTTGCGATAATATAAGAAGCCTAGAGAATATAGGGTCAATTTTCAGGACATCGGACGCGCTTGGGGTTGATAAAATATATCTGTGCGGAATATCAGGGCGTCCACCACATCACAAAATTTCTAAAACCGCGCTAGGAGCAGAAGAAACAGTCCAATTTGAATATCACAGACAAATAGGGCGGTTGATTGATAAATTAAAAAAAGATAAAATTATAATTGTGGCATTGGAGCAGGGCAAAAGAGCGATTGATTACAGAGAATTTAAACCAAAGTTTCCACTGGCCTTAATAATTGGCAACGAGGTTAAAGGAATTTCTAAAAAAATTCTACAAAAATGCGACAAAATAATTTTTTTGCCTATGTCTGGCGCAAAAGAATCATTAAACGTATCTGTGGCCTTCGGCATCGCAGGCTACCACATAATTAATATCGCTCGCCCCGCTTAGCGGGGCTCGCAAAAAAAATGACACAAAAAGAAATAGAGCTTGTACAATTCGCGCATTTATTCAATAATCCTTGGTTTGCTGTTTTGTTCGCGGTTTTAGCGGTGTGGGTGCTTGTCTGGAAGGGGATTGCCCTTTGGAAAGCGGCCAGAAACAATCACACTGCCTGGTTTGTTATTCTTCTGATTGCGAATACATTCGGAATTTTAGAGATCGTTTATATTTTCTTTTTCAGCAAAAAAGAGAAGAAATAAATAATTATAAAAACAAGGCAATATGGATATATTCCAAATTTTGGTTGTAGTATTTGGCTTGTGTCTTTTTGAGGTTATTTCCAGCGTTGATAACGCAATTATAAATGCGCATGTTTTGAAAACCTTGCCGGAAAAATACAGGAAGATTTTTCTGACTTTCGGACTTTTAGTGGCAGTTGTTTTTGTCAGGGGGTTGTTGCCGTTTTTGATTGTTTGGCTGGCTAATCCAAGTTTTTCCCTTTCTCAGGTGGTAGGTTTTGTTTTTCATCCAACAGCCGAAATTAACGCCTACATAGAAAAGTCTCAGGCACTCTTGCTTCTGGCCGGCGGAGTTTATTTGTTTTTTGTTTTTTTAAGCTGGCTTTTTATGGAAGAGAAAAAATATGCTTTTTTGGTGGAAGAGTTCATACACAGGCAATCTGTCTGGTTCTATGCTTTTGCCTCTTTGTTTTTTACAGCTGTAATTTATTTTTCCATAAAAGTAAATCCAATTTTAGCATTGTCAGCTGCCATTGGTTCTATGGCTTTTTTTATTACTGACGGTTTTAAAAGAAATGCGGAGGAAAAAGAAAAAGAAATTTTGGGCAGCCATATATCGGCGTGGAGCAAAATTTTATATTTAGAAGTCTTAGATGCTACCTTTTCAATAGACGGAGTTATCGGAGCATTTGCTTTTACAATGTCAGTTCCTCTGATATTTTTGGGAAATGGCTTGGGAGCCTACATAGTCAGGGAATTCACGGTTAAAGGAACAAATGTAATCGCAAAATTTGCTTATTTAAAAAACGGAGCAATGTATTCCATTGGATTTTTGGGGGCTATTATGGTTTTGGAAGCTTTCGGCAAAAATTTCCCGTTTTGGTTAGCCCCCCTAAACACAACCTTGCTTTTGGTTATCTTTATGGGGCTTTCTCTCAGAGAACTGCGCGACGCAAATCGGAAAAGGGAAGTTCGTTGACAGATTATGCTTCACTGTGGTAATATCTAATTATAAAATCGGCACCTTAAAAAATAAGTTAAGGAATTCTACCGAGCGAGAGAACAGTCAAAGAAAATAAACTTATGGGAGCTTTATCAGTCGCGCGTCTGGGTGATGGTTATGTCGCCAGAGGAATCATCACGGATCCATCTGAATTAAGTAAGGTAGTACAACTGCTTCAGGAGGTTCCTCCTGGCAGTTTCGAAATTGATTTGACGATAACCAAGCAGGGTGCGCCAGCTTTTCCGGATATCCGAGAGGAACCAAAGGCTAGCGTTCTGCACGATTTTGGCTGCCAGCCAAGGCGAACTTCTTTCGATCTGCGGGGTGTTGACGAGGGCATCTGATGTGAATGCGAGTAGTTAAGGGTTACCACAAGGTAGCCTTCTTTTTTTGTATTACGCCTCGGTAAAAACTACGCCATGGCGTAGTTTTTACCACGGGTGTTGACAACGGTTGTTATTTTTAATATACTGGAGGAACACAGACTAAATTTGTCGGTTATGCGATACAGGAACTTGAAAAAATAAGATTATAAGGATTTAAAAAATATGAAAATTTCAAAGAAAGCTGAATATGGTTTGACCGCAATGATTCATTTGGCAAAGAATAAAAATAAAAAAGCAGTTTCAATAAGAGAAATCTCCAACATTGAAGCTGTGCCTTTTGAATTTTTGAGCAAGATTTTCTCAGTGTTGGAAAAAGCAAAATTGGTCACAGCAAAACACGGCGCGAATGGCGGTTATATTTTGGCAAAAGCTCCACAAAGAATTAGCGCCAACGATGTTGTTTCTGTTTTGGAAACAAATAAGCAGGGGGCTGACTGCGCTTTGTGCAGCAGAAAAAGAAAATGTCTAACCAAAACTGTCTGGGCAAAAGTGGAAAAAGCTTTACATAAAACTTTAAGCGAAATAACATTAGCAAATTTGATAAAATGAAAAGAATATATTTTGATTATGCCGCCACAACACCTGTTGATAAAAGAGTTTTAAAAGAGATGGAGCCATATTTTTCAGAGAAATTTGGCAATACCATGTCTTTGCACTCTTTTGGACAGGAAGCAAAATTAGCCCTAGACCAATCAAGGCAGGTTTTGGCTGATTTAATTAATGCCAAACCAAACGAAATAATTTTTACAAGTTCTGCCACAGAAAGCAATAATCTTGCCTTGAAGGGCGTGGCATTGGCTACCAGGAAACTGGATTCCCGTTTTCACGGGAATGACAATGCGCACATTGTAATTTCTTCCATAGAACATCCATGTATTATGGAGTCGGCAAAGTGGCTGGCTAAGAATGGATTTGAAATTACGAAATTACCGGTTGATAAATATGGGCGGGTGAATCCAAAGGATGTTGAGAGGGCAATTACAGAAAAAACCATTCTGGTTTCTGTTATGCACGCCTCTAACGAAATAGGCACAATTGAGCCAATTGAAGAAATTGGGAAAATTTGCCGGCAGAAAGGGGTTTATTTTCACACAGACGCCTCGCAATCATTTGGGAAAATTCCAATTGACGTTGAGGAGATGAATATAGATTTGCTGACTGCCAGCTCTCACAAAATGTACGGGCCCAAAGGAGCAGGTCTTTTGTATGTCCGTAACGGAGTGAAAATTGAGCCGATTTTGCATGGAGGAGGGCAAGAAAATGGAATGAGGAGTTCAACAGTAAATGTTCCGGCAATTGTCGGTTTTGCCAAAGCCACTGAAATTTGTAAGGCAGAAATGAAGAGGGAAGGGGTGAGATTGGCAAAACTAAGAGACAAATTAATTAAAGGAGTTTTAAAAATAAAAGGCGCAAAATTAAACGGAGACCCCAGAAATAGATTGCCAAACAATATCAACGTTTCTTTTCCTTCAATAGAAGGGGAGTCGTTGATTATTCATTTGGACTTATATGGAATTGCCTGTTCAACGGGATCAGCTTGCTCATCGGCAAAATTAGAGCCAAGCTATGTGCTTTTGGCTATTGGGCTTAAACCAGAGGAGGCTCATGGGTCTTTGCGGATTTCTTTAGGCAGACAAACAACCGAGAAGGAAATAGGGTATTTTTTAAAAGTTTTGCCAAAAATTGTTGAAAAATTAAAAAAAATGTCCCCGTTTAAATTATGAAAAAAATAAATAACACTTGTTCAACTTTATATACGCCGAAAGTTATGGCGACTTTTAAGAATCCTCATAACTACGGAAAAATAAAAAATGCCTCGGGAATAGGCAAGGTGGGCAACATCGTCTGCGGAGACGTAATGTGGCTTTATATTAAAGTTGCTAAAAATAAAAAAGGCCAGGATGTGATAAAAGATATAAAATTTGAAACTTTTGGATGTGTGGCGGCAATTTCAACCAGTTCTATTATTACAGACTTGGTGAAGGGAAAGACAATCAATGAGGCTTTGAAAGTTACAAAAGATAATGTAATTGAATCTTTGGGTGGTTTACCAAAAATAAAATATCACTGTTCTGTTTTGGCAGTGGATGCTTTGATTGAAGCAGTTTATGATTACTTTTTGAAGACCGGACAAAAAATTCCCGCTGATTTAGAGAAAAAACATAAAATAATAAAAAAATCAAAAGATATAATTGAGGAAAGATATAAAGGTTGGGATAAGTAAAGGCTGGACAAAATAGGAAAATGAACTATGATTAAACGGAGATGCACGTTTTACGTGTAATTTCTCCGCTCTTTCAAAATTTTAAATTGGAGGCTTATGATAGAAAGATTTAGGCAAGCGAGGGCTATGAGGGAAATGTGGGGGTCCATTACGATTAACACCCGCCACGACAGATCCTTTGAAGAATTGGTTGCAGCTGGTAACTATGCTCATGTCGACAAAGATATAAGTCCAGAGCATTTTCCTTTCCCAAAAAGCGATAACGATGCCGAAGAACAAATCGTCTTTTTCCGGTTTGACCATCGGCGTTTCAGCCAAATTTTTAAGAGGGTTGTAACGTTCAAGGAGATTATTGGAAGAATACATAGGGACAAGGCGAGAGGTTACTTGCCAATAGGCATAGAGGAGCTTCTTACTATCGGGGAGAAATTCACAAATCTTAGCCCACTGGTTGCGTTGGCCGCCGTGTGGAAGTATTCTATCCCCAATGTTATTGTCACCTCCTCGGGAAAGCGAATTAATGCTTTAATAATGGTGGATGCTTTCCCATGCATTTTTGAGGCCGATGGCGGTCGTTATCTTGGTTTGAGGCGTTTCTTCGCCCCTCCTGAGGCACAGAAATGGGAGACTGATTGGAGGTTTGGCGCGATCGATAATTTAGGTCGGTGAGATTCTCGCCGGCTTTTTTTTATTAAAAAAATATGATAAGATGTCAACATGCGAAAATTAGATAGAAAAAATATAAGAGTTGTGGTTGCAATGTCAGGAGGGGTTGATTCAAGCGTGGCGGCTGCCTTATTAAAAAGGCAGGGTTCTTGTGCTGAGCCGGGTCGAAGCATTGACGTGGTTGGAATTTTTATGAAATTTTGGTCCGACCAAAGCGCTTCGCGCATTGTGACGGATAAAAAAGATAACACTAATCGATGTTGCAGTTTAGAAAGCGAGAAATTGGCAAGGTTGGTTGCCAAAAAAATTGGCATTCCATTTTATGTTTTAAACGTGGAGAAAGAATTCAAGAAAAAAGTTGTTGATTATTTTTTGGAAGAATACAAAAAAGGGAATACTCCCAACCCCTGTGTAGTTTGCAACAAAGAAATTAAATTTGGATTTTTAATAAAAAAAGCGCTGGAGCTTGGCGCTGATTTTGTTGCCACCGGCCATTACACCCGCATTTCTGTCATTCCCAGCTTGACTGGGAATCCAGGAAAAGTAGAAAACACTCTGGATTCCCGCTTTCGCGGGAATGACAAGAGACAATTCAAATTATTAAAGGGAAAAGACAAAAATAAAGACCAAAGCTATTTTTTGTGGCAATTAAGTCAGGAACAGTTAAGCCATGTATTGTTTCCGGTTGGAGGATATATAAAACCGGAAGTAAGAAAGTTGGCTAGAAAATTTAATTTGCCCACAGCAGAAACTCCGGAATCGCAGGAGGTTTGTTTTGTTTCTGACAGTGTAAACAATTTTTTAAAAAAGTATCTCAAACCAAGCCCGGGCGAGATAAAAAACGCGGATGGGGAAATTTTGGGACAGCACAATGGTTTGTGGTTTTATACAATTGGTCAGAGGAGGGGATTGGAAATTGCTCAAGGGCCGTGGTATGTTGTTGGAAAGGATTTTAAAAAAAATGCGCTGATTATTTCTAAAAATAAAAAAAATTTGCTAAAAAAAGAACTAATTGTTAAAAACGTAAATTGGGTTTCTGATGAATACGCTGAATTCTGCGGTCGCAGAAAAAAAAGTATCCTTGATGTTGAGGTTAAAATAAGATACAAAAGCAATTTTGCCAAAGCTAAAATTTTTAGTGTCGGAAAAAATAAAGTAAAAGTTGTTTTTCAAAAACCTCAGCAAGCAATTACCCCAGGCCAGTCTGCTGTGTTCTATAAAGGCAAAGAATTACTTGGTGGAGGCGTAATTATAGCTGACGATTAATATACCCTGTCACTCTTGACAGAGTTCAGCATAAATGCTAAGATTGGAGGATATGAGGCTATGGCTTCATTTGTCCTTTGACAATTGCATATTGTAGCTTTCCGCTTTGCGGGAGGCGTATGTTTTTGCGATGGGACAAAACCTACACATAGATTGTATGAAAAAATTGATTGCATTGACGGTGGCGGCAGTGTTGCTCGGCGGTATTGCCATTTGGCGTTCGAACAACGCAGTGAGCCCAGTGGTTCAACCGGCGCCTGTGAAAAACACGGCGGCGACGACCCAGCCGAAACAACTGAAGCCGGGCGTTGACCCGCGGACAGTGGCGGAGCTCAAAAAAGCCGGATTTTCCGGCGAGTTTCACAGCATTTCGGTGAAGTAAACAACAAAACAAACAAAACAAAAACAACAGGAAGATAGAACTATGAAGTCAATCAAAAACATCGGCGCCATCACATTGATGGCGATAACCCTCACATTGAACCTTAACGCGGACGTGGCTGCCAAGGCAGGTGGTCCCGTAATCCCACCAACGGTGACGGACGTCACCCAACTGGTGACGAACTCCGCGGCTTGGAGTGCCGCCTTGCTGGACGCCAAAGCGGATCGCTACGATGGTGTCTTCTACATGTACAACATGCAAGGAGCCTCTATCGGCTACGGACTGTTTACAATGAAGCCCTTTAACGGGATCTTCATGATTAGCCGATTCAATGTCGGCGAGACCAACGAGGTCTACATCGATCCGACGAAGCCACTACCTGGCTTCCCAAGCATCGGTGAAGCTTGCCAGCTTCAGATGTATGTCAACGGTTACGCCAAGATGTCCAATGGGCAAGATCGCAACACTCGTTATGGTTCGTTCTGGTCTGGAAATTTCCAGCCAGGCGATGCGATTGACATCAGCATTAACCCAAATCAAGTTCAGATGGTGCTAGCTGTGAATGGGTTGGTGGGAGACCACAACAACATGACACTTCAGGCCAACGGAGGATATGGCTACTACGACCAGTACCTATCAGGCCTCCTCGGGCAAACAGTGTTCACCGTTTACGTGGATCCAATTCAGGATCCTATCGGCAGTACTGTCAATTGGATAATTACTGACCGCAGTAATGGATCTACGTGGAGTGGCCAAACCACGGTTAGCCGCGGTTTGGGAGTTACCACTGTGGATGCTAGCACGTCGGGGATGAAATTCTCGAACGCCGGTGGCGTTGAGGAGGTCATTCTAAAACCCGGCGAGTCTCGCTACTCGTCCGGGACGTACCGTTCGGCTTCTCCATGGCTCGCTTGGACTAATGCGGTTACATACCTTATTGTTCCCGCCGACGCCGGAGAGATGGTGAACGTGGAAACCGGCGGATTCGCCGTGTTCACGGTAGAAGGGTTTAACAACGGTGTTTTCACAAACGCCGCTCCTTCCACCGGTTTCAGGAACGAGGCTTACGGGCTTTCCGGCTATGCTGGTTATAGGATTATCGTGACGTCATTGCTGGTCCCGAGCGAGAAAACCTTCGGCATCTATGTCTGGAAGAGCGGAACCACAAGCAGCAGCGGCGGCATGGGCAAGTAGGGATCGATTTCCTCACGGAATTTGATTCGCAAGCGCTAACTAGAAATAGTTGGCGCCCTTTTTTTGTTTCGTCTCTAATATGATTTTATCGCTAAAATAATCATCGTTGTAATAACTGTGCGACCGCACAATCATTACAACGATGTATGGAGAATATAAAAGTATAGGTTATTCACAGTGTTTGCTATTGACACAGGATTTTGGTTTTGCTAAGATGATAATATATACCTATACCATAGGTAGAGGTAGTAAATTAAATAAAAAAATATTATGATGATTAACAAAAAGAAAACCTTGGTGGGTTTTAAAAAGGCGCATAGTTTGCTGGCTAGAATAATTGATATGACAGAAAAAGATGAATATTGCATTGATATTATGCAGCAAAATTTGGCTGTTGTGGGACTTTTGAGGTCGGCTCACGAAATGCTGATGGAAAACCATTTGAACTCTTGTTTTAAAAATGCTATGGCGTCAAAAAATGAAAGAAAGAAAAAACAAATGACAGAAGAAATTTTGAAAGTGACAAAACTATTCAATAAGTAAAAAGCTAAATAAAGAAGTTTTGTCATTCCCAACTTGATTGGGAATCCAGAAAAATTTGACCCTGGATTCCCGCTTTCGCGGGAATGACGATAATTATAATGACCAAAGAACACATTTATAAAGTTGAGGGAATGCACTGCGCTTCGTGCGAAATTTTGATTGAGAAAAAACTTTTGGATTTGCCAAACATCAAATCAGTTGATGCCTCAAACGGAAGAGGGGAGGTGGTTGTGGAATATGAAGGTGACAGGCCTAATCCGGAAAGATTAAGCATAATTTTCGAAAAAGAAAACTATAAGTTTGCCGACTTCGCCACGCCGAAGTCCCGCCAAAGCGGGGCGGAGGCGGGCCTGCCTGAAAAGAAGACCAGTCCAACCTTAGTGGCTTTCAATATAGCAATTTTCATAATTATTGCTTTCTTGGTTTTAGATAAAATTGGAGTTGCTAATTTTCTTAGCTTGAGTTCAACGTCTTCTTTGTTCACGTTTTTCGGCTTTGGTTTGCTGGCAGGGGTTTCTTCTTGCGCCGCATTGGTTGGAGGGATTGTTTTATCAATGTCAAAACAATGGGATAGTCTTTACGCCGACGGGCAATCAAATTTAAAGAAGCTACAACCGCACATTATGTTTAATGTTGGCAGGGTTATCTCTTACATCGTTCTGGGCGGAGTTTTGGGAATGATAGGAAGCAGGTTGCAAATTTCTCCTCAATTTACCGGATACTTAGTTGTTGCAATTTCTTTATTAATGATTGCTTTGGGTTTGCAGATGCTTGGAGTAAAAGCATTCAGAAAATTTCAGATTACAGCACCGAAAACAGCGACCAGATATGTTGCAAACGAGAGTAACTTCCAAGGGAAGTATGCGCCGTTTATTATGGGAGCTTTGACTTTTTTCTTGCCTTGCGGATTCACGATTACTGCGCAAAGCTTGGCGCTTTTATCGGGCAATGCATTTGGAGGGGCAATGATTATGGGAGCATTTGCTTTGGGAACAGTTCCGACATTGTTATTTATCGGGCTTTCCAGTGTTAAGTTTTCTGGCAAACCGCATTTAGCAGAACGGTTTTCCAAAGTTGCCGGATTTCTGGTTTTGTTTTTTGCTTTATTTAACATTTCAAATCAGTTCACGGTTTTAGGAATTAGTTTTAATCAGCCACCCGCTTCTGCGCAGAACTCCGGCGTGGCAAATCAAGACGGATTGGCTCAAGTTGTTGATGGCAAGCAGGTCATACAAATGACAGCCTCTGGCTCAAACGACTCTCCAAATTATTTTAAGGTGAAAGCCGGGGTTCCTGTAAGATGGGAAATTACAGGAACTAACTCGCTTGGATGCAATGGCGCGATTATTTCTAACAATTTATTTGATGGCGCAGTTGACTTAACTCCGGGCCAGCTTTCGGTAAAAGAATTTACTCCGCAAACCGCGGGTAAATATGGATTTAGTTGCACCATGGGAATGATTAGGGGAACAATAGAAGTCATCAACTGAGAAACCCTAAATCCAAAGTTCAAATATCAAATCAAATCCAAAGCTCAAATGCGTTTTGAAATTGGGATTTTGAACTTGATTTGAAATTAGAATTTTGAAATTTTAAATTATGGTAAAAGCTACATCTAAAACAACACTAAACAAAATTATTGGAATGAAAAATGGGGAAAAAATTCTATTGAAGCACAGTGTGCCGTGTTTGTCGTGCCCCATGGCTTCGTTTGAAATTGATAAATTAAAAATTGGCGAAGTCTGCAAAATGTACGGGTTGAATCTTAAAAAAATATTAAAAGAGTTGAACGAAATAAAAAAATGAAAAAGATAGTTTTAAAAATTGGAGGTATGACCTGCGCTTCTTGCGCTTCGGTTATTGAATATGGATTGAGAAAAGAGAAAGGAATCACTTCTGCCAGCGTTAACATTGCTTCGGAAAAAGCCTACCTTGATTTTGACGACCAAAAAATTACAGAAAAAGATATAGAAAAAACAATAAAAGATTTGGGATACAGGGTTGTTAAAGACGAGATGGAAAATGGGGCGAGAGGTTTGAGGAATAGATTTTGGTTATCTTTGGTTTTAGGTTTGCCAATTATTTTTACAATGATTCCGGGGTTAATGGGTCTGCCGAAATATATTCAGGCGATTTTATCTGCTTTGGTTATTTTAGTTTGTTTTGATATTTGGAAATCCGGATTTAAAAAGTTGGTTAAATTGGCGCCGAACATGGATTCATTGATCTTTATCGGAACGGCTGTGGCATTTTTTTATAGTTTATCGCAATTGTTTTTGGGACGGGCCAAAGGATACCCCGTTTATTTTGAAAGCGCAGTTTTCATTTTGATTTTTATCTCGTTGGGAAAGTATTTAGAGGCTGTGACGAAAGGCAAAACATCGGCGGCGATTAAAAGTTTGATGGGGCTTCAACCGAAAGTGGCAACGATAATAAAAAATGGCAGGGAATTGGAAGTTCTAATATCAGAAGTACAAGTTGGAGATGTTATTTTGGTAAAACCCGGTCAGAAAATTCCGGTTGACGGAATTGTTGTTGATGGGTATTCTGGCGTTGACGAAAAAGCAATTACAGGAGAATCAATTCCGGTTGAAAAGAAAAAAGGCGATGAGATTATTGGAGCCACAATAAATAAAACAGGTGTTTTGAAATTCAAAGCGACAAGAATCGGAAAAGATACAATGCTTTCGCAAATTATCAAAATTGTGGAAGATGCCATGGGAAGCAAAGCTCCAATTCAGCTTTTAGCCGATAAAGTTTCTTTTTATTTTGTGCCTGCTGTAATCGTTATAGCCTTAGCGTCGGGACTAGTTTGGTTTTTAGCAGTTCATCAGCTTGCAATGGCTCTTACTGTCTTTGTCGCTGTATTAATAATTGCTTGTCCATGCGCATTGGGATTGGCGACCCCAACAGCGGTGATGATGGGAGCCGGTTTAGCGGCAAAAAGCGGAATTTTAATAAAGTCTTCTAAAGCTTTAGAAGTGGCAAAAGATGTGAATATGGTTGTTTTTGATAAAACAGGCACGCTGACCAAAGGCGAGCCGATTGTAACAGATGTAATGCCGATAAATTCAAATTTCAAATTTCAAATTTCAAATTTAATTCAGATTGCGGCGTCGGTGGAGAAAAATTCAGAGCATCCTTTGGCGCAGGCAATTGTGAATAAAGCGAAGGAAAAAAATCTTGCCCCGAGCGAAGTCGAAGGGTTTCAGGCAATTCCGGGCAAAGGGGTTATTGGAAAAATCCAAATTTCAAATTTCAAATTTCAAAACATTTTACTGGGGACAAGGAAACTTATGAAAGACAATAAAATTTCTGTTGACGCTATAGAAGAAAAGATGGCGGCGCTTGAAAACCAGGGGAAAACAGCAATGGTTTTAGCTATCTCGGGAAAAGTTGTGGGAATTATCGCAGTGGCTGATGTTTTGAAGGAAAATTCCAAACAAGCAGTTGATATGTTGCACAAAATGGGTAAGTCTGTGGCGATTATTACAGGAGATAACAAAAGAGTGGGTGAGGCAATTGCTAAACAGCTTGGGGTAGACCGGGTGCTGGCGGAAGTCCTTCCACAAGGAAAATCTGATGAAATTAAAAAATTGCAGGCCGAGGGGAAAATTGTGGCAATGGTGGGTGATGGAATTAATGATGCGCCGGCCTTGGCTCAGGCAAATCTGGGAATTGCTTTGGGATCTGGTACAGATGTGGCAATGGAAACAGGGGAAATTGTTTTGATAAAAGATGATTTAAGAGATGTTGTAAAAGCAATCGATCTGAGCAGGTATACTTTGAATAAGATAAAACAAAATTTATTTTGGGCGTTTTTTTACAACATAATTGGAATACCAATCGCTGCAGGAGTTTTCTTTCCACTGACAGGTTGGCTGTTAAGTCCTTCTATTGCCGCCGGGGCTATGGCGTTTTCTTCTGTTAGTGTTGTATTGAATTCTTTGAGTATGAAGTTTCACGGTGTTTGATTATTAAATAAAAATATGATTAAATAGATTTATACAAACATGGATAAAGCTGTAATAATTATAATAATCATAATAGTTTTGGTCGGCGTTGGTTTTTGGGCGTGGCAATCGGGAATTTTTAGCAAGGTAACTGTGCAACCCACTCCCTTGCCTCCGGGAATAGTTTTGTTTTATGGTGATGGATGTCCTCATTGCAAAGATGTGGAAGATTTTATCAGTCAAAATAAAATTGAAGACAAAGTAAAAATAACACGTTTAGAAGTTTGGTATAATAAAAGCAACGTGCTATTGCTGGGACAGATTGCGCAAAAGTGCGGGGTAGCAGGAGACTCGGTCGGCGTTCCATTTTTATACGACCCGCCTAGCGTCGAGGCTGGCGGTAATGGGGCGTGTTATATTGGAGAAATTGACGTGCCAAATTTTTTAAAAAATGCAGCTGGTATCAAATAAAAAAATAATTTTCTCGGTACTGATTTTTTCCGGATTTTTTTGGGCGAATATGGCCAAGGCTATTTGCCCGCTTTGCGTTGTGGCGGTTGGCGCGGGACTTGGGCTTTCAAGATGGCTGGGAGTTGATGACGTTGTTTCATCAATATGGATAGGAGCCTTGCTGGTTTCTTTAAGTGTTTGGACCATAATTTGGCTTAAAAAGAAAAATTGGGTTTTCCCTTTTAGCGGGGTGGTTATTTTTTTGGCGTATTATTTGTTAACGCTTGTTCCGCTTTATTACAGCGACATAGTGGGGCATCCGTTAAATAAAATTTGGGGAATTGATAAAATAATTTTTGGATCAGCCGTAGGTACCGCGGTTTTCTTGCTGGCTATGTTGCTTCACAAATTTTTGAAAAACAAAAACAACGGGAAATCATTTTTCCCATATCAAAAAGTCGTTTTTCCAGTGGCAGCTTTATTATTAACAAGCATAATTTTTTATTTGCTAATTACATGGAGGATAATTTAAAAATAAATGATTTTATAAAAAAAGTTCAGTCAAGCAAAAAGAGCGAACTGGACTTGTCTTCTGATGAAGATTTATCAATTGCCATAATGAATTTAATTTCCATTGAGGAGCATTTTTTCTTTACCGGAGCTAAAACCGGCAAACCCGAGTATTACGATTTGTTGAGCACTGCCAGAGAGATGAGAAAAGATTTGCTGAAAAGAATTATTAAAGATTACGAAGGCGAGGTTTGGTGCATTTCAAAACATTTGTTGTCGGCTTCAATGAGATTAATGGAAGTTGGCACAAAAGCTCAAGGCCAAGGTAGAAAACAAGACGCAGAAGAAATGTTTAAAAAAGCTTACGAATTATACTCTTTGTTTTGGGGAATAAACTTAAAGCTTGTCAACTTAGGCGACGTAAAAAAAATTGATAACAACCAAATAGACAGGAAAGATACAGATAAAAAGGGGATTATGGGAAAGCTTGGTCAGGTGGTCCAGTATGTGATTAACTGCTGTAAAGAATAAAAATAATGAAAAGCCACCTTTTAATTTAGGTGGTTTTTTGTTAAAGTATAATAATAGATAGAGTTTATTAGTAAAAACCAGTGGGTTCATATTTCACGCGATAGCGTAGTTTCTGAACCGGCTAAGAAAGTTTAATTTTCAAAAATATATGAATCAAGAAACTAGAATTTGTCAGAATTGCAAAAAGGACTTTGTAATTGAGCCCGAAGATTTTGATTTCTACGAAAAGATAAAGGTCCCTGCGCCTAAATCGTGTGCGTGGTGCAGACAGCAGCATAGAATGCTTTTCCGTAATTTTAAAACGCTTTACAAGCGCAACTCCGATCTTTCAGGGCAATCTGTAATTTCTATGTATTCTCCCGAGTCTCCCTATAAAGTATGGACACACGATGAATGGTGGTCTGACAATTGGGATCCAAAGTCATATGCCAAAAAGTTCGATTTTCAAAAACCATTTTTTGAACAATTTCATGAGTTGCTTCTTGCTGTCCCGCGGTTTGCAATTATGAATACAAAAAGCGAGAACTGTGAATATTCTAACTTCACAAATGGATCAAAAAATTGCTATCTTGTTTTTGGTTGCATTGATGACGAAGAGTGCGCTTATGGTCATATTGTTTGGGAGTCTGAAGACTCTTTTGATAATCTTTATCTACATAAGTCAGAACTTTGCTATGAGTCAGTTGATTGCCTGGGTTCTTACCGTTTGTTTTATTGCCAGGAATGCGAAAGTTGTTCAGACAGCATTGGGCTTTTTGACTGTAAGAGCTGCCAAAATTGCATAGGTTGCGTTGGTTTACGACAAAAATTATATCACATTTTTAATGAGCCAGTTGGAAAGGAAGAGTATGAAAAGTTCGTTAAAGAGCACCCGTTTACCAACCCTGAAACTGTGTCTTTTATTTTGAAGAAGCAGCGCGAGTTAAGGCAAGCACTGCCGCAACGAAGTTTTTTTGGCTCGCACAATAACAATGTTTCCGGCAACCACGTTTACAACGGTAAAAATATGCGCGATTGTTTTGATGTGAAAGGTGGGGAAAACTCCAGGTTTATTTTTACTTCCCGACAAACTGTCGATTCTTATGATGTCAGTTTTTCGCCGAATATTGAGCTTGTTTATAACTCACTGGCTACATTAAAATCCAATCGCGTTTTTTTCTCGCACCTGGTTAATGAGTCAAGCGATGTGTATTATTCCGATTGTTGCTTTACATCTCACAATCTTTTCGGTTGCGCCGGTTTGCGAAACGCAGAATATTGTATTTTTAACCAGCAATACTCTAAAGAAGAATATGAAGAGCTGGTTCCTCAAATTATTGATCACATGAAAAAAACAAGAGAATATGGAGAATTTTTCCCAATTCGTCTTTCGCCCTTTGCATATAATGAATCGATTGCCCAAGAATACGCGCCGCTTTCAAAAGAAGAGGCAATAGCAGGGGGCTTTAAATGGGTTGATGATTTGCCAAGCACCGTGGGCAAGGAAACAATTGAACAGGAAAAACTTCCCAAAAACCCGGATGAGTTTGGCGAAGCGCTTCTTTCGCATATTTTAAAATGCGTAAAATGCGGAAGAAACTATCGTCTTATACAAAAAGAAATAAACTTTTATAAACGTATGCGGTTTCCCTTGCCACAAGAATGTTTTAATTGCCGGCACGCAAGAAGAATGGCCATGCGAAACCCAAGGAATCTTTGGTCAGGAATTTGCGCCAACTGCGGAAAACAAATAGAAACTTCGTATCCGCCGGAAAGTCAAAAAGAGTTTAAAATTTACTGCGAGGCCTGCTATAACAGCGAGGTCGCATAGCGTAGCGATATAATCAAGAAGTTGCATAAAAGGCCGAAGTCCCGCCGAAGCTTTAGCGAAGGCGGACGAAAGTTGCTACAACGCAGAAGTCGCATAAAGATAAAAACCAGTAGGTTCATATTTTACGCGATAGCGTAGTTTCTGAACCCACTAAGAAAGTTTAATTTTCAAAAATATCATGAACGCCGAAACTAAAGTTTGCCAAAATTGCAAAAAGGACTTTGTAATAGAGCCCGAGGATTTTGATTTCTACGAAAAGATAAAGGTTCCCGCGCCAACTTTTTGTTTTCAATGCAGAACAGTACGACGCCTGTCTTTCAGAAACGAACTTTCCCTTTATAAAAGAAAATGTTCTGCTCCCGGACACAACGAAGAGATGATTTCTGCATTTTCTCCAGAAAAAAATATGGTTGTCTATGATAACAAATATTGGTGGAGCGACCAGTGGGACCCCATGGATTTTGGCAGGGATTATGATTTTTCAAAAACATTTTTTGAGCAATGGCGAGATTTCCGCAACAAATTCCCTTTTCAAAGCGTTTCTAACTCGCATAACGTGAACAGCGACTATTGTAATGTAGCCGATTACAGCAAAGATTGCTACTTGGTATCTGGTGGTTTTAAGAATGAGAAAGTCCTTTATTCAAACAGAGCAGAGGGTGACAAAGATTCCGCAGACTTATATGTGGCCCATGACAGCGAGCTTTGCTACGATAATGTCCTTTGTTCCGATTCTTATCACGTGTTTTACAGCCTCCGTTGCACCAATTGTACAGATTCTTATTTTCTTTATGATTGCCGAAACTGCTCTAATTGTTTTGGTTGCAGCAATCTAAGAAGTAAAAATTGTTATATCTTTAATCAGCCTTATACAAAAGAAGAATACTCCCAAAAAATAAAAGAGTTTAATCTTTCCAGCTTCTCGTCAGTCCAAAATTTGAAAAAGGAATTTGAAAAAATTTACAAAAAGTCTGTTCACAGATATGCCAATATCTTAAAATCCGACAGGTCAACGGGAGATAATTTAGAAAATACTAAAAATTGCAAGTCGTGTTTTGATATAAAAGAGGCTGAAGAAGGAAAATATAACCACTGGGGCGGTTTGCAAACAAAAGATTTCTACGATAGTGGACCGGGCACTGGTGTTGGGGCTGAATTACTGTACGAAACTTTTGATACCGGAGTTCAGTGCTCAAGAAATTTTTTCACCAGCGTTGTTTACAGCTCGCGAGACGTCTATTATTCTTTCAATTGCTATGATTGCTCTGATCTTTTTGGTTGTATTGGTCTGCGCAGTAAGCAATCTTGTATTTTTAACAAACAATATTCTAAAGAAGAATACAAAGCTCTGAAAGATAAGATAATTGAACATATGAACAGCATGCCATATGTGGATAAAAAAGGTCTGGTATATAAATTCGGAGAATTTTTTCCCGCAGAACTCTCGCCTTTTGCTTACAACGAAACCGTGGCGCAGGATTATTTCCCGCTAAACAGAGACCAGGCTATTAAAGAAGGATATAATTGGCGTGATGCTGAAAATAAGAATTACAAAATTACCATAAATGCAGAAGATCTGCCAGACGACATAAAGGATGTTGACGACTCCATCTCAAACGAGATAATTGGATGCGCGCACCATGGTAAATGCAATGATGTCTGTTCAGCGGCTTTCAGAATAATTTCACAGGAATTTCAGTTTTACAAGAAGTTGGGCATCCCTTTGCCCAGATATTGTTTTGGTTGCCGGCATGCTGCGCGATTACGTTTGCGCAATCCTATGAAATTATGGGACCGCCAGTGCGCAAAATGCGGGAGGGAAATTAAAACATCGTATGCTCCTGACCGCCCGGAAATTGTTTACTGCGAAAGCTGCTATAATCAAGAAGTGGCGTAAACCCCGTTAGAAATAGCTCGCACAGTGTGATTTCTAACGGGGTAAATTTTGGTTGTAAAGAAAAAATAGGGTATAATGGAATATAAGCTAAATTATTTTAATTATTCTAATTGCTCTAATTATTCTAAATAATATCTAATTTCCAATTTTTAAATTATTTTAAGCATTAGGCATTTTGGAATTAGCATTTGATTAGGTTAATTAGACTAATTAGGTTAATTAGAAATTTCAATTATGTTTGGATTAAATAAAACAACGTCGAAGTTTTGCGACTTAAAAGGAAAAGTCGCCATTGTAACCGGAGCCGGAAAGGGAATGGGCAGGGCTGACTCGCTAAAGTTAGCCGGCGCCGGAGCTAAAGTTGTTTTAGCCGATATTTCTTTGCAAGATTGCCAATCGGCTGTTGAAGAAATTAAAAAAGGCAGGGGAGAGGCAATTGCAATAAAGTGCGACGTCAGTAAAAAATCGGAAATTGATAATGTTGTCGCCGAAACTCTTAAAAAATTCGGCAAGATAGACATTTTGGTAAACAACGCCGGCATTTATCCGTTTGAACCGTTTTTAACAATGCCCGAGCAAAATTTTGAAAAAGTGATTGATATAAATTTAAAAGGATATTTTTTAATGGCTCAGGCTTGCGCCAAGGAAATGGTAAAACAGAAGTCGGGCGCCATTGTAAACATTTCTTCAATTGCAATGGGGCAGGTGGGCGTTGGGTTTGCAGGGTTGACTCATTACTGCGCTTCAAAAGGCGGAATTACAGCAATGTCGCAGGCAATGGCTTTGGAGCTGGCGCCATTTGGAATTAGGGTAAACTGCATTGCTCCGGGCTCAATTGATACTCCGGGCACACACACTTCAACAATGGAACCAAAAGTGCAAGAAGCAATGAATGCCGCCATTCCCATGAAAAGAAGTGGCAAGTCAGAGGAAATTGCCAACGCGGTTTTGTTTTTGGCATCTGATGAGTCTTCTTATATGACCGGTTCAACCATGGTTGTTGACGGGGGATGGGTGGCGGGATAGAATTAAGTAAAAATAATTTAATCGCTCGGAAAATAATTTTCTGCTAACGCTCGTGTCCTTCGGGCTTCGCCCTCAGGAAACTCGCTTCGACAGGCGCTTTGCGTCCTGTAATACGCTGAAAATCATTTTCCTCGCTACAAAATATGACAGAAGCTTATTGCGTAAAATGTAAAGCAAAAGGTGAGATGAAAGACCCAAAAGAAGTTGAAATGAACGGCAAGGGCGGAACAAAACGCTCGGCCATGACCGGCACCTGCGTAAAGTGCGGAACAAAAATGTTCAAGATAATGGGCATGAAAAAATAGAGACATCAAGAACACCGGCGATGGTCGGTGTTCTTTTTTTGTTTGTTTGTTGTATAATAGAACAACATGTATAAAAAGTATAATCTTACAAAACCTCAAACGTTTTAGGTTTTGTAAGATGGGTGATATAATAGAATAAAAAATAGAATAAAAGCATGAAAATATCTGTTACTGATAAATTTCTCTGGGATGTTTATAGTTTTCTTGAGAGTGCAAATAGCGCGGCAAATTTTATGTTTAAGGCGCCGACGATGAGGAATTGGCTGCCTGGAGAAAAAAATCCGGTTTTTGAAAAATATAGGAAGGAGAAAGGTAGGAGAGAATTTAGTAACCTTATTTATTATTTGAAAAGGAAAGGATATATAAAAGCAAAAAATTTAGAGGGTAAACAGGGTATGTTGTTAACAAAGCAAGGGATAGACAAAGCATTCACCACCAGCTTTAAACTGGGGAAGGGGAAAAAGAGAAAAGACGGTAAGTGGGCAATGCTGATTTTTGATATGCCAAAAAGACGAAGAAAAGAGAGGGACTTATTAAGAAGCGTTCTATGCAATTTGGGATATAAGATGTTTCAACAAAGCGTTTGGATGACTCCATATGATGTTTCTGACAAAACAGAAAAGTTACTTCAAAGATATTCATTGGATAAATATGTTAGGATATTTATTATAGAAGAATTATAACTATCTTACAAAACCTCAAACGTTTGGTAATTTGTAAGATATGTATATAGGTATAAAAGGAGAAAATGGAGGGAAGGGAGAAAGCGGAGGAGATTTGGTTTAGGATATAGAGACGTTTAACTAAAGTACAAATGCAGAAGAAATATATTGTCGGGTTTGCATTATTTTTGTTTTTCCTTAACATTCTCTGCTGGCAGGAAGTTTTTGTTTTATCAGGGCCGCGATATTTGCAGGTTGATTTTTTTGATGTTGGGCAAGGAGATTCGGCTTTTATTCGAACTCCCGAGGGTCATAACATTCTAATTGATGGCGGTCCGGATCAATCGGTTTTGGCAAGGTTGAACACAGTCTTGCCTTTTTGGGACAAATCTTTGGACTTGGTAATTCTAACTCATCCGGAAAAAGACCACATGCAAGGACTGTTGGATGTTTTGCAAAGATATCAGGTGGATTATTTTTTGTGGACCGGCGTTATAAAAAACGACGCGGAAAATAAAAAATTGGCTGACATTTTAAAAAGGCTTGAAAGTTCAACGCAGAATTCTATGCTGGCCGCGTTATCTCCGGAAAAAATAAAAGTAATAACAGCAGTTGCAGGACAAGAGATAAAAGCCGGCAATGTGTTGATTGATACATTGTATCCCTTGGAAGATGTGTCGGGTAAAGAGCTAAAAAATACCTCCAACGACACTTGTGTTGTCTCAAGGTTAATTTACGGCAAAATTTCTTTTCTTTTTACCGGAGACATAAGTTCTACGGCGGAAAAAGATCTTGTAAGCGATGGGTTTAACTTGCAGTCAGATGTTTTAAAAGTGGCGCACCACGGTTCGAAGTATTCAACTTCTGATATTTTTTTAGCGGCAGTTGAGCCCAAAATGGCTGTTATTTCAGTTGGCGCCAAGAACACATATGGGCATCCTACCCCGGAAACTTTGCAAAGACTGGAAAAATTTGGTATAAAGATATTCAGAACAGATAAAGACGGAGATGTAAATTTTATCTCCGACGGAAAAAATATAAAAGTAATAAAATAAATTTATGAAAAACCTTGATTTTCCAGTTTTCAAAACTAAGTCAGATGAGTATAAGAAGTTCGATTTAACTGACGCCAAAAGCAGGCAGGATTATTTTGAATACAAAGCCGGTCCGGAAATAAAAAAAATGCGCGAGTATTTAAAAAAAAATACTTTTATAGCCTACTTTATGGGCAAAAAGTCTTCGGGTAAGGGCACGTACGCTAAAATGTTTGCCGAAGTAATAGATAAAGACAGAATTGCTCATTTTTCTATTGGAGACATGATAAGGTCTTTTGACGAAGTTATACAAGATCCGGCAAGAAGAGGAGAAATGGTAAAATTTTTGGAAAAAAATTACCGAGGCAGAATGCCCCTAGAAGACATAATGAAGTCATGGGACAACAGGTCAACAAAAACATTGTTGCCAACAGAATTGATTCTGGCTTTGGCAAAAAGGGAAATTTCAAAGCTTGGCAAAAAGGCAATTTTTTTGGATGGATTCCCAAGAGACATAGACCAGGTTTCTTATTCTTTATTTTTCCGCGACCTAATTGATTACCGAGATGACCCCGACGTTTTTATTCTAATAGACGTGCCAACAAATGTAATTGACGAAAGGGTGAAATTTAGGGTTATTTGTCCGCTTTGCCAAACATCAAGAAACGTGAAACTTTTGGCGACAAAAAAAGTGGAGTATGACCCTTCGGCGGGCTCAGGGCAAGCAAAATTCCATTTGATTTGCGACAACGCCAACTGCCCCGCCTCCGCCAAGGCTTCGGCGGGCAAGCCCGGAGCAAGGATGACCACAAAAGAGGGCGACGAGCAGGGGATTGAGCCAATTAGGGCAAGGTTGGAAAAAGACGAGATGCTTATTAAAGAGGCTTATAATTTAAAAGGAATCCCAAAAGTGCTTTTAAGAAACTCAATTCCGTCTAAACAGACAAAAGATTTTACAGATGATTACGAAATTACTCCCGAATATGTTTACGAGGTAAAAGACGGCAAAGTTATTACAACTGAAAGACCGTGGGAGGTTAAAGACGACGAAGGAACTTTATCTAACAGCTTGATGCCGCCTCCGGTTGTGGTTTCTCTTATAAAACAGTTAGTTAAAGTTTTGGGCATTTAGTGAGCATCAAAAAACGACAACCTTGGTTGTTGTTTTTTGATGCATGTTAGACTCGCTGTGGATTAGTGCTATTGTTTTCTTTTTTTACTTATTATAAAATTAAGTAAAATTATTAAAAATAATAATATGCAAAAAGAACCTCTTGTTCTCAGAATTTGTGATTTTGTCACAAAATATAGCGTTTACGCGTTAGTTTTTTTAACACCGCTTTTTTTCCTGCCCCAAACTGCGGAGGTTTTAGATTTTAATAAGCAAGCGTTGCTGGTTTTGCTTGTTTTTATTTCTGTTTTCGCTTTGCTGTTAAAAACTCTAATCTCGGGAAAATTTGAAATAAATAAAAGTTTTTTCCACGTAATTGCCGGAGTTTTGTTTTTAGCATATCTTCTATCAACAATTTTCTCTGTATACAGATATGGAAGTTTTTGGGGTCAGCCTCAGCAAATTTCCGAGAGCGCGCTTACAGTAATTTGCCTGTTATTGTTCTATTTTGTGTTCAGCAACTTTTTTTCCAAAAAAGATATTTTAATATCGGCGATAGTCCTTTCTTTATCGGCTGTAATAGCGGAATTAGTAGGTGTCTTTCAGATTTTTGGCTTGTTTATTCTGCCATTTGATTTTGCTAAGTCCTCGGCTTTTAACACGCTGGGTTCTTTCGGCGGTTTGGGGTTCTTTGTCGCCATACTTTTTCCGCTGGCAATGATGCTTTTGATTATTGTCAAAAAATGGTGGAGGTTTTTCTTTGCCCTGCAAATAGTTCTTTCCGCCTTGCTTTTAATTTTAATAAACTATCCAATAATTTGGTGGGTTGCTATAATTGGTTCGGCCCTAATTTTGCTGCTGGGTATAATAAAAAACGATCTCTTCGACGGAAGATGGCAGGCGCTTCCGATGTTTTTTTTGGTGGTGTCTTTGTTTTTTGTGATTTTCAACCCGCAAATAAATTGGCTTCCTCATCCGCAATCAGAAATTCTTCTTTCACAAAAATCTGGTTTAGACATAGCAACCCGGGCGCTTAAAGCCAATCCCATTTTGGGCTCGGGCCCCGGGACTTTCGCCTACGACTTCTCAAAATTCAAAAATCCAGACTTTAGTAAGACTTCTTTATGGAATACGGCTTTTGGCAAATCTTCTTCAAAAGTTTTGAATAGCGCGGCAACAACCGGAGCGCTTGGATTTTTGGCTCTGCTGGCGTTTATGATTTTCCCAATTTTTTACGGAATTAAATTTTTCATAAGACGGGAAGAAAATAACAACGGTCCCGAGGCTGAAAAATCGCCGAGCCAAATTTATTCTATTTTGTTGATTGGTTTGTCGGTTGCGCTGATTCAACAAATTATTGCTTGCTTTGTCTACAATTCAAACATTGTTTTGGATTTTGTTTTCTTTTTTATAATTGCCGCGTCAATGGGGCTTGTTTCCGAGCGCAAGCAAAAATATGTTTTAAAACAGTCTTCGGCAATTACACTGGGGGTTACTTTTGTTTTTACATTATTTTTTATCTTTGGAATTGGGCTTTTATTTTTAGGCGGGCAAAGATATGTTGCTGAAGCAAGTTATTACAAGGGGCTGGTTGCTTATCAGGCAGGTAAAAATGCCGACGGTTTGAAAAAATTAGAAACCGCTGTAAGTTTAAACTCAAAATCGGACTTATATTTTAGGCAGTTGTCGCAGGCGTATCTTATAAACTTACAGCAAGAATTGCAAAATGCAGGGTCTGCTTCAATCAGCGACCAGCAAAAAACAAAAATTCAAACTCTTGTGTCAAACTCCATTAATGCCGCTAAAATTGCAACAGACATAAATCCAAACGACGTTAATAACTGGTCTTCGCGAGGATATGTTTACCAAAGTTTGTCTAATTTGCTAAGCGATGCCGAAACATGGGCAATAAGTTCTTACGACTCGGCGTTAAAATTAGACCCAAGCAATCCTTATTTATTTTTCCAGGAGGGGAGCGTTTACCTGGCAGGCGTAAGCGCGCAAGGAATTTCGGCTGACCAAAAAAGTCAACTGCTGTTGAAGGCTCAAAAACAACTGGAAAAAGCTGTTGCGTTAACCCCAAGCTATTCCAATGCCCTGTATTCTCTGGGCATTGTTTACGATTTGCTGGGGCAGAACGGCAAGGCCATAGATGCTTTTACAAAATTACAACAGTTAAATCCTGCAAACACAGACATTCCTAAAATTTTGGCTAATTTGAAAGCCGGCAAGTCAATTTTTCAAACCGCCACTCCTCCGGCGGAAACTCCCAGCGGCGCAGTCAATAAAAAGTAAGCGAGCTACTTTATAATTCCCAATATCTAATATCCAATTACTAATAAAATGCCTAATTCTCAAATTCCAAAAAGCGTGGAGAGAAGCCAACGAACTACTCCAAAACGCACAATAACAAAGAAAAAGATTTAGACATCATCTATATTCCTTTACAATCCTTTATATTCCTCTAACGTTACCCATGGATACCAAAACTTTTTTACAGAACTTTGCTTTTGAAAATCCAAATTGGCAAAACCTGCCTGACGACTGGCCAAATCCAAACACAACAAAATTGAGCTCTTCAGAAATCGGAAAACTACAAGCCGTTAAAACTTTATGGGAAAATTTGAAACCGGAAAAAACAGAGCAAGTATCAAGGGTTTGGACAGACCCGGAAGGTTATAAATTTTTGGTCCAGTGGAGCAATGCAGTTTTGTTGAGATATTTGATAAGAAAAATTACCGATACTTTGCCAATTTTAAGTTATAGAGGAAATTACAGGAATATAAAGGACGCTAATAAATGTCCTCTAAATTCCTCTAATCCTCCTTTATCGCCATCCTCCAGTCGTCCGTCTGAACATCGGCGCAAGGCTCAGCTAGACGACGCGGCAAGAAGCGTTGTCAGAAATATTGAAGAAGGATACAAAAGAGCAACCACAAAACAATATCTTGATTTTTTAAGCTATACCCAGGCTAGCTTGGAAGAAGTGAAGGGCGATGTTGTGGAATTGGCGCAAGATGGTTTTTTGAAATCGCGAGCAGGTTCTTTATTGTGCGACATAGAGATTGATTTGGCAGATTTTCACAACAGTCTAAAACAAATCAAAGGATTTTACAGGAATTTAGAGGATGTTTATCCTGTTTTAGCAAAAATTAAAGGCAGTGATTTAACGGTTGAGCAATTTATAGAGTTGATAAATAAAACAGATTTCCTTTTAAGAAAGTTAGTTGAGTCGTTAGAGAAAAAACAAGGTCAAAATTTAAAATTTTATCAGGTTGAACGGGCCAGGATTCAAGACGCAATCAAAAAACGATAAAGGAACGTAAAGGATTTTAAAGGACAATAAAGGAAGAAAATTTAAATTCCTTTAACTTCCCTCTAGATTCCTTTATAATCCTTTAGCCAAACCAAGTAGATGAGTTTTTTGGACGTTGATACGCCCAAGAAACTTATCCACAGTGTTGACACGTATTTTTCATGCTATAATAAATAAAAATATATGTTTGTGATAAAATGCGATTTTTGCAAAAAGGAAGTTAAAGGAGATACTGTAATTGCAGGCAGGGGAGTTTTCGCGGCGCTAAAAGTAGAATTATGCGAGGAGTGTGGCGAGCCAATTTTGAAATTTTTACAGAGGAATAAAATTATTGATAAGAACAATAAAGAAATAAAAAAATTATAAAAAGCATGGAAAACAATAAAAAAATTACAATTGAAGAACTAGCGAAAATGATAAAAGCAGGTTTTGACGGCGTTGATAAAAAACTTGAGCAAGTTGCAACAAAAGATCAGTTTGATAATTTAGAGAGGAGGATGATTGTGGTTGAAGGAAAATTAACCTCAATCGATGAAAGATTAGAGAGAGTCGAAACAGTCTTAACTGACGCGCACGTTTTGTAAAAATTAGAATAATTAGGTTAATTAGAAAAATTTAATTTATAATGGCAGAGAGAATCCCAATTAGAATTATTAAACAAAACCCAAAACGCAGAAGGCCTGCGATAAGTTTGTTTGCATCAATTTTGTCAGGCTTGGTTGTTGGCGGATTGTTTTCTGCCACCCTTTACGCTTTTGCCACTTATGGAGTTGACGCGCCATACCCGCTTGGAAACACTTTGAATCCTGACTGTGTGCCAGGAACAGCCAACTGCACCGTGGTTTCGCCGGCATATTTTTCTTATGGCTCAAATAATTTCTCGGGAGCAGGAGATTTCACCACCACAGGAACAGTCATGGCTGGAGGATTGACGATAACTGGCGCTGTTTCTCTACCGAACAACTCCATCACCAACGCGATGACTAACGCCACGAACGCCAACACCGCTTCCGCCATTGTCGCCCGAGACGCTTCCGGCAATTTCTCGGCTGGAACAATCACCGCCTCGCTCACCGGACATTCTTCGTTAGATTTGCCGCTTACCGGTGGAACTCTCACCGGCGTCTTGACCGCCACAAGTCCGGTTTTCACCACTCCAGCTCTTGGCACTCCGTCTGCTCTGGTCTTAACCAACGCTACGGGTCTTCCAGCTGCAAGTATTTTGGCCGGCAGTTTTGGCACTGGAGCTTATGTGATGGATACGTCGCTTTTAGTGCCTGCAATAAATGGCAGTTCATCGGCGAATGGTGTCTTGACTTTGCAAGGAACAACAAATGCGACGCGAACCACGAGTTATCTTAACTTGCAACCAAACGGAGGCAATGTAGGGATTGGGACGGCGACGCCAAGTGAGAAATTGCATATAGATTCTAATACCGCAAATACTGCTGTGGTAGAATATATACGTAATCTAAGCAATACTTCGGGAAGTAATGCTGCTTTATGGCTTCAAACGGCTGGTACGAGTGGAGGCGACCCGCGTATTGTTTATACGGTTGTAAATGCGACAGATTGGTGGTCGGGAGTGAATAATGCAAGCAGTCAGAAATATCAGATTTCTAACGGAAATTGGGCAACCGCTTCAAATGTGAAGTTGTCAATTTCGACAGACGGCTCTGTCGGCATTGGAATCACCGCGCCGACTTCTCTCTTGCACACAGTAAGTTCAGCCGCAAAGACCACTGCTTACACAGGCATACTTCACAGCGTGACAGATACTTCAAGCACCGCTTCCATCAACAAGATAGGCATGGACATTGAAAGCACAGGAACATGGAATGGAACTTCCGCCGTAAACACCGGACTGGTAGTCAACGCCACAGGTGGCACAACCAACTACGCGGCGACATTCAGCGGAGGGAATGTGGGGATTGGGACGGCGACGCCAGGACAGAAACTTGATGTACAAGGAGCAATCGCGACTACACCAACATTGAGAGTTATGGGGAACGACACTGCTTCTTATGGATTATTCCAAGCTGGAACTAGTGTTGGTGATGCTGGGAGCGTAGGGGCAAGAATGGTTTTAGGTGATGTTGGAACAGGGGGAAAACGATGGGATATTGGAAGCGGTGAACGAGTCGCAGGAGCATTAAGTTTTTACAACGCTACTGATAATAGGGATGTGGTCACAATGCTAAGCAATGGCGCCGTCGGTATCGGCACCACAGCCCCTCTCAAGACTCTCGATGTCGCAGGAGGCGGAAGGTTCACAGGAAAAACTTCTTCCACTTTGACAGGCACAGCCGACCCTACAGCCAGCGTAACGCTTGTGGGCTCGGGAACATTGTTTACAACAGAATTAGTAGTTGGAGACAGAATCACTATCAACGCTGAAACAAGAACTGTTACCGCTATCGCTTCCGACACAAGCTTAACCGTGGATACCGCTTTCACGTCGGTATGACTGTGAATGATTTGGGGAATGTGGGGATTGGGACAGCGGCGCCGACAGGAAAATTCAACATTGTTTCTGATGACGCTATAGATTCTGATCCTATAAGTTATATTGATAGGTATGCGGGAGCTAATGTGGCAGCTATTTCGTCAATGGTCTACCGTAAAGCGAGAGGAACGAAGTCGACACCAACAGCTTTACAATCAGGTGATAGTATTGGAGGTCTAGCCTTTAGAGGTTATGGGGCGACTGGTTTTCCAAGTGCTTCCACTGCCTTAATTAGCAGTGTAGCTGAACAGACTTTTACAGACTCAGCGATGGGCACAGCGTTAGCTTTCAAAACCACTCCTCTAAATTCAATCACATCGACAGAGGTAATGAGAATAAATAACGCTGGCTTTGTCGGCATCGGGACAGCTTCGCCGACAAATATCCTTTCTCTCGGCGGGCAGTCGGCTCAGACTTTCTGGATGGAACGGGAAACAACCGCCGCCACTGCCGGAAACAATCTGACCATCACAGCTGGCGGAGCGAAATCTGGCGGGACTGATCTAGCGGGAGGTAATCTGATTTTAACTTCGGGCGTGGCGACTGGAGCGGGAACTTCGCAAATCACTTTCAACACATATCCCGCCGGTTCCACAGGAACAGCCGACGCGACAGTCACAACAGCTTTGCAGATCATGGGTGATGGCACGGTGAAGGCAAGCAATTCAAAATGGTTCGCTTCGGTGGACAATGCCGGCACAGGCGTTATAAATATGTTCCGCGATAACGCTTCCGACCAGATAGAGCTGGGAGCTACGCTCGTAAGCGGGCCAATCGAAGCTGTCGCGGACGCCGGAAATGTTTCCATATTTGATGAACCATTAACCTTGGCTACAGGGAATGGAACTGCTGTATCAGCATCTCTGCGTTTGGCAGAAACAAACATCTTATCTATTTCTGGCATCTCTGATGGCAATGGAGGAATCACAAGCCCTTATGTCGGCATCGGCACGACTACTCCAGGAGCAATGTTGGATATTGGTTTGGCAGGAACAACTTTGGGCACAATGCGACTTGAAGGAAACACTTCCGGCTATGTTCAACTGCAATCAGCCGCCGCGGCCGGAAGCTGGACAATGACTTTGCCTGCGGCTGTCGGAGGCGGAGCCGGATATTTACTTACTGACGTTGCAGGCAATGGCATAACTTCTTGGACTGCTCCCGCATCTTCGCGCGACTTAAAAGATATTGCGGGAACCGTAACCGACCCGACCGAAGCCTTGACTCAAATTTTAGGAACGCCAATTTATCGCTTCCACTACAAACCGGGCATGGGCACAGGCGACACAGCAACAGAATACGTGGGCGTAATGGCCGACGAAGCTCCATGGGCAATGCACTACAATGGCGCAATAATCAACCCGGTCAACACCTTGGGCTATATGGTTTTGGGAGTGCAAGCTTTGTCAAAGGAAATCGCCGACTTGAAAACCCAAATTAACTCCGGCGCAGGAACAGTTGGAGATGGCACAATTAACGGGTTAGACCTTAGCAGTCCGTTTGTTAAAGAAATTAAGAATATCTTAGCTTTGTTGGGAATAAAGACCAACAAAGGCTCGGTGGAAAAAATACAAATGGTTGACCAGGCAACCGGAGATATTTACTGCACGTGGATTGCCAATGGCGACTGGCAGAAACAAAAAGGAGCCTGTGACGAAATTTCAAATTCCCAATTACCAATTTCCAATGAAAGCGGGGGGACGTCCGACATCCCCCCAACTGAGAGCGCCCCAACGCCTGACGTTGTAGAAACTCCGCCAATTACAGTAATCGAAACACCAGCTGAAACAACACCAGCTCCGGAAATAGTTCCGCCATCGCCCGAAATTACCGTTCCTCCTGCCGATGTTGTTGCGCCTCCACCTGCTGAAACACCAGTGCCTGCGTCCGACGCAACGCCTCCTGGCGCAGATTCCCAGTAGTAGGCATTATATGAAAAACAAAAATATGAACAAACGTTTTGCTTTTATAGATGTTCAAAATACAGAAACAACCACTCGTCGTATGCTTGGTTTTTCAGTTGACTGGATGAAGCTTTTTCAATTTTTAAAAAATGATTGGAAATGTGAAAAAGTTTTTTTCTATTCAGGCATAGATGCAGGGGATTCGGAAATGGAAAAAGAATTCAAAATTCTCTCGGACGAGGGATGCATCGTCAGGTCAAAACTTGTTTTTGCGTATAAAAACAAGAATAAAACCGTGGATGTCAAATGTCACAAGTGTGGAAGCGAGTTTGAGGAGGTTGTGGATATGGGATACAACCGAAAATCAAATTGTGATGTCGACCTGACGGTTGACGCTATGGAGTGCGCCGGACTAAGCACAGAATTTTATTTATTCACTGGCGATGGTGATTTCGAGTATCTAATTAAAAAAGTCGTTGAGAAGGGAACATTTGTTCATATTGTATCGAGCGCAAAAAAGGCGCAAAGCGGTCCCAGATATTCTGTGTCGAGGTTCTCCACAAAATTAAGAAAATTAATTAAAGAAAAAGGAAAGTCAATAAATTTTTTAAACATTGACAATCTAAAGTTCCGTATAAAAAAGGAAAAGGCCGCGAAGCGCGACCTTTTCTAAGGATATTGTAATGTTATCAAATATAAAACGAATGTCAAGTCTAATTATTCACAGCTCTGTTTCTCAAATGAAAAAAATTTTATTTATCACAATTCTAACTTTGCTTTTAGCCCCTTCTGTCTTTTGCCATGCCGCGCAGATAGGGAACTTGGAAAAGGGTTTGGTGGGGCATTGGGCATTGGACAATATCACCAAGGCGAGAGACCTGTCGCCGTACGGCAATAACGGCACAGGCGCGGGTGGCATAACCATAGGCGGAGCCACCGACCAGCACGGGCAAGCCAATAAGGCGACGACATTCACAGCGGCGAGTAGTCAGTATGTGGATGTTGGAGCTGGTTCAAAGTTTAATTTTGAAAGAACTAATCCATTTAGTATCGGTTTTTGGGCGAAAACAAGCACAGCTGCTATCCAGCGTCCTGTAAGCAAATTTGATACTTCGGGAAATTATTTCAGAGGATATGGAATCCAACTTGCTAGCACAATTACACAATTTCAGATTGTTAACACTTGGAGTACCAATGTTCTTGATGTCTATACATCGGATTCTATTACGAATGGGAATTGGCATTATGTTGCGGTAACTTATGACGGTAGTTCAACTGCGGCAGGAGCAAAAATATATATTGACGGAACTTCTCGTTCATTGGCCACAGCGCATGATACTTTATCTGCAACTATACAAAATAGTATTTCATTACAAATGGGAGGTTCTTCTCCTACCAACAGGCAATACTTCAATGGCTCCCTCTCCGACGTCCGCATCTACAACCGCGCTTTGTCATCGGCGGAAGTTACCCAGCTCTATAATTCCTACCGTCCACAAGTCCAAGTATCAAAAAATCTTGTGACTAATGGGAGTTTTACAAGTAGCACAACCGGCTGGACGGCGAGCAGTGCGAGTTTAGCGAGTGTGGCTGGTGGACAATCAGGAAACGCTTTACAGATTACAAATACAACAGCTAATTCAGGATATGCTTATCAAACATTTTCAGGAGTAGCAGGGCAGATTTATCAAATAAGTTTTGGTGAGAAAAAGGGCACAGGAGCTTCTGGATGGATTTCTGTTGGAACTCTTCCAGGAGCTTATGATATTGTCGGGAATCAAGGATCTTTTGGTAATACTAATTGGAATTTAAGAACTTTTACTTTTAAAGCGCCTACAACAAGAAGTTATTATCTTAATTTGTGGGTCAATACCATTGTTCAAAATGATACTTATCTCTTTGACGAAATCACCGTTACCGCTCCGAAAATCTCCACTGGCTCTCTACAGAAAGGTTTGGTCGGCTGGTGGAAATTGGACAATATCACAGGAGCGAGAGACAAGTCGGCGTATGGCAACAATGGCACAGGCGCAGGAGGCATAACCATAGGTGGAGCGACCGACCAGCACGGGCAAGCAGGCAAAGCGACGACATTTAATGGGACGAGCCAGTATATTACTACCGCATCATCACCCGTTACTTCTACTAATTCCGCCTTTTCAGTATCAACTTGGGTAAATGCAACAACATTTTTGTCAATTAGTGGCGCTAATCGTAGGATATTGTCTGATGACATTAATGCAAATACGGCATTTCAATTAACTTTGAATACTGCTACTCTTGGTTATCAAAATGTATTTACTTTTGTTGTTTATAAAAATGGAACGGAATATACAAAATTTACCACACCAGTTTGGAATACAAATACTTGGTATCATGTTGTCGCAGTATGGGACGGCAATGCTCATGTAATTTATGTCAATGGAGTTTCTCAAGCATTGACTTCTGATTCAGGTCTTTCAAAAGGAACCGCTGATAGTAAATTGCATATAGGAAGTCGCAATGGTAGTCCTAATACAGGATTTTTCTCCGGCTCCCTCGCCGACGTTCGCATCTACAACCGCGCTTTGTCAGCGGCGGAAGTCCTCTTGCTTTATCAGGGGTATGGGAACTGAGTGCGCGTATGTTTGTATATTGTATTTAGTATATTGTATATTGGGTTAAATGATTGAGGAAAATAAACAAAAAATTAAATCTTTTACAGATCTAAACGCGTGGAAAGAAGGACACTGTTTAGTTTTATTGATTTATAAGTTAATTAGCAGTTTTCCCCAAGAGGAAAAATTTGCTCTTGCAGATCAAATGAGACGATGTGTGACTTCTGTAACTTCAAATATAGCAGAGGGATTTTCAAGACAGTCCAAAAAAGAGAAATTACAATTTTATTCGATATCAAAAGGGTCTCTAACCGAACTTCAAAATCAGTTAATAATTGCAAGAGATGTAAGATATATTTCAGAGGTAACTTTCGGAGAGACAATAGAAAAAATAACGGCAGTCGGTCGCCTTTTAACGGGACTTATTCAATACTTGCGTTAATCTATGCAAACATACAAAATACAACATACAAAATACGATATACGACATACGATATACATAGTAATGTTGTTTTTGCTAACAATGCCGGTTTTTGCGTTTGCTTCGGCAACACATGGAACAATTGATGACGTTTATAAATATGCATGGGCTGATAAAGCAGGCTGGATTAATTTTGGCGCAACGCACGGTGGAGTTGCTGTAACCGACGACGGTTTGTTGGGTTATGCATGGAGTGAAAATTTTGGATGGATAAATTTAAGCCTAGCAGGCAATGGCGTAAAAAATAATGGAGAGGGCGTTCTTTCAGGCTACGCCTGGGGAGACAACACCGGCTGGATAAATTTTTCCGGAGTTGTAATTGATGATTTAGGAAAGTTTTCCGGAACAGCTTCGGGAGACATTACCGGAACTGTTAATTTTAATTCTGCCGAATGTCCAAATTGCCATGTTGCCACTGACTGGAGGCCAAAACGGGTTAGGGGAGGAGCGTTACCTCCAAGCGTCTTATCTTTGCCCAGCACTCCAGCTTCCGGTTTTAGTATTTTAATAAACAACGGACAAACATACACAAACAATCCTCTGGTAATGCTTCAGTTAAATGCCGGCGCTGACGTAAAAACAATGGTAATATCCGAGTCGCCAAATTTTGAAAACGCGGGGCAGGAAAATTATCAAGTGGCAAAAAATTACACTTTGAGCCAGGGAGACGGACAAAAAACTATTTACGTTAAATTTTACACGCAATATGGACAGCCGTCGCAGGTTGTGCAAAGCAGTATTATTTTAAAAACCCAGCCTCCGGAAATAAAAATAACCTCTGTTAAAAATTTATACAACGCCGACGAAGAGGTTGTTTTAAGCGGAATAACCAGCGCTAATGCCGAGGTTTCTTTCTATTTAGACCAAAGATATGGTTCTTTCCAGGCTGATGCCAGCGGAAGTTGGCTGATAACTTTGGGAAAAATGAGCTCGGGCGCGCACAAACTGGAAATGACTGCCCACGACCTTGCCGGAAACAACAGCCAGCCATTGGCAGTTGAATTTTCCGTGGGGGCAACAACCGTGGCACAAACTCCATTGCCTTTGCTGGGTCGGGCGTTAGAACCAATTTTAAGGCAATTAGAAAATGGCGTGGCTCCTTTTGTGGCGCAGTTTTTTCCTCGTAAACAAGTTCCGGTTGCAGTAGTAACAGTTCCTAAAATTCCGCCAATGGCTTTAAGTTCAAAGTGGAATATTTTTCCAACAAAACCGGTTCAGTTGTTTGTTTTGGCTCCTTTGCCGGCGGAAATAAATGTTTTAGCGGAAAAATTTCCGAGCGTTCAGAAGACTTTCAGCGAAGTGGGAATTTCAAAAATTACTGACATTGAAAAATTAAAAAATACAAAATTAAATTTACCGGGGCTAAGTCAGTTTATTGGATTGGAACCAACAGAAGTTGCGCCGGGAAAATTCGCTCCTTTGGCAGGTATTAAAATTGCCGATTTGCCCGCTGAGTTAAAACAGCAAATTCCTTCCGACATTGCTTTTACGCGAGTTGGCGGGGGCCTGATTGATGTCAGTACAGGGTTGTCTGTAAACAACCAGGGAAGTCCCAGCCAAACAATTGAGACCACCTCGGGAGCCTCGCTTGAGTTTATAGTGAAGGTGGACGCGCCGGCAAATAAGGTCACAGGATATATTGTTTTTACTTCAAGGAAGCCACAAACGTTGTCCAAAAATATTCCCATGAATTATTTGACGGCTTCTTTATCTTTTGCCCCGCCAAATTTTGCTAAGGCTCAAACTAAGCCGGTTGAGGTTGAAGAAAAAATGGTCTTATCTAAATTTGAATATCACAATACCGGCAACGGAGTTTACACTGCCATGGTTCAGGCGCCAACAGTTTCAGGGCAGTACGAAATAATTACAGTGGTTGATTATAAAGACATAAAGGTGGGGTCAAAAGAATTAAGGCTGGTCACTGTTGTTGACCCGGAAGGCTATGTTTATGAAAAAAAAGGCGACAAAGAAACAAGAATTGGCGGAGCGGTAGCGTCGCTTTATTGGTTAAATCCAAGCACTAAAAAATATGAACTTTGGCCTGCAAAAACTTTTCAGCAAGATAATCCGCAGGTTACCGATGTAAGCGGGACATATTCGTTTTTAGTGCCCGAGGGCTACTATTATCTAAAGGTCGATGCCCCGGGCTATTTGAGTTATGAGGGAGAGCCAATTCAGGTAAAATCGGGAAGCGGCGTGCACGTTAATGTTGAATTGAAAACCAAGTATTGGTTTTTACAACTGATAGATTGGAAAACCATTCTGTTGATAGCAGTTGTGCTTTTACTATTATACAATTTTTATCAGGATAAAAGACGCCAGATAGCTCAATAATAACGTAACACAATAAAAAAATGATAACCAAAAAGACAATTTTAACAGCAGTGATAGGAATTTTAGTCGCCGGTAATATATTGCTTGGCGTGGAGTTTTTTATTTCTCAGCAAGAATTAAAAATAGCTGAAAAAAGTGTTAGCGCCCAGCAAAATAGCGCCAAGGTTCTGCAATTTACAAACCTTTTTATAGAAAAAGTTTTGAAAGCGCAGGCAGAAATTTCTTTTGAGGATAGGTTGAAGTTAGAGAATTCCGTCAGAGATTTGAAAGATCCGGAAATTCTCGCCCAGTGGCAGAAATTTACCGCAAGCCAAACACAACAAGATGCTCAGCAGGAAGTTAAGAATTTGCTTGAACTTTTAGTCAAAAAAATTCCATTATAAAAAAACTCCGCAGATTTTAGTTGCTTTTAGCTGGCAATTAAAACCCGCGGAGTTTTTTTAATTCGGGGAAGGGAGAATCGAACTCCCACCGCACGCACCCCATGCGTGAATCCTGCCGTTGGACCATTCCCCGAGGCAGGGAAGAGTTATATTTTAGCGGTGCGTTTAATACACTTAGCGCATGCGAGCACTCTTTTGCCGGAAGGTAATTTAACCCATTGAAGATTTGGGTATTTTCTTACTCTTGAGGTTGGGTTATATTTTCCTCTTAGTTTTACGAGGGTTACGCCCATTGCTGAATGTTTCCCGCAAATTGTACAAATTTTTTCCATGTTTAGAATAATTAGGTTAATTAGAATAATTTTTATAATGTATCTTACCACCTTCTTTTCTTTTTTGCAATATGTGATAATATAGAGAAACAAATATGTTTGATATTATTTTAATTTTTCAGTTAATTGTTTTAGTGTTCTCGGTTATGATACACGAAATTGCTCATGGAAGCGTTGCTTTTTCTTTGGGCGACCCCACAGCAAAAAATGAAGGCAGGTTAACTTTAAATCCCTTAAAGCACATTGATATATTTGGTTCTATTATTTTGCCGTTGCTGTTACTTTTAAGTTCTGTTTTTTCCGGAGGTCCGGGAATTATTTTTGGCTGGGCAAAACCTGTGCCAATAAACCCCTATAATTTTAAAGACCAAAAGTGGGGAAGTCTTAAAGTTGCAGTTGCCGGGCCTGCGACAAATTTCGCAGTAGCAATTTTTTTCGGTTTGTTGATAAGATTTTTAAACATTCCTGTACAGGATAATTTTTTTCAATTTTTAAGCATAATAGTAATTTACAATTTTTCTCTTGCTTTATTTAATTTGGTTCCAATACCCCCACTTGACGGCTCGCACATACTTTTAGGAATCTTCCCAATTTTTTCCAGAAAGGCTATGATTTTTTTGCAACAGTATGGGCTTATTATTTTAGTGTTTGTTCTTTTTTCCGGAGGATTTTATTTTCTAAATGGCATTATTGTATGGTTATTTCAGCTGACAACAGGCGTAAACCTGTTTTAATATTGACTTTATTTTTTAATTTTGCTAACATATCTAATTATGCCAACAATACATCAACTAATTAAGAAAAACAGAAAACCTGTAAAAGCGCGCAGAAAAACAGTCGCCTTAGATTTTGGTTTTAATGTTTTAAGAAACAGGCCGTCAAACTATCATTCTCCTTTTAAAAGAGGAGTTTGCATAAAAGTTTTTACCCAAACGCCCAAAAAACCAAACTCAGCTTTGAGAAAAGTTGCCAGAGTCAAATTATCAAACGGAATGGAAGTTACAGCCTATATTCCTGGCGAAGGGCACAATTTACAAGAGCACTCAATTGTTTTGATAAGAGGCGGAAGAGTTAAAGACTTGCCGGGAGTAAGATATCACATTGTTAGAGGAGTTTTGGACACAGCCGGAGTTGAGAACAGAAAACAAGAGAGATCAAAATATGGAACTAAAAAAGTAAAAGCATAAACCCATGAGAAGAGCTTACAAAAAACATAAAGTGGCGCCAGACGGAACCTACAACGACGTGTCTGTGGCGCAATTCATAAACAAGGTAATGAAAGGAGGCAAAAAAACAATTGCTCAAAAAATTGTTTATGGAGCTTTTAATATAATAAAAGAAAAAACCAAAAAAGAACCTTTGGAGATTTTTAGATTGGCAATTGAAAACGCTTCGCCCCTTTTAGAAGTAAAACCAAAAAGAATTGGAGGAGCAACTTATCAGGTTCCTATGGAAGTGCGAGGTGAGAGGAAATTAGCTTTGGCAACAAAATGGATTTTAGATGGAGCCAGAAGCAAGAAAGGAAAACCAATGGCAGAAAAATTAGCTCAAGAATTGATTGACGCTTCAACCAACCAGGGCGGCGCAATAAAAAAGAAAGCAGACACTCACCGTATGGCCGAAGCCAACAAAGCCTTTGCCCACTTCGCCCGCTAATTTATGCTCGTAACAAAAAGATGTCACTTGTTATCGCTATCGCGAATACAACTGCATTCTAGTTTATATCAATCATTTCAAATTGATTTTAATTTTCAAATTTTAAATTCTAAATTTTATGTCTAGAGTTCATCCTTTAGAAACTTTAAGAAACATTGGTATTATTGCTCACATTGACGCAGGAAAAACTACTTTTTCCGAGCGACTTTTATTTTATACGGGGACTAGCCACAAAATTGGAGAGGTTCACGAGGGCGACACTGTTATGGATTGGATGGTGCAGGAAAGAGAGCGCGGAATTACAATTACTGCAGCCGCTACCACAATGTATTGGAAAAATCATCAGATAAACCTAATTGACACCCCTGGGCATATAGACTTTACTGCCGAGGTTCAAAGAAGCTTGCGCGTGCTTGACGGCGCAGTTGTTGTTTTTGACGGAGTTGCCGGAGTTGAGCCACAGTCGGAAACAGTTTGGAGGCAGGCAGACAAATATAATGTGCCGAGGGTTTGCTTTGTAAATAAATTAGACAGAATGGGAGCAAGCTTTGAAAAAAGTTTTCAGTCAATTTTGAATAAATTGACTCCCAACGCCATTGCCGTAAGCTTGCCCATGGGTTTAGAAGAAAAATTGTCTGGAGTTATTGATTTGATAAAAATGAAGGCCTTGTATTTTGAAGGAGACAAAGGAATTCAGATTATTGAAAAAGAAATCCCCGAAGAGTGGAAAGCAGAAGCCGAAGCCTGGCACAAGAAAATGGTAGAGAAAATCGCCGGAGAAGATAACACCTTAACAGAAAAGTTTTTGGAAGGAAAAGAAATCTCAGTTCAAGAGTTAAAAAATGTTTTGAGAAAATCAGTTTTGAATTATAAAATAGTGCCGGTTTTTTGCGGAAGCGCTTTGAAAAACAAGGGAGTGCAGACAATTTTAGACGCAGTTGTTGATTATTTGCCCTCGCCCTTGGATTTGCCCGCGCAAAAAGGAATTGACCCTAAAACCGGAGCCACCATTGAGAAAAAAGCATCAGACGACGAGCCGTTTGCAGCTTTGGTTTTTAAAATTGCCACAGACCCGTTTGTGGGAACTTTGACTTATTTTAGAATTTATTCGGGAGTTTTGAAAAAAGGCTCTTATGTGTTGAATGCCAACAACGGAGAACAGGAAAGAATTTCCCGAATTTTAAGAATGCACGCTGATGAAAGGCAGGAGTTGGATTTATTGTGCGCCGGAGAAATTGGAGCTACAGTTGGATTGAAAGCCACCAGCACGGGAAACACATTGTGCGACAAAGACCACCCGGTTATTTTAGAAAAAATTGTCTTTCCGGAACCGGTTATTGGAATTAGGGTGGAGCCAAAAACAAAAGTTGATCAGGAAAAACTTATTATGTCTATCCGCAAGCTTACTGAAGAAGACCCAACTTTTAGAATTAAAGAAGATATTGAAACCGGAGAAACAATTATTTCCGGCATGGGAGAATTGCACTTAGATATTATTGCCGACAGGTTGAAGAGAGAGTTTCACGTTGAGGCAAACTATGGCAGACCTCAGGTAGCTTACAAAGAAACAATAACAGCCGAAGCCGAGGGCGAGGAAAAATATGTCAGGCAGTCCGGAGGAAAAGGACAATATGGACACGTTTTACTGAGAGTTAAGCCAAAGGAAAGGGGCGCCGGATTTGAATTTGTTGATGAAATCAAAGGAGGGTCAATTCCAAAAGAGTTTATTAAGCCGGTTGAAAAAGGAATTGTGGAAGCAATGGACAAAGGAGTTGTTGCCGGCTACCCAATGGTTGATGTTGAGGTTACTTTGTACGACGGAAGCTTCCACGAAGTTGACTCTTCGGAATTTGCTTTCAAGATTGCCGGCTCTATGGCCTTCCAGCAGGCGGCTAAAAAAGCAAGGCCGGTTATTTTGGAGCCGGTTATGAAAATGGAAGTTGTTACTCCGGAAGATTTTTTTGGACAAGTTATTTCTGACTTAAGTTCAAGAAGAGGGCAGATTAAAGAAACATCGGAAAGAGTTGGAATGAAAGTTATTGATGCCGTGGTTCCGCTGTCGGAAACATTTGGATATGCCACGTCAATCCGTTCGTTAACAGAAGGAAGAGCAAGTTTTACAATGGAATTTAACAGTTATGAAAACGTACCTTCAAATATAGCCCAGGAAATTGTGGAAGGAAAAAGAAAGTAACAATAGCAATTGTTATCCCCGCGGAGGCGGGGATCCAGGTTTTAAATCTGGATTCCCAATCAAGTTGGGAATGACAAGTTTAATAATTTTATAAAAAAAGAGCCCGGCGAAAATCGCAAGGCTATAGGTTAATCTGGACGCTTTTCAATGTGTGGCGCGGGTTCCTGTTCGGTAATTTCTTTCTTGAATATGAAATAGGTGTTGTGCTCTGTATCTTTCAATGCCACACAAAGTTCCCATCCCTCGTCTCCGAATCCATTAAGTCTGTTTTCGGTTATCACTCCCTCCTGCATGAGTATCTGGTATTTCCATTTTTTCATAACATTCCATTGGTTAAAGTTGTAAACGAACTGCAATTATAGTATAATCAAAATGTTGGCATAGTCAAGTTTTTCACGGGAAGCACTTGACTTAGACAAAATAATATAATAAGATAAGCAAACATTAAAAATTTCAAATTTCTAATTTCAAATTTCTAATCAATTTCAAATTGATTTCAAATTTCAAATTTCTAATTTCAAATTATCGCTATGGCTACAGAAAAATTTGAGAGGTCAAAACCTCACGTTAACGTTGGTACTATCGGCCACGTTGACCACGGAAAAACAACATTGTCAGCCGCAATTATGAAAGTTTCAAAATTGCGCGGTTTTAGGTCTTCTGACAAAGACGTTGACCAAATTGATGCTTCGCCTGAAGAAAAAGCCAGAGGCGTGACAATTTCCATTACTCACTTGGAATTTGAGACAGCAAAAAGGCATTATGCTTTAATTGACTGCCCCGGACACGCTGACTACATTAAGAACATGATTACGGGAGCCGCTCAAATGGACGGCGGAATACTTTTGGTTTCTGCTCCAGACGGCCCAATGCCTCAAACTAAAGAGCACATTCTTTTGGCTCGCCAGGTAGGCTTGCCATCTTTGGTTGTGTTTATGAATAAATGCGATATGGTTGACGACCCTGAAATTTTGGATTTGGTTGAATCGGAAGTTCGAGAGCTGTTGAAGAAAAATGGCTTCCCGGGAGACGAAACACCGGTTATCAGAGGTTCTGCCACAAAAGCATTGGAAGCAACTTCAGTTGAAGATGCGGCAGTGAAACCAATTATTGAATTATTAGACGCAGTTGACAACTATATTCCCGAGCCAAAAAGAGAATTAGATAAACCATTTGCTATGGCTGTTGAAGACGTATTTTCAATTGAAGGAAGGGGAACAGTGGCAACAGGAAGAATTGAAAGAGGAGTTGTTCATCCAAACGATGAAGTTGAAATAATTGGTATCAGACCAACCCAAAAAACAGTCGTTGTTTCGGTTGAAATGTTCCAAAAGTCTTTGGACGAAGGAAGAGCAGGAGACAACGTCGGAATTTTGTTAAGAGGTTTGAAAAAAGAAGACATAGAGAGAGGACAAGTTATCTGCAAACCGGGTTCCATTACTCCTCACACTGAATTCGTTGGCGAAGTCTATGTTTTGTCAAAAGATGAAGGAGGAAGACACACTCCGTTTTTCTCAGGATACAAACCTCAGCTCTACATTCGAACATCTGATATTACAGGCGACGTAACCTTGCCCGAAGGCACAGAAATGGTAATGCCAGGAGACACAGCCAACTTAAATGTTAAACTGATCGTACCGGTTGCTTTGGAAGAAAAAGGCAGATTTGCAATTAGAGAAGGCGGAAAAACAGTCGGAGCAGGAGTTGTAACAAAAATTACCAAGTAATTTCCAATCATGCCAGCATTAAAAGAAAAGAAAGTTGTAACTAAAAAGAAAGCGGCAAAAAAGGATGAGGTTAAAGTTCCGGAAGCGGGGCTGAAGCTTCGCATAAAGCTGAAAGCATACGACCACAAAATAATTGATAATTCCGCTAAGCAGATAATTGATATTGCCAGCAGATATGGAGCCGAAGTTTTGGGTCCTGTGCCACTGCCAACAGAAATTTTGAAATATACTGTAAACCGATCAAGCTTTGTGCACAAGAACGCCAGAGAGCAATTTGAGATGAGGGTTCACAAAAGAATTATTGATATTATAAACCCTAATCAGGAAATTATAGAATCGCTAAGAGACCTGAATTTGCCTTCCGGTGTTGACATTACCATCAAGATATAATAAGATACTTAATTAGATAAAATCTAATCAAAAGCGCGATAGTTAAATTACCTCGCAAGGGCGGGGGTAACAACATTGCTATATGCGCTGGGCAATCCGCCCAGCTTTTAGTTAAAAAATATGAAGTATATACTCGGTAAAAAACTTGGAATGTCGCAGATGTTTGATAAAAAAGGCAAATTGACGCCGGTGACTTTGATTGTAGCGGGACCTTGTTATGTTTTGCAGAAAAAAAATAAAGAAAAAGAAGGATACGATGCGTTGCAGATTGGTTTTAAAAAAATAGAGAAAAAAAGCAAGATAGGGAAGTCAATGAAAGGCAAGGAGTATAAAAATATAAAAGAGTACAGAGAAAAATTAGTGAAGTCCGACTTAACCAAATCTAATGTGGGAGATGAGATAAATGTTTCTGCCTTTCAGGAAGGAGATATTGTAAAAGTTTCCGGTTTATCAAAGGGAAAAGGATTTCAGGGCGGAGTAAAGAGACACGGCATGCATGGAAGAAACGCCACTCATGGAGTGAAGCACGAGCATAGAACAATAGGTTCAACCGGAACCAGGTTTCCTCAACACGTTATGAAAGGAAGAAGAATGCCGGGCCGCATGGGGTTTGAGAATGTTACAGTCAAAAATTTGAAAATAATGAAAGTTGATAAAGAAAATAATTTATTGGTTATTAAAGGAGCAGTGCCCGGAAACGAAAGCACATTATTGGAAATCCGCGGATAATTTAAAGTCAAAATTAATATGAAATATGCAGTTTACAATCAAGAAGGAGCAGAACTGGAAAAGATAACCTTGCCCAAGGAAATTTTTGATGTAAAGTTCAATGCTGATTTAGTCCACCAGATTTCAGTCTCTTTGTCGGCCAACAAACGCCAAATTTCAGCCCACACCAAAAACCGGGGCGAGGTTGCCGGCGGAGGCAAAAAACCGTGGAGGCAGAAAGGAACAGGCAGATCGAGGCATGGGTCAATTCGCTCTCCATTATGGAAGGGCGGGGGAATTACTCACGGTCCAAGAGCGGAAAGAATTTTTGAAAAAGAGGTTCCTAAAAAAATGAGAAGAAAAGCCTTGTTTATGGTGTTGAGCCAGAAAGCAAAGGATAACCAATTGGTGGTTCTGGATAAAATACAGCTTGAAAAAGGAAAAACAAAAGAAATGGCAGGTTCCCTTGCCAAATTACCATGCAAACAGAACAGCACATTAATTGCATTGCCAAATTACGATAAGAAGATATTTTTAGCTTCAAGAAATATAAAAAAGACATTCATTGAAGATGCAAGAAATTTAAATGTTTTAGATTTATTGAATACAAAATATTTATTACTGACAAAAGAGAGCATTATGACTTTAAAAAATACTTTTTTAAAGTAATTTCAAATTAAAAATTTCAAATTTCAAATTTATAGTATGGCATTATTAGATTTTTTAAAAAATAAAAAACAGGCTGAGAAAGCAAAAAAACCCGCCTCCGCAAAAAGCTATGGAGAGGCAAAGCCGGCTAAAAAAGCTGAGAAGGTTTCAAATGTAAAGAAACCCGCCCAAAAGGCAAAACCTATTGAGGCGGGCCCGCAACAATCTCGCCAGAAGGCGAGTTTGGGCAGGTTTTCATACGAGGCCATAAAACAGCCGCATATATCGGAAAAGGCCAGTTATCTAGCAGAAAAAGATCAATACATATTTGACGTTCTGCCAAATTATAACAAAAACGAAATTAAAAATTCAGTAGAAGGAATTTACGGAGTAGATGTTTTGTCAGTTAACATAATAAAAATTCCGGCAAAAAAGAGAAGATTAGGCAGGACAGAAGGATTTAGAAAAGCTTACAAAAAGGCAATTGTTAAAATTAAAAATGGTCAAAAAATAGAAATACTTTAATGAAAACGTATAAGCCAACAACACCAGCGAGAAGGGGCATGACGGGAATAGATTTCTCACAACTCACAAAAAAGGGTCCGGAGAAAAGTCTTTTGAAATATGTGAGAAGAAGTGTTGGCAGGGGGAGTTCGGGCAGAATAACAGTAAGGCACAGAGGAGGAGGAGTTAAAAGACTGTACAGGGTTATTGAATTTTCGCAAACAAAGATGAACGCTCCGGCAAAAATTATTGCTTTAGAATATGACCCAAATAGAACAGCCTTTATTGCTTTGGCGGAATATGCAGATAAAACAAAACAGTACATAATAGCTCCGCAAGATTTGAAGGTTGGGCAAGAAATTATTTTTTCAGAAACAGCCCCGTTAATTTCCGGAAACAGAACAAAGTTAAAGAATGTACCGGTTGGTACAGCAGTTTATAATATTGAATTAGAGCCCGGGAAAGGCGGTAAAACCGTAAGGTCAGCAGGATCTTCGGCTCAAATATTGGCGCACGATGGAGATCACGTAAACCTGAAAATGCCATCTACAGAAATTAGAAGATTTTTAGGCGAATGCTTTGCTTCAATTGGAATGGTCTCAAATCCGGAAAACAGGTTTTACAGAATAGGTAAGGCTGGAAAATCAAGACATAAGGGCAGAAGACCGCATGTTAGAGGCTCGGCCATGAACCCGGTAGATCATCCACACGGAGGAGGCGAGGGCAGACAGCCAATTGGTTTGAAGCATCCGAAAACTCCATGGGGCAGACCGGCCCTGGGAGTGAAGACAAGAAATAAAAAGAAATGGTCAAGCAAATTAATTATTAGCAGGCGTAAAAAATAGACATGTCAAGAAGCTTAAAAAAGGGACCATATATTGACGAAAGATTATTAGAGAAGGTTTTGAGTTTGAGAAAAGACGAAAAGAAAATTATCAAAACCTGGGCAAGACATTCTACGATTTCTCCGGAAATGGTTGGACACACGTTTGGCGTGCATAATGGGAAAGAGTTTGTGGCCGTATATGTTTCGGAGGATATGGTGGGGCACAAATTAGGAGAATTTTCACCAACAACAAAATTTTCAAGACATGGAGGCAGAATGCAAAGAGAAATAGAAGCCGGGGCAGATCAGAAAGAAGCGGCAAAAGCAGCGGCAGAAGTTAAAGCGCCAGCTGCTAAAAAATAAACATGGAAATCAAAGCAAAATTAAGCAATTTAAGAACATCGCCAAGAAAAGTGAGACAGGTGATTGACTTGGTGAGAGGAAAGAAGGTGCCCCAGGCTCAGTCCATACTTTTGTTTACGGTGAATAAATCAGCCAGAAACATTTTGAAGCTTTTGAATTCGGCAGTGGCTTCAGCAAAACACGATTTTCAATTAGATGAACAAAATTTATTTATTTCTAAAATTACCGTTGACGAAGGTCCAAAATTGAAAAGGTGGCATCCAATGTCAAGAGGAAGAGCATATCCTATTATAAAAAGGAGTTCGCATATTGCCTTGATATTATCAGAAAATAAACCAGTTGTTAAAGATAAAAAAAATAAATCAGATAAAAAATAGCCATGGCACACAAGGTTCACCCAAAATCATTCAGAATAAAAGGAACAGAAGATTGGAATATCCGCGGTTTTTATGGTAGAAAAATGCCTCAATTCTTAGAGGAGGACTTTTTGGTGAAAGATTTTTTAAGGAAGAAATTTGTGGAAGCATCGGTGGCCAACATACAAATAGAACACTCTGCTAATAAATTTAATATTATAATTGAAACAGCAAGACCTGGTTTGATTATCGGCAGGGGCGGAGGCGGAATAGACACTTTGAAAAAAGAAATAGAAGATAAAATTAGGAGAAAAATAAAGAATAGGCCCGTTGTCAAAGGGTCCCCGCGAGAGATAAAGATAGAAATTAGAGAGGTAAAAAATCCATGGATTTCAGCTGCGCTGGTCGCCCAGATGGCTGCTCAACAGATTGAAAAACGTATGCCTTTTAGGCAAGTTTTGAAAAAAACAATTGAAAGAGTTATGACAAACAGAGAAGCAAAAGGTATAAGAATGGAGGTGGCGGGGCGTCTTAATGGGATAGAAATCGCCAGACGCGAGTGGCTGGGTCAAGGCAGGTTGCCAAGGAATACAATAAGGGCAGACATTGATTACGCGCAAGATGAGGCCCAATGCACATACGGTAAAATAGGAATAAAGGTTTGGATATATAAAGGAGATAAATTTGAATAAAAAAACATGAGCATACTAATGCCGAAAAAAGTTAAACACAGGAAATGGCACAAAGGCGTTTCCAAGGGAGTTGAAAACAGAGCAACTGAAATTAATTTCGGCAGTTTTGCATTGAAATCGTTAGACACAAAATGGATTACAGCAAGGCAGCTAGAAGCAGCCAGGCGTTATATAATAAGATATTTGAAAAAAGGCGGAAAGCTCTGGGTAAGAGTTTTTCCTGACAAGCCGGTTACTTTCAAGGGGGCTGAAGTTGGAATGGGGGGTGGAAAAGGAGGAGTTGACCATTATGTTTACGCTGTGAGACCGGGAAGAATAATCTTTGAATTGGATGGGTTGAAAGAAGACGTATCTAAAGAAGCCCTGGAAGGAGCAGGGAATAAGTTGCCAATTAAGACAAAATTTGTTAAAAAAGACAATATATAGACCATGAAAACCGTAGAGCTTCGAAAAAAAGACAAAAAGGAATTGGAAAAACTGGCGCATGAGTTAAGAAAAAAACTAAGCGATCTTAGGTTTAAATTTTCGTCCGGTAAATTGAAGAATGTTAAAGAGATTAACAGTTCAAAAAAAGAGTTGGCAAGAATATTAACTATCATCAAAGAGCATGTCTAAAAAAACATTACAAGGAATTGTAGTTTCAGATAAGATGCAGAAAACTGTTGTTGTTGAGGTTGAAAGAATGAAAGAACATCCGAAATATAAAAGAAGATACAAAGTCCACAAAAGATATAAAGCCCATGATCAAAACCAAGAATATCACACGGGCGACAAAGTTGTGATAGAAGAACACTCCCCGATAAGCAAGGATAAGAATTGGGTGGTATTGCGAAAAATATAAAAATTTAAATATTTAAAAATGATTCAACCAAGATCAATGTTAAAAGTCGCAGATAATACCGGAGCCAAAATTATCCAGGTTATCAATGTGCCGGGCGGAACGAGAAAGCATTATGCTCAATTGGGAGAGATTGTTGTTTGCGCTGTAAAAAAAGCAGAGCCAAGGAAAATCGTTAAAAAACACGAAAAAGTAAAAGCTGTAATTATAAGACAAAGAAAAGAATTTAAGAGAGCAGACGGCTCCTATATAAGATTTGATGATAACGCGGCTGTGATTTTGGGAGACGGCAAAGAACCCAAAGGAAGCAGAATTTTAGGACCAACAGCCAAAGAATTAAAAGAAAAAGGTTTTGGAACAATAGCCATGATGGCGTCAGAACTTTTGTAAAATTATGAAAGTAAAAAAAGGCGACAATATATTGATAATTGCAGGAAAGGATAAGGGCAGGACAGGAAAAATAATAAAAGCTATGCCGAAAGAGCTGAAGGTTTTAGTTGAGGGAATCAATTTGAAGAAAAAACACGTAAGACCGAAAAGAGAAGGGGAAAAGGGTCAAGTTGTTGAAATCCCGGCGGCAATGGATGTTTCCAATATAAAAATAGTCTGTCCTAAATGCGGAAAGGCAACAAGAGTGGGATACTCAGTTGAAAACAAAGAAAAATATAGGATTTGTAAAAAGTGCAAGCAAAAAATTTAAGGTTTATGGAAAAATTAAAAGTAAAATATAATAAAGAAGTAATACCTGCAATGATGGCAAAGTTTGGATATAAGAACCCTATGGCAGTTCCTTCAATAAGGAAAGTGGTTTTGAACAGTTCTTTTGGCAAAGAGGTTGTGGGCAAGTCCGCTTCGGAAAGAGAAAAAATACAAAAACTTATAATGCAAGATTTATCTTTGATTGCCGGACAGAAAACAAATTTGGTAAAAGCTAAAAAGTCAATCGCCGGATTCAAATTAAGGGAAGGACTGGAAATCGCTACGTTTGTTACCCTGAGAAAAGATAAAATGTGGGATTTCTTGGAAAGATTAATTTATCTTTCTTTGCCCAGGTCCAGAGATTTTAAAGGCATTGAACCAAAGTCAATTGACAAAAATGGGAATCTTTCAATAGGGTTTAAAGAGCACATTTTCTTTCCTGAAATTTTTACAGAAAAAGAGAAAACAATTTTTGGGTTTCAGGTAACAGTTGCAACAAACGCAAAAAGCAAAGAAGAAGGGTTGGAACTGTTAAAATTATTAGGATTTCCGATGAAAGATTAAAAAATATGGCAAAAACATCACAAGAAGCAAAAGCAAAAGAAAAACCGAAATTTCCTAGCAGAAAGCAAAGACGCTGTTTTAAGTGCGGAAGAAGGCACGGCTTTATGCGGGCTTTCGGACTTTGCAGGATATGCTTTAGAGAACTGGCAAATAAAGGAGAAATTCCGGGAATAAAGAAATCATCGTGGTAATTTCGCTCGGCAACTAAGTTTTTCTCGCGGGACATCCTCTCTTACAGGGGAGCCAACGTCCCGCTCCAAAAACTTAATTGCCTCGCTTCAAACTAAAAAAAGTATGACAGATCCAATTACAGACATGTTAAATCAAATAAAGAATGCAGAAGCTGTTGGAAAAACAGAGGTTTTGGTTCCTCTGTCAAAAATAAAAAACGAGATTGCTATGATTTTATCACAGCAAGGCTTTGTGGGGGAGGTGAAGAAAGCCGCTAAAGGAAAGGAAAAGCTTTTAAAAATTTCCCTGAAATATGATAACGAAGTGCCGGCAATTGCAGGATTCAAAAGAGTTTCAAAACCCGGGCAAAGAATTTATGAGCCTGTTTCCGGAATCAAAAAAGTGCGCGGAGGGTATGGAATATCAATAATTTCAACATCGAAAGGCTTAATGACCAATAAAGACGCCAGATACAAAAAAATGGGAGGAGAAATTATATGTCAGGTTTGGTAATATTTAATATTTAGAAATTTAATTTTATGTCACGCATAGGAAAAAAATTAATTGAAGTGCCACAAGGGGTAAAAATAGAAATCTCGGAAAAAGAGATAAAAGTTTCAGGTCCCAAAGGAGAACTGAAGCAAGTCATACACCCGGAAATAAAAGTTGAATTAAAAGACAGCAAGATTTTTGTTTCTCCAAAGACAGAGCTTTCAAAAAGGGGCAGAGGATTGTGGGGTTTGTATAGAGCTTTGATTTCAAACATGGTTACAGGTGTCTCTAAGGGCTTCGAGAAAAAATTAGAAATTGAGGGAGTTGGTTTTAAAGCAAATGTTGACGGAGATAATTTGGTTTTGAACCTTGGGTTTACAAATCCTGTCAAAATTGTGAAAATACCCGGAGTTAATTTTTTGGTGGAAAAAAACGTTATTACAGTTTCCGGACCCGATAAAGAAAGAGTCGGTCATATTGCGGCGTTGATCAGGAAACAGAAGAAAGCAGAACCATATAAGGGTAAAGGAATTAAATATCAAGGAGAAAAAATTAGAAGGAAAGAAGGTAAAAAAGTTGTAGCATCTTCTAAATAAAAATATATATGAGCATAAAAAACGACAAAAGAATAAGAAGGCATAAAAAAATAAGGATGAATATGCATGGCACCAAGGATAGGCCAAGGCTTTTCGTTTTTAGATCAAATCAGCATATTTATGCTCAGTTGATTGACGACGATAAAGACAAAGTCTTAATGAGTTTTTCCGACAAGAGTTTAAAACTAAAAAAAGGAGAAAAAAAATCTGAAGCCGCAAAACAGGTAGGAAAACTGATGGCCGAAAAAGCTATGGGCAGTAAGATAGAGAAAGTCATTTTTGACAGAGGTGGAGTTCTTTTTCATGGTCGCATAAAAGCATTGGCTGACGGAGCAAGAGAAGGAGGACTGAAGTTTTAATTAAAATTAAAACTTCAATATTTCAACATTTAAATATTTAAATATCAAAAAATGGCAGACGAAATAAAAAAAGAAGAACCAAAAACAGAAGTGGCAAAAGCTGTAAATGATGGCTTCAAGCCAATTTCTACCGGTGATCAGCCGGCTCCGCAAAGAGCAGGCGGGCAAAGAGGTGGAGGCTTTGGGCCTGCCTCGCGTCAAGGCGGGCAAAATAGAAGGCCTGGTTTTGGTAGAGCCGGATTTGGAAAAGATAGGCCAAAAGACGACTTTCAGACAAAACTTTTGGATTTAGCCAGAGTTACAAGAGTTACGGGCGGAGGCAAAAGAATGAGTTTCCGAGCTGTTGTGGTTGCCGGAGATAAGAAGGGTAAGGTTGGAATTGGAATTGATAAAGGAAAAGACGTTTCTCAGGCAATCGAAAAAGCCACCAGGCGCGCCAAAAGAGATTTAGTAAATGTTATTATAGTAGAAGGAACAATTCCTCACGAAGTTGAGGCAAAGTCCGGACCGGCGGTGATTTTGTTAAAGCCTCAGAAAAAAGGAAGAGGGTTGGTGGCGGGAGGGGCTGTCAGGATGATTTGCGATTTAGCTGGAATTAAAAATATTTCTTCGAAAATTCTTTCAGGTTCAAAAAATAAATTGAACAACGCCAGAGCCACAATGGAAGCTCTGAAAAAATTAAAAGCGAAAAGTTCATAAAGTTCGTCAAGTCGGACTTTAAAACTCGATAAACTTTAAAATTTGATAAACTACAGCTATGCAAATTCACGAACTAAAACCAAAACATAAGAATAGGGGTAAAAAAAGAGTTGGCAGGGGAGGAAAGCACGGAACTTACTCCGGTAAAGGAATAAAGGGTCAGAAATCCAGAGCCGGCAGGAAGATGGTGCCAATAATCAGGGAATTAATTAAAAGATATCCGAAATTGAAAGGATATAGAAGTTTTGCTATAGAAAATTATTTTGCCCTAGTTAGTCTTGAATCTTTAGAAAAAAATACAAAAGACGGAGAAATTATAAATCCGGAAAATTTGATTAAAAAAGGACTTGTGAGTAAAGTAAAAGGAAAGGTGCCGAAAGTGAAGATATTGGGTGATGGTAAGCTGACAAAAAAACTGGTTATAGAAAATTGTAAGTTTTCTAAAACCGCTAAAACAGCCATTGAGAAGGCAGGAGGAACAATCAAGTAATATCGCTCGGAAAATGATTTTCTGCTAACGCTCGTGTCCCGCTTCGCGGGAAACTCGCTTCGACAGGCACTACGTGTCCCGTAATACGCTGAAAATCATTTTTCCTCGCTTAAACTATGTGGGCAGACAAGATATTATTTTTATTTAAAAATAAAGAACTCAGAAACAAATTTTTATTTGTTCTTTTTCTTTTTGTTGTTTTCAGGTTGGCTGCCAACATTCCAATACCGGGGATTGGGGCTGAAAGTTTAAAAAAATTATTTGACCAAAACCAGGTTTTTGGTCTTTTGAATTTGTTTACAGGAGGAGCTTTGAGTAATTTTTCAATTGTTTTGCTGGGATTAGGACCCTATATTACAGCCACGATTATTTTACAGCTTTTGACGATGATTTTTCCTGCTCTAGAGAAGCTTTATAAAGAAGAGGGGCAAGCAGGCAGGCAAAAATTCAATCAATATTCCAGGTTGTTGACAATTCCACTGGCCGCTTTTGAAGGTTATGGAATGCTTATGTATTTTGCTAAAGCTGGGACTATTTCCGGATTTTCTTTACCGATTATGCTTTCGGCTATTCTTACAATAGTAGCCGGAGCAATGTTTTTAATGTGGATTGGTGAAATAATTTCTGAGCAAGGAATGGGTAACGGTATTTCTTTATTAATTTTTGCCGGAATAGTAGCAAGGGTCCCAATGAACATTTTTCAGACAATTATTACGCCCGGCGCTCCAGGCGAATCAAAAATTATTTCTTACTTGGCCTTTGCGGTAATTTCCGTAATTATAATTGCCGGAACAGTTTTAGTTACTGAAGCCCGCAGAAATATCCCGGTTTCTTATGCAAAAAGAGTTAGGGGTATGAAAATGTATGGAGGCACTTCAACTTATCTGCCATTAAGCGTTAATCCGGCCGGAGTTATGCCGATTATCTTTGCCATATCTATAATGATGATTCCGGGGATGATAGCCGGTTATTTTTCAACTCACTCCGGCATTATTGGAAATGTGGCTACTTCTGTGGGGTTGTTTTTTGCTCCTAATACCTGGAGCTATGGCGCTTTCTACTTTGTTTTAGTTATTCTTTTCACTTATTTTTACACCGCGGTAACATTTGACCCAAAGACAATTTCAGAAAATTTGCAGAGAATGGGAGGGTTTATCCCAGGGGTGAGACCGGGGAAATCAACTTCTGACTTTATGAAACACATTTTAAACAGAGTTTTGTTTACAGGAGCTATATTTTTGGGATTGATAGCCATATTGCCTTCAATTGTTGCAGGTTTGACAGGTGTAACAGGATTTGCATTCTTGGTTGGAGGCACCTCGCTTCTGATCGTTGTCAGCGTTGTTTTGGACACAGTAAGGCAAATTAACGCGCAACTCCAAATGCGCGAGTACGATACATTTTAATATGAAGAAGGTTATTATGTTATTTGGGCCTCCTGGGGCAGGCAAAGGCACTCAGGCAGAACTTTTAGCCGAGAAAACCGGGTATTATCATTTTGAGTCCAGCAAAGCCATAGAAACTTGTTTCAGAAAAGAGAGTCCTGAGAAAATTTTTAAAATTGAAGGCAAGGAATATAAGGTTAGCGATGAAAAAAAACTATGGGAATCTGGGGAATTGAACAGCCCGGCTTTTGTTGTTAACTTGATGAAAAAGAGGATAAAAGAACTTGCCGAAGAAGGGGAGTCGATTATTTTTTCCGGCTCGCCCAGAACTGTTTACGAGGCGGAAAAAGAAATACCTCTTTTAAAAGAACTTTACGGCATAAAGAATATCAGATTTGTGTTGCTTGAAATAGAACCTGAAACCACAATTATTAGAAATTCCCACAGAAGAATTTGCGAATTGGTCAGGCACTCAATTTTGTTCAGCCCCGAAACTGAAAAACTTACAAAATGCCCATTAGACGGCTCAAATTTGGTGCGGAGGAAATTTTTAGATGATGTTGAAACCATCAAAAACCGTTTGGAGGTTTTTAAAAAAGAAACTTATCCTGTTATTGAGGTTATTAAAAACCAAGGTTTGCAATTGCAAAAAGTAAACGGCGAGCAAACTATTGCCGATGTTCACAAAGATGTTCTGAAGGCAGTATTATGATAAATTTAAAAACACAAGAGGAAATACAAATAATAAGGGAAGGCGGGAAAATTTTGGCAACTGTCATAAAAGAATTGGAGAAAATGGCAAAGTCGGGAATTACCACATTGGAATTAGACAGAGCCGCAGAGGCTCTTATTTTGTCTGCGGGCGCAAAGCCGGCTTTTAAGGGGTATTTGGATTTTCCTTTTTCTTTGTGCGCTTCGGTTAACGAAAACATTGTTCATGGTTATCCTTCAAAATATGTTCTAAAAGAAGGCGATTTATTAAAGTTAGATCTTGGAGTTTTATACAAAGGTTTTAATACAGACATGGCAATAACAGTTGCGGTTGGAAAAGTTTCATTTGAGGCAAAGAGATTAATTGATGTTACAAAAAAATCTTTAAGGTTGGCGATTAAAAAAGCAAAAGTTGGCAACACAATTGGAGACATTGGAAACACAGTTCAGAGGTTTGTTGAAGACCAGGGTTTTGGAGTTGTGCGGGAACTGTGCGGACACGGAATTGGAAAAACTGTTCATGAAGACCCGAAAGTCCCCAATTACGGCAAGCGCCAAGCCGGCGAAAAATTAGTTGAAGGAATGGTGATTTGCATTGAACCAATGGTAACAATGGGGGACTATAATTTAAGACCGTCTGCTGACGGTTATGGATATGCCTCTAAAGATGGATCTTTGTCCGCTCACTTTGAACACACTATTGCCATTACTAACTCCGGCCCCAAAGTTTTAACCGAAATTTAGTTAAAGCGAATAAGAAAACAGGCCCGCTCTCAGCGGGTTTTTCGGTGAAGCGAGCCATTTTCACCATTTGGCTTGCTTCTTGTTTGAGCTTTTTCGATTTGACATTTATCAAAAATGGCGTCAAAATTGAATAAAAACTATTGGTAATTGTAAGGTTTATGTTTATAAAAAAAATAAAATTTGAAAAGCATCCATTGATTGGAGACAGCAAATCTTTTGTTTTTTCCGTGCCTCATAGAAACAACATCGGTAGCGGGATTAATTATATTGTTGGCAAATCAGGGTCTGGGAAAACAAAATTTTTGGAAATGTTTTTCCTTATGCCTATCGACCCAACGAAGCCCGGAAATCCAAGAATTGATGATAATCAATACAGTATTAAATTGTTTGATGAGTCTTGTACGGAAATAACATCAAACCCTATAGCACAAGAACCTGCACCAGTCAGAAGGTTTAAATTGAAGTATAGTTTCATAGACGGCAGAAAAGAGCCAAAAAAACATTATATGTTTAGTTCGGAAGAGACGTTGTCCAGGGATATAAGCGGCCGACAAACAAAGAGGAAGGAGTCTGTTGATAGATTTAAAAATAAATATGAAAAAGATAGCCGAAACTCCGGAAAAGGCGAGGCAAGATTTGACTCGATCATGTCAGAGATAGGAAGCGTTAGAGAGGACACGGGCGTTGTTATCGTGGAAGAGCCAGAAGCATTTTTGGATCCAATTAATCAGAAAATTTTGTTAAAACGTATCTCTGAAGTAGCGAAGGAAAAACAGGTTTTTATTACTACCCACTCTCCATACATGGTGGATTGGTCTTATCTATGTAATGGAGCTTCAATTTTTAAGGTTAATAGACCACCAGAATCTAGTGAGTCTATTGTTGGTGCATTTTGTAATGCTATGGTCGCGGAACAGATTAATAATCCAATGAAAAGACAGCCACACTTGAAAGGCGTAGAAACGAAAGATATTTTTTTTGCCGATAAAGTTTTTATCGTGGAGGGACAAGAGGATGTTGGGTTAATTTCAAGATATCTTGCGGATAATAATATGGATTACGACTTTGTATTCTTTGGTTATGGCGCCGGTGGTGCCGACAAAATTAAAAATGTTTTAAAATTATGCTCTGATTTAAAAATTCTCAAGGTTGCCGCACTTTTCGACAAGGAATCAAAAGATGCGGATAGGGTATTGAGATACACGTTTTGTTTTGAAAAGTATGCCCCAGCGTTTCAGATAGAGGAGTTGGTAGCAGAGGATATTAGAGATAAGTTCAGAGAAGATGAAAAAGGTAAATTAGAGAGGTATAAGGAAGGCGCTTTTACTGAAGACGGCGATTTGAAGCAAGGTAAGTTGGGAGATGATTTCAAAACAAAGATTAAAAATATATTAGATTATTTTAAAGGCGATATAAATGATTCTATTAGGGATAATTCAATGTCGGAGAATGAGTCTGCAGTTTAGAAGGTGGGATAATACACAAGGGAAGATGGCTTGGTTTTATTATTTGGTTCGCTAATATTTTTAATTTGAGGCTTGAAACAGTTCATTTTTAGGAATAGAATAAAGTAAAAATGGAGAACATGTCAGTATCTAATAAAATAAAATTCGTTGATTTTTGCGCAGGCATTGGCGCTGGACGTCTTGGTCTGGAGAATTTAGGCATGGAATGCCGAGGCTTTTCCGAAATCGATAAATTTTCTGAATATACCTACAGAAGGTTTTTCGGAAACGAGGAGAAAAATTTCGGTAATTTGATGAAGATAAATTCAAAAGACTTGCCGGATTTTGATTTACTGATCGCAGGGTTTCCATGTCAGACTTTTTCTGTTGTCGGCAAAAGGAGAGGAATGGAAGATAAGAGAGGTCAAATAATCTATGGTTTGATTAAGATTATGAAAGAAAAAAATCTAATATGAAAAAACTTACATTAAGAGAAAAATCAATACTGGCTGGATTATATTTGTCAAAATTTGATACCGAAGGGCTAAAATTTTTAGGATTTGATAACTTTACAGAAGCATTTAATGTCATTGGTCTGGCATTGGGAGTTCAACCAGCATCGGTAAAAAATTATAGAGACGAGTTTGACCCTTTATTCCCGAATGAAAGGCAGGGTTGGCACAAAAGAGAAATTAGAAAATATTGCAAAGATATTTACGATACTTTTCACACTTTAAATTTATCTAATTTTTCAACGTTGCTTAAGGATATTATTTATAGAGACCACGATTTAGATGTTTTAATGGAGGAAATTGAAAAAAGTGAGGGTGAGAAGGTTAGTTCGTTCGCAAAACGACTTATTACGGGACAAGCGGCAGAGCAATATTTCAAGGACAACTTTTTAAGCGTTGACTTGTTTAGAGGATATAATTTTGAAGACACAACAAAAATTGGATGTGGCTTTGATTTCAAATTAGTGACGGAGGAAAAAGAAAGATATTTTGGCGTTGAAGTAAAGGGACTTAACGAAGTGAGTGGCAATATTGCTTTAACCAATAAGGAGCACACCGTCGCCGATTTTTTGAAAGAACGATATTTTATATTTGTAGTAAAAAACTTTAAGGAAAAACCATTTCATCAAATTTATCAAGACCCGATAAAGAATTTGGATTTTAACAGGATTGAAAATAAAATAACTCAAATAAGTTGGAATACAGCCGTTTAATTATGGAAATTTTTACAAAAAATAAAAAATATTCTTTTAACGATATCGCAGAAATTTGCGATAAAAATGGGCTAACTACGGTAGATTGTTTAAAAGATGAAAATATGATTAGCGTTGAAGGGTATGAAAATGGTGAGCTTTCTGGCAATTGTATTTCTGAATTTCATCAAATAAAAGAAGATGTTTTTAAATTAACTTGGCAGGAATAAAGGTGAGAGGAGAATTTTCGGCAGATTGGGTTTTAGTAATTTTGAAAATCGACGGCAAAAGCACATGGACTTTGAAATCGATTAACGAAGCAATGAACATTTTTGGTTCGGGAGCCGTTAGGATAACTTCTCAAGGAAGTTTAAAGATTGGAAAAATAGGAATGCAAAGGAAGGGCGGAGATGGCGGCAGGGAAACCGCGAAAATGTTGCAGTTTAAAATAAATCCGGTAGAACTTTTCGAGGTTTAATTATGACGGATATTTTTTCTAAAAAGAAGAGAAGCGAAATCATGCGGGCGGTGAAAAGCAAAGATACAAAAATCGAAGTCGCATTTAGGAGGGCACTTTGGAAAAGCGGATTTAGATATAGAAAAAATTCCTCAAAATATTTTGGAAAACCAGATGTAGTTTTGGAAAAATATAAAATTGTGATTTTTATCGATTCTTGTTTTTGGCACGGTTGTAAAAATCATTGCAGGATGCCGATAACGAATAGAAAATACTGGTTGAACAAAATCAAACGGAACAAGGATAGAGACAAGGAGGTGAATAAGTATTATAAAAAGTTAGGTTGGAAACTTATCAGAATTTGGGAACATAAAGTTAAAAATAGTTTACCGAAAGCCCTAAATAAAATACAAAAATTAATCGATGAATAAAAATATGGAAAATTTAATTGTAGCGAATTGGAAAATGAATCCAACTTCGCAAAAAGAAGCTAAAAATATTTTTGATGCAATAAGAGACGGCGTCCGGGGAGCTAAGGCAGAAGTTGTTATATGTCCTCCGTCTGTTTATTTATATGCTTCTGTATTCGGAGAGGGCGTAGTCTCGATGGGGGCGCAGAATGTATATTTTGAGGATAAGGGAGCCTTTACAGGAGAAATATCCGTGGCCATGTTGAAAGATTTGGGGGTTGAGTATGTGATAATTGGACATTCAGAAAGGCGGAAATATTTTGGCGAGACAGACGAAATTGTAAACAAAAAAATAAAGAAAGCGCTGGAAGCAGGGTTGAAGGTTATATTTTGCGTCGGTGAAACAGCAGAAGAAAGAGACGCCGGAAACCCGACAAAAGCCCAGAAGGGCATTTTGACGGGCCCGTCACAATTCCCGCAGAGCGGGATTTGGTCGGGAAAGTACAAAGTGTTGGAGAACCAAATAAAAACCGGGTTATCTGGAATTTCAAATTTCAAATTGGACCCTACGGGGAGCCATGGCAATCAAATTTCAAATTTGTCGGTGGCTTATGAGCCTGTTTGGGCAATTGGAACCGGAAACAATTGCGGAGTCGCCGAAACAAAAGAGTCAATCGATTTTATCAGAGGTATTGTTGGCGGTACCACTGACGGGTCCGTGGTACCAGAAAAGTTTAGAGTGCTTTATGGTGGAAGTGTGAAAAGCGAGAATTCCGGCGCTTATGTGAAAGACGCAGGAGCAAATGGTTTGTTGGTTGGGGGAGCATCTTTGAATGCCGAAGAATTTGTGAAAATAGTAAAATCTGCTGAATAGAGATACTCGGCAGTGAAAACTCACTGCCAAGTATCCAAATTCGTATATGACCGAAGATAGTATTATAAGTAATGGAAAATTTTTCAGCCCCAGCAAGGGTGATTTAAGCTTTGACCAAGTTATCAAAGAAATTTTTAGTTATATGCAGGAAGCTCCGGAATTGGTTTATGAAATTGTGGTTGGGTGCGATTCGCCATCTTCTGACAAGCCATTTTTTCCAATTGCCATAGTTGTTTTACGAACCGGGTTTGGCGGAAGGTTTTTTTTGAAAAAAATGCATTACGATGACAATTTTTTAAAAAGATTTGTTAATTGGAAAAACAGAATTTTGCAGGAAGTTTATTTGTCTTGCGAATTGGCGCTTTCACTGAGGGAAGTGTTGGAAAAAGAAAATACCATTCGACAAGCTCAGGGCAAGAGCTTGAAATATCAGTTTGAATATATACACGCCGATGTGGGCGAGCGGGGCAAAACAAAAGAAATGGTTAAGGAAGTTGTTGGACTAATCAAAAGCAATGGTTTTGAGCCAAAAATTAAACCCTACTCTTTTGCCGCAACTGTGGTTGCAGACAGATATACATAGTATTGTAAAGGGTAACCAGTAATGGATAAAATATGACGCCACCTCCGGGTGGCTTTTTGCTAGCAAATCATTGACAAAACATATAAAACTGGTAGACTTAGAAACAATTCGCACTTTCACAATTCTAACAGAATAAACTAATTCTTACCTGGCGGTAGGAAGCTGAAAGAACAAAAGCGCGATAGGAAGAAAGAGACAAGTTATGCCGAAAAAAGTATTGATAGTAATTCCCAACGATTTTCGTGGACCTCCGCGGGAACGTTTCAAAAAGGCCCAATGGCAGGACGCTCGGGACTTCGCCGGCAAGGTGGAGTCGCTCGGGTACCAAGCCGTGGTGTTGGAAGAAGATCTCATCGAGCCCAGGGCTACGTATGAGTCTGTCAGCTCGGCCATTGAAACCCACAAGCCTGTGGCGGTTGTGTCGCGCAGCTACCTTTGGGCAGACCCGCCCATTGGTCACGCAATTCAGCTCGCCACCCCGTCAGACGTTTTCCTGGGCAATTCTGCCTATACTGCTCCGGTTGGCGCCAAATTGGGTGAAGCGCCGGGCGAAGTATTCATGTTGCACGACACCTGTGTCGCGCGCATGACCGGCAGACACCAAGAACGCCTGATTGGTCCGCTGTCGGGCAATGGCGAAGAGCAACTCATGAGTGACCTGACCGAATTCCTGAGTAATGGCAGGATTACCTCCAACGTGGACTTTCCCAACTTCAAACTGCCAATCCAGCGGAGCCACACGGCCATGGCTCGGACAATTCTCGCCGGGATGCGTGGTAATGTTATGGCAACCACCGGCGGTCACTGCATGGGAATGTTGCCCTGCCACATTAATGTGCCGTATCACTGCGGCCAGAACGGCTGGGGAATGAACATCCCCATAATCTCGCCCGACCTCTTTGACTGGAACAAGAGATTCGAGGCAAAGCGAGACCACTACATGATGTTGGGCTTTGCCTATGTGCAATGGCTCATTGCCAAGGGCGTCAAGTTCCTGTTCCAAAACGACTGGGACGGCAATTCTCTGCCGGCCGATGAACAAGACTACGACCTTGGTGTGGCAGCCAAGCAGATGGGATTTTACGCCGCAATGCTGGACATTGCGGCCGAGCGGAAAATCAAGATTCTGGGCATTCCTGCCCAGCTTATTATGACCGAGGGCCTGTTTTGCGGCGACCTTATCAAAGGCGTTGCCATGTCCTCAGAAGGTCCGGAAGGTCGCAAACATCCGCTTTTCTGGATGACCGAGGGCGACATGGACGGCGGGATTTCCCACTTTGTTTTGAACGCTGTCACCAAGGAAGCCCCGATCTTCTGCGACGTCCGCTGCCCGATTACCGAGTTGGGTCAAGGCGTGTGGATGATGTGCAACTTCGGTGCCGCGGGAATGGATGGAGCAGGTGGTTGGGATAAGTGCTATTCTGTTCGGCAATACAAAGGCTACTTTGGCGCCGGCGGAGGCACCTTCTCGTTCCTCAACCCGAAGAAGTCTTATGTGGTTGGTTTGCGCACGGGCGTTGACCAGCAAGGCATTTTTGGCACTGTTGCCATTGGCGAGACCGTGCAGTCTACCGACTACAATCACGTTGTGGACGGCAGGTGGCCTCAATATAAGGTCCATCTCTTCGCCCAAGGTGGCAATCGGGAGATCTACCGGAAGATGGTAACAAATCACAAACACTTCGCGGCCTCTGCCACTCCGTTGGGCGACGCCTGTATTCTCGCCGAGACCGTCAGGCTTGCCGCGGGTGGAAAGCCTGATGACCCGACCGACAAGGCCGACCGCGTCAGCATTATCTACGACGGTCGCCCGACGAGTTAAGTCGGCATTACTGGTGAATTATATGTTTGCATGTCCCTTGCAGCGAAAGTTGCTCGGGACTTTTTATTGTGCGACCATATACAGATGTCGGGCTTCTGTAAAGTGCAAAACACGGATACTTTTAATTCTGCGGTCGCAGAATTCAGCGTATCTGACGCGTAAGGAGCATACACAGACTAAGTGAATACAAGGCAGGGCTTGATGTTTTTTTGCATATGTGATAAAATAATAATGCTCTTTTACAATTTACAGTATTAACCACAACATCCGCCCGATAGGTCGGAGACTGACAAAATGAAAAGAACTCAATACGGAAAAGGACTATGAAGACGACAATGAAACTGCTTTGGACCATTATTTTTACGGTCACAGTGGCAATCAGCAACAGCGCCCAGGCTCAGTCGGAGCCTAAAACCCTGGAGCAGAAACTCGATAGCATTTTGACTATCTGGCCATCGGGGTGTCCGCTGACTCAGGAGAAACTGGACACTATGTTGGGTTATCCTGAGGCGGGTCACAAAAAGAAACCCGCAACATCCTCCATGTCTCTGATGAACGCCGCTCCGCCTCCGACACCGGGTGATCCCCCGAATACGACAAATTCAGAGTCGGTATTGCCGGAATTGGTGTCGTTGGAGAATAGTCTCTCCCCGTATGTTTTTTACGGGTTCCCGGACTTTAGTTCGGGAAGTTGGCTGACCATCACTTTGCCCAACACCTATTTCCCGTGGCACCTCAACTCTTCTTACAAAGTGAACACAAACGGTGTTCCCTCTGCCCAGAGTTATGCCCTGTCGGTGCAATACTCCAGATCGACCATCTATATCACGATGCTTTTGAACGATACCAATAAGTACGGGAACAACGTTCCCTATTGGGTCAACTTTTGGAGTTACAATAGTATGACTTCGTCAGACCAGTCGACGTTCAGCGTCAATGACATAATCAAATTACAGCTGCCATACACGGAATCCGGCTGGACGCGTCATTCATATTACCTGCCAGCAACCAGGGATATAACGAACAAGTTTTCGTGGACAATCCAGAAGTACTACTCTGGCACCTATTTTACCCCATATATGGGGTTGGATGCGGTGCAACTTGTTCCTGTTCTCCCCGCAGGCAACGACCCGGATTTCAATATATCCCTGTCCGGGACAAACGTGGTCGTCAAATGGTTGCAAAATCTGTTTCCGCCAAGCCAATGGAAACTTGCAGTGGCGACGAATGTCGTGGGACCATATTTGGTTGACACCAACTTGGTTCCAACAACGCTTGTCGTCACGAATAGTTTGGGTTCCAACTATTTTTCTGCAGTCACTTTGCCGGCGGTAGGTCCGCAGAAGTTCTTTCGGCTCGATAAGCCATAATCGGCTGTAGTGGTTACCATCATACCCTCTCGAAAGAGCGGGCCCTTTTTTTACTTGCACTTTGAACAAATTTATTTTTGTAGTATAATAATAAAATACATGAAATCATCTGAACTGCGTCAGAAGTTTTTGGAATTTTTTAAGAGCAGGGGACACGCGATAATTCCCAGCGCTTCTTTGATTCCGGAAAACGACCCGACTGTTTTATTTACAACCGCAGGAATGCATCCGTTAGTTCCTTATTTGCTTGGAGAAAAACATCCTGAAGGGAAAAGATTGACCAGCTGTCAAAAATGTATACGAACCGGAGATATTGATGACGTGGGTGATGACACTCACTTAACATTTTTTGAAATGCTGGGAAATTGGTCGCTAGGAGATTACTGGAAAGAAGATGCAATAAAATTTAGTTTTGAATTTTTGACAAAGGAACTGAAGTTGCCTTTGGAAAGATTGGCCGTGTCTTGCTTCGCAGGTGACAAAGACGCGCCAAAAGATGAAGAGTCGGCAAAAATTTGGGAATCGCTTGGGGTGAAAAAAGAAAGAATTGCATTCTTGCCAAAAGAAGATAATTGGTGGGGTCCGGCAGGAAAAACCGGTCCTTGCGGGCCGGACACAGAAATGTTTTATTGGAAATTAAACGACAAACCGACTCCAAAAATTTTTGACTCGAAAAATAAAAATTGGGTGGAAATTTGGAACGATGTTTTTATGCAATACGTGAGGGATGAGAATGGAAACTATAATCCGGCAAAGCAAAAAAATGTTGACACTGGAATGGGCTTGGAAAGGACGTTGGCTGTTATCAACGGCGCTGAAAATATTTATCATACCGATATGTTTGATGTCGCACATAAGAAATTACACGAGCTTTTAAAAAAAGAAAATCCTGCAAGTGAGAGAATAATTTTAGACCATATTAGGGCGGCAACATTTCTTTTGGCCGAGCATATTGAGCCATCGAATCTTGAGAGAGGTTACGTTTTGAGGAGACTAATTCGCAGGGCAGTAAGACACGGAAAGCAAATTGGCATTGAGGGGCAGTTTTGCTCTAAAATTGCCAAAGCTGTAATAGAGATTATTGGTAATATTTATCCTGAGATACAAAAAAATGAGAAATTTATTTTTGGACAATTAGACAAAGAAGAAAAAAAATTTGAAGGGACTTTGGAAAATGGATTAAGGGAATTTGAGAAGTTAGGAAAAATTTCTGGGAAAGATGCGTTTAATTTGTACCAGAGCTATGGTTTTCCAATTGAAATTACTTTAGAGTTGGCGAAAGAAAAAGGGGTTAATGTTAATTTGGCAGACTTTAAAAAAGAATTGGAAAAACATCAGGAGTTGTCGAGGACGGCAAGCGCAGGAATGTTTAAAGGGGGATTGGCCGATAATTCCGAGGAAACTACAAAGTTACATACAGCCGCGCACTTAATGCTGGCTGGTTTGAGGAAAGTTTTGGGAGAAGATGTTTTTCAAAAAGGAAGCAACATTACAGCCGAAAGATTAAGGTTTGACTTTTCGCACAAAGAAAAAATGACCGGTGGACAAATAAAAGATGTGGAAAATTTTGTAAATGGTATAATAGAGAAAGACCTCCCTGTGGCTTGCGAAGAGATGACAATAGAGAAAGCCAGAGAACTAAATGCCATGGGCGTTTTTGAGTCAAAGTATGGCCAAATTGTAAAAGTTTATACTGTAGGAACAGGTGATAATGTGGCGAGCAGGGAAATATGCGGAGGGCCTCATGTGCAAAGAACAGGAATTTTAGGACACTTTAAAATACAGAAAGAGGAGAGTTCATCCGCCGGAGTGCGGAGAATTAAAGCTGTGTTAGAATAAAATTATAAATAATAAAATTTAAAATTATGCCAAAAAAGATTTACGACATTAAACCCCCTAAGGAAGTTTCTAAAACAGGAAAAGAATCTAAGAAAGAAATTTCCGGCGCTGTTAAAATTAAAAGACGCGCCAGCGCCACTCCTCATAGGCAGAAAAAAGAAAACCATTCGTCTAAGACCGGTTTTTGGCTGTATTTTTGGGTTGGCATTTCAATAATTATAATTGGAGTTGGAATTTATTTATTTTTTAGTTTGCCAAAGGCAAATATTGTTATTTGGCCAAGAGTGGAAACAATGAGCTTTAAGCAAACCATAACAGCCGATAAATCAGCTCAATCAGTTGACCTTGCCAAAGCAGTTATCCCTGTTCAATATCTTCAAGTTGCAAAAACAAACTCGCAGAATTTTCCGGCTACCGGTAACGGAGCGGATGTTGGGCAGGCTTCCGGTACCATAACAATATACAACAAATACAATCCGCCAATGCCTTTTAATTTCAAAGCAGGCACGCACTTTATGTCCGACTCAGGAAAACTTTTTGTTGCTTCGCAGAAAATCACAATTCCAGCCGCCACAAAATCTGGTAGCAAAATTATACCCGGGACAGTTCAAGTGTCGGTTCAGGCAGTTGAAGGAGGAAGCAGTTATAACATAGCTCCTTCTAATTTTTCAATACCCGGATTAAAAGGCACGGCATATTATTATGGAGTTAGCGCCACATCGGAAAGCCCGATGACCGGCGGATATTCCGGTAAAGTAAAAAAAGTAACAGCCGACGACATTCAGGGAGCTAAAGATGTTTTGACTAAAAAAACCACATCCGACGCAGTAACCGCCTTGAAAAATCAGCTTTCTTCTGATTATATATTATTAGACAAGGCTATATTATCTAACACCACCAGCGCTTCAACTCAGACAAAGCCGGGAACAATTGCTGATAGTTTCAATTATCAGGTTGCCATTACCGCCAGCGCTTTGGCTTTCAAAAAATCTGACTTAGACAAGTTTGCCAAAAATTATATTATTTCCCAAATACCGGACGGGAAAACCTTACTTGATAAGAATTTTACGGCGAGCTACTTAACCGGAACAGTGGATGTTTCCGGAGGCAAAGCGGTTTTAAATTTAGATTTTTCATCGGGAGTGTATCAGAACATTAATAAAAATTCTATGGCGCTGTCCCTGCTTGGAGAAAATACAGACCAGATAAAAGCGACCATAAGCAGCAGCTTAGGAGGTCAGATTTCCAAGACGGAAATAAACTTTTGGCCGTTCTGGGTTTTTTCAGCGCCAAACAATCAGAACAAAGTTAACATAGAGCTAAAATTCCAGTAGCTATTGACCTTTTAAAGTTAATTTGCTAACATTATAAATTGTATATAGAGATGTCATCAAACGAAGGAAAAAAAGAACAGATTATAAAAAAAGAAGGAAGAGTCATAGAGGCTTTACCAAACGCCTTTTTTAAGGTAGTATTAAGCGACGGGAAAGAAATTATGGGATTTTTGTCGGGCAAGATGCGGATGAACAGAATAACTATTTTGCCGGGAGACAGAGTTACCTTGGAAGTGAGCCCTTACGACGAAGGAAAAGGGAGAATCGTTTATAGGTTAAAATAATTTTTTTTTACAAAAATGAAGGTAAGACCATCAATCAAGAAAATTTGTAACGACTGTAAAATCGTCAGGAGAGAGGGGAGACTTTATGTTATTTGTAAAAAAAATCCCAAGCACAAGCAACGCCAAGGATAAAGCATATTTAAATATTTAAATTTTTTCATGCCACGTATAGCAGGGGTAAATATACCCGAAAACAAAAGAATAGAAATTTCATTGACCTACATTTATGGAGTAGGCAGGTCTTTGAGTAAGAAAATTTTGGATGAATTAAAAATAGATATAAATAAAAAAGCATCTGACTTGTCACCGAAAGAAGTCAACGATTTGAAAGACTTTATTGAAAAAACTTATAAAATTGAGGGAGATTTGAGAAGACAAGTTATGATAAATGTTAAAAGATTAAAAGACGTAGGAGCATGGAGGGGTTTGAGACACATGAAAGGATTGCCGGTAAGAGGTCAAAGGACCAAAACAAACAACAGAACAGTCAGAGGAAACGTTAGGAAAACAATGGGTTCGGGCAGGAAACCACCGGCAGCGCCAACCTAACGAAAATTTAAATATTTAAAAATTTAAAGATGGGAAAAAAACACGTTATAGAAACAAATCAAGAAGAATTAATAAAAGAGCAGGAGAAAATCAATAAAGCGGTTGGGAAGGATGCCAAGGCCTCTGCAACTCCTTCTGCAAAGCCAGAAGATAAGCCAGTTAGAGTGGCAGGTTCAGGGTCGGGAAAAATTTATATTGCTTCTTCTTACAATAATACAATATTAACTCTTACAAATTCAAAGGGGCAAGTTTTAGCCTGGAAATCGGCGGGATCAGTAGGATTTAAAGGAACAAAAAAATCAACATCTTTCGCCGCGTCAAGAGTTGCCGAAGCTATAGCTAATATCTGCAAGAAGACAGGCGTTGTTGATAAGATAGAGGTGTTAGTAAAAGGCATAGGAGCAGGACGCGAGTCAGCTGTGAGAGCATTAATAACACAAGGGCTGAATGTTGTTTCCATAAAGGATATAACACCGATTCCGCACAACGGATGCCGGCCAAAAAAAGTAAGACGAGTATAAAATAATTATGCGATACGATCAATGTAAAACTTGCAGACGGTTGGGACAAAAACTCTTTTTGAAGGGCGAGCGTTGTCTTTCACCGAAATGCGCCATGATGAAGAGGGCATTTGCTCCAGGACCTCAGAAAAAAAGAAGAGGAGGATCTCCGTCAGAGTATAAAAAGTCATTGGATGAAAAACAGACCCTGAAAAAATGGTATGGACTTTCTGAAAGGCAATTTAAAAGATATGTGAAGGAAACCCTTGAGAAAATGGATAAAGTTGACGATGTTTCAGCAGAACTTATCAGAAGGCTGGAAAAAAGACTGGACAATGTTATTTTCAGGCTTGGGTTTGCCAAATCCAGAGTACAGGCAAGGCAAATGGTTTCTCACGGCTATTTTTTAATAAATGGAAAACCGGTTAACATACCGTCATATAAAGTGGAGAAAGACGACTTAATCGCCGTAAAAGAAAATAAAAAAGCAAAAGGCACGTTTAAGAATTTGGCGGAAGAATTGAAAAGAAAAGAAATACCTGTATGGTTATCCCTGAACAAAGAAAAATTAGAAGCAAAAACTATCGGAGAGCCAAACTTAGATGAAGTTAAGCCTCCGGCAGAAATTTCATTAATATTCGAGTTTTATTCACGCTAAACTACTAATTTACTAATTTTTACGAATATACTAACACGTATTCGTATATTAGTAGTTATTAGTAATTTAGTAGTAACAAATGATTCCTCTTCCATTGCCACCAAAAGTAATTCAAAAGAAGAAAAATCAGGCGGTTTTTGAAGTAGAAGGATTATATCCAGGATACGGCGTGACTATTGGAAACGCCCTGAGAAGGGTTTTAATGTCATCTTTGCAGGGAGCGGCAATAACAGAAGTTAAGATAAAAGGAGCCTCGCATGAATTTTCAACAATGCCCGGAATTTTGGAAGACACCATAATGATACTTTTGAATATAAAGAATTTAAGGTTTAAAATTTTTGAAGGAGAGTCGCAAAAAATTCAATTAAAAGCAAAAGGAGATGGCAAGGTAACGGGGGCAGATTTTAAGTGTCCTCCGCAGGTAAAGCTGGTAAACCCCGAATTGCATATTGCCACAATCACAGATAAAAAAACAGAATTGGAAATTGAAATTCAAGTTGAAAAAGGAATTGGATATGTTCAAAAAGATCAATTGAAAATTGGAAAACCGGCATCTAAGCCGGAAATTGGAGCTATTGCAGTGGATGCCATTTTTACTCCGATAAGAAACGTTAATTTTCAAATTGAAAATATGCGTGTGGGAGACAGAACTGACTTTGACAGGCTTAGTTTGGAAATTGAGACAGACGGCACAATTACCCCGGAAGAAGCATTTTTTGAAGCTTGTGACATTTTGATAAAACATTTCAACATTATTTTCGAAGGAAAAACTCCTGAAAAAGAAGCCAAAGAGAAAAAAGAAGCTTTGGTTGAAAAGTCATCGGAGGAAGGAGGAGATATAACCAAAACAGCGGTTGAAGATTTAAAATTAACCGGCAGAACCCTTAACGCTTTGCTGAATAACGGCGTTAAAACAGTTGGAGGAATTTTGAAGAAATCAGAGAAGAGCTTAGGCGAGTTAGAAGGCATGGGTGACAAGGCTCTTTCAGAAATAAAGAGAAAAATAAAAAAATTAGGATTAGAATTAAAAGGAGAGGAATAAAATGCGAAAGTTAAACAAAGGCAGAAAATTATCAATGAGGGTTGGGCCAAGAAAGATGCTCTTTAGGGTATTGGTTAATAATTTTTTATTACATGAAAAAATAAAAACCACCGAGGCTAAGGCAAAAGAGTTAAGATCTATTGCCGAGAAAATGATTACAAGGGCCAAAAATGTAAATTTGGCTAATCGCAGGTTGCTGGCGCGAGAGTTGACGCCGGATCTTACAAAAAAAATAATTGACGAAATAGCGCCCCGATATAAAGAAAGACAGGGCGGGTACACAAGAATAATGAAATTGGGGCCTCGCAATTCCGACGGAGCGCACATGGTAATAATAGAGCTTGTGAAATAAATAAAATGCAAACTAAAAAAAATATACAAAATAATCCGCCGAGAAAAATTATAACAATAGATGCGGAAAACAAATCCTTGGGCAGAGTGGCTGTTGAGGTGGCTGTTTTACTGCGCGGAAAAAACAAACCCGACTACGTGCCTTATAAAGATGTCGGCGATACAGTTGTTGTTATAAATATAGACAAGATGAAATTTACCGGAAATAAGCTGGAAAATAAAAACTATTTTCATTACACAGGATACTTGGGAAATTTAAAAAAGAAAACCCTGAAAGAATTTTTGATAAAAAGAGGTCCAAAAGAAGTTTTAAGGGTGGCCGTAATGGGAATGCTTCAAAAAAATAAGTTAAGAGCTAAACAAATTAAACGTTTAAGATTCCAATAAAAGCATGGTTGAGAAAAAAATTACTAAAAAAACAATTGAAAAAGTTGAAGAAATAAAGGAAGAGGTAAAAACTCCGACTGTTGAGGTTTCGTCAGTTTCGGCAGAAGATGTGGCAGAAGATGACATTTCAGAGGAAATTGCTAAGTCTATTAAAGAAACATCCGGTAAAGCAGATCGTTATTTTGAGGCAATTGGCAGAAGGAAAACCGCGGTTGCAAGAGTGCGCCTTTTTACAAAAGGGGACAAAGAATTTATTGTAAACAATCAGCCATACCAGCAATATTTTCAAACAGAAGAAGACAAAGAGTCGTCTGTTGCTTCAATGAAAAAAATGAAATGTCTGGACAAGTTTAGGGTAACAGTAAAAGTGAAAGGCGGGGGACACAGGGCTCAGGCCGAGGCTATAAGGCACGGCACAGCCAGGGTGTTGGTGGATTTTAATGCAAATTTCAGAAAGCGCTTAAGAAAGGCAGGATTTTTAACAAGAGATCCAAGAATGAGAGAAAGGAAGAAATTTGGCTTAAAGCGCGCCAGAAAATCTCCACAGTGGGCAAAGAGGTAATGGGGAACGGTTAACGGCCTGTAAAACGATTTAAAAGTAACAGTTTGACGACTGCTACTTTTTTTTCGTTGGAAAAAGGTCGAAAGTGGCAGAAATCACAATAAAACCATTATGTCACCCGAATTAAAACAAAAATTAAACCAGCAATATTACGTGCCGTTTTTTGATTATCTTCCAAAAAAAGAAAACGGAACGATTGATTGGATTGAAACAATCGGCGCACCAATCGCAGTCGCTGGTATCGCGTTGTTTGGGTATCTTTGGTTCCGATATTTATGAGAACATCTAACGACGAATATATTTTGCCAGACGGTAAAATAATATCGCTCGGTCAAGACCAACAACCACCAAAAGAAGCAAGAATATGGAACGGATACGACTACCAAAATCAGTACTGGGTATATCAAGGAAAAAGAGATACCCGGACGTTGACCGAGTTGAGAGCGTCAAAAATATAAATTATAAATCTAATTAAAATGGACACTATAAAAAGATATTTAGCTCAATATCCGGATAGGGTAACAAAAAATGACTATCTGGAATTGGCTAAAAAGAATGAGAAAGGAGTGCCGATGTCAACAGGAGTCCACATTGTTACATTATTAAAGTGTGAAAATGCCACAAGAGATACTGAATATCGTGGCGAAGAAAAAGGAATTAACTTAATTGTTGACGAAGACGGTGTTGAAAAGAAATATTTTGTTCCGATGTTTGTAACAGATAAAAATTCTCCTAACTACGGAAAATTTCATTATTTGTTTCAAAAGTTTGAGGATATTGAAGAGGACACAATGCTTGAAATGGAATTTGTCAGAAAAGGGGCCAGAGGATATGTAGATGTGAGAATACACGATGTTGGAAATAATATAAAAGATAACAAAGCAGACACGAACGATATACCAGTGATTGAAGAAACAAAAGACGGACACTACAAGGGAGAAGTAAGGGGAGTGACTCCGTCAGTGCAAGCAAGGAGAACAGAGGGAGTGAAATTTCCAAAAGAAAACTTGGAGAAAGAGATCGACGTTCGCGATATTCCGTTTTAACAAATGTGACGGTGTACCGAAATTTAGACCTTTTCTGCATCGTTGAAGCCGGCGACAACAGGTTGTTCACACCTTAAAACGCCGGCACCAAAAATTATGATAAAAGATTTAAGAAAACCTACAACCAAAATCTATGGAACACAAATATAAGATAAAGGACGAGAGTGGAGATAAAAAATACTTTACTCAAATTCCTAATATGATTGTTAATCACTCGACTGCCTACGAGCAAAGTTTATATCTTATAATGAAAAGATTGGCTGGAGAGGGCGGACAATGTTATGCTTCTCTTAATTTTTTGGCTTCTAAAATGGGAATACATAAAACGACCGTAACCAAAACAATAGCCAAGCTTTTAAAAAGAAAATGGATAGAAGAGACCTCTAAAACAAAAGTCCCGGGAGGGTTCACGAGAACCTTTATAATAATAGATTTATGGAAGTTAAATATAGACAATTATGGAGGTGGTGCTGAAATGACCACTGGACAACCACTGGACGACCAGTGCATAACTCCGGGAGGTGGAGCTATAAAAAACGGAGGTGGAGCTGTGGTAGACGGAGGTGGTGCCCAAACCGATACAAGTAAGATTAAGAATAAGATTAAAGAAGAAGAGACGGCGAATTCTTCTTCTTTTAAAAGAAAACGGTATTACGGGAGACTCGAAATGCGCTTTGCACAAGGTAAGTGGTGGGTCATACCAGAGGACGGGGGAGATTGGTTAGAGTTTGATATGAGGTTTTTTAAGGACACCGTAGAAAAATAATTATGTGGAACAGAAATCAAGTCGATGAAAATTTAAAGACAGGGAGGGGAATATTGGAGTCTGCTTTTTACACCTATAAATCAATGATGATGTCTTATAGGTTTCCGAGTGTTTTTTACAAGAAGTACGTGAACGACAAAACAATACACGTTGGAATAAACACTGGCAATTATGTTTTAGCGGCCACTCCGGTGATTTTTGGGAATATAGTGTCGGTCAACAAGAAAGTGTGGAAGTGCCGTAAACCTATAATCCTTTATGTGGGAGAAGCGCACGCCTTTTATCTGATAAAACAAAAAGAAGTTAAGGACGCAAAAGAAATTAGTTTTCCAAACTGCACACTGATAAATTTTGATATTCACGCCGGTGTTAATCTTACCAAGATTTTTCCTGAATACACCGAAGAGGAAAAAGAAAAAAAGTTAATGGGGTTTTAAAAATATGCCACTTAAAAATTATACAACAACAGTGCCAGCAGACAGGAGCATTCAAGAGATCCAAAATTCGCTCGTGAAGAACGGGGCTGTGGGAGTGATGTATCAGTACGAAAAGGGAACCGGGAGAATATCTGCATTGGTTTTTAGACTGCCGGTTAAAGAAAGATTGGTTTCATTTTCCTTACCGGTTAATTGGCGTAATTTTCAAGAGGTTTTGAAACAACAAGAAGTTAGACGCTGGGACGATGAAGATTATTGCTACCGAGTGGCGTGGAGAGATATTCGTGATTGGGTGCTGGCTCAAATGGCTCTCTATGAAACAACGATTGTAGAATTGCCGCAGGTTTTCTTGCCGTTTGCCACAGATGATAAGGGTAAAACGGTGTACGACAAATTATTAAATAATAAATTTCTCTTGGGAGAGGGAAATTAAAAATCAAATGAAAGGGCCAATGTTACCAAAGTGGATGTGGGTTAAGGGAAAAAGCAAAAACTTTTACCCAAGACTTAAACAGGAGGGGATAGCTTTTGGAGTTAATCCCTGGCTGGGACAAATGATCGATAGTCCTATGAGCCAACTGATTAGAAAATTAAAAAAAGAATTGAAAAAATAAATTTATGGAATTAGATAAAGGTTCAAAAATTTTAATTCAGCATTTAAAAGATTTATTGGCAGAAGCCGAAGCCGGAGCGTTTGGTGATTTCACTAATAGTGAATACGCCGCTCCAAAAATGATGTTGGCAGAGAAGTTTAATCAATTAAGGTTGAATGTTATTAGTGGTAAATATGATTAAACAATGGAAAATATTATAAACGTCCCAATTTACTTCTTAAAGGATTTGCCGAAACTCCCTTTGATGGATATTCAGGAGAGAGAGTTAAGGCTCTACGTTATGATAACTTGGCCACAGGGGTACATACTCCCTATGGAGATACCGCTGGGAGTCGCTCTGATAGCCTCCTACGACTTGGACGATGCCATTGTGAAGAGCAACACGGTAGTGCCGCAATTCAATATGTTAAAGAATATTGGGTATAAGCCGGTTAAAGATATTTTGGGAGTTGTAGATGTGGGAGGGGCGACTGTTGTGAGACCGGAGACGACACCGCCAGAGGTGCAGGCGGAAATATCCTTTGAGCAGTTCCGCCAAAGATTGCTTTTAGCGCGGGATCAGTTCTGTCCATTAGAGGATAGGAAAACTCTGACAGAAATTATCCAGCGATTAAAATTAAAGGTCGAGGAAAAAATAGAAAATAATAATTAAATTTATGGCTGAAAAATATTGTCATATTTTCGCCCACTGGTTCAACTCGTTAGGATTTGCATCACACAGGGCAAGCCATAGAAGAAAAAATAAAATGGAAAATTCAAATACAGGTTCAGTACCCGGAGGACAAACAACCCCTTTAACGTTCGGACAAAAAGCCGTAGGGATAACATTCAATCCGGGCGGGGATCTTAATGTTGCAAAAGCAAAACAACTTTGTGCGGAGGCGATTGATTTACTTATTGCTACTCCGTTTGATGTCGGAAGCGAAGGAGCGGCAATGAAAGAAGAAGCTATTAGGCAACTTCAAACAGCTCAAATGTGGGCTGTAAAAGTTATTACGTGGAAAGAATAAAAGTCGAATTATAAAAAGCAATAATTAAATAAAAATGTCAGACTTAAATTTAAAGTGTGCTGACTGCAAAGGGGATTTCGTTTTTACAGAGGGCGAACAAAAATTCTTTACCCAAAAGGGTTTTACTCCTCCGCGAAGATGTCCGGGTTGCAGAGCAATAAATAAGCGAAAGAAACAGGAGAGAGAACAAGGGGGCAACGACAAGGGTTGGGATAGAGGAAATAATTGGTAATTAAAAGGTCGGCCAATAATATTAACCATAATATATTTTAAAATGAACTTTGAAGATGATGACGATTTCGAAGACGACGATGAGGAGGACGAGTCGGATGACCCGGATGGAGATGCAGAAGATGAGGGCTCCGACGATTAACAATTAAAAATGCTGGGGTGCTTAATTCCGGGCTTTCCGCAACTTCCCTCGCCACATAAAGTAAGCAACTTCTTCCAACACAAAGAGTTGATCCGTGAATGGGAAGAAATTATCGGATTACATTCTGAAATATGTATTTAGGAGGGTATGATTCACAATTTTACCCGAAGCTATAATCGGGTTTATAGCAATCAGATGAGTTGTCCCCGGAGCTAAGCACCCCAGCAAAAATAGTCGAATGGGTTTAACTCCAAGACCAGAGTATGCTGGCAAATCAAAATATATACAGACCACAAAGATTTTAGTTGAATGCTCGAAGTGCAAGCACGAGTACTGGATTAAGCAGGACGATTTTGATGTTTCGCATATGCAAAATTGCCACTGGTGCAAAGAGTTGGCCGAAGCAACAAGAGTTATAAGCGATAACACTTAATTTTATGCCTATTTTAACTATCAAAATTATAGTGGAGGCAGACACACCGGCGAGCAAACATCTTCTTAACAATGAGAATTACGCAGTGTTTGAAACAAAGGAAGATGACGCAACGTTCGCAATGGTGCAAAGGCGTGTAGGTTCGGGGTTAGAGGAAGATAATAAAAAAGATAAATAAAACTTATGGCAAACAAAAAAGCATTACAAAGAGAAATGAAATTAGTTGCGAGAATGGTGGCTCTTAATATTGAAAGCATTGTGGTTCAAAGGGACGAGAAAGGAAATTACGTGGGGGCAATAATAACAAAAAAAGACGATGCCAGCAAATGATATTATACACGCCGTTGAGGACTGCCCGGATTTAGATTTTACTGATCCGATTGTTTGCGATACGTGGGTTAAGGTCAAAAGAATAATTATTGAAAAACAATTAGAAGAAAATGAAGATTAAAATATTTTACGAACCAATTTATAACACTCATTTGTTGCTTTTGTATGAATGCAATTATATTGAGGCAGAACATTATTTTTCAAAAAATAAAATTAGAACTGATTTGATAAAATGTTCTGGACAGACCGGAACTTATCGCGTGGAGAAGCCAGACGGCTCCAGCCAAAAAAGATATTATATTTATATTGAAAAAACTGACAAAGGTTGGATTGAGGATATATCTACGATTTTGCACGAGATTTCGCATTTGGTTTTTATGTCTTTGTTTGATTGCGGAATAGAAATAAATCCGAAAACGGACGAAACATTTTCTTATTATTTTGAGTGGTGGTTTAAAACCTTAATAAATTCTTTGACTCCGAAAAAGAGGGCAAAACGGAAAAAACGACGCAATTAAATCGCATTACACGCACGATAATTTGTCAAGTTGAGTTATAGGTCGTCTAATTTTAGCCTATGTAAGATATGTAAGATATTACATAAAATATGGTATTTAAACCCGGAGATAAAAGACCAAAAGGAGCAGGTATTAAGCGAGGTCAGAAGACAAAGAAAACTCTCGAACAAGAGGCGGCTTTGGATTTGTATAAAAAAAGAATACTTGATAATTTAGTTCCCTTTATTCGTGCGCAATTTAATCAGGCAGAGGGAATGACTGTAATGTTTCAGCGGCGAAAGCAGAAAAATAAAAAGACGGGGAAATTTGAACGCACAGGTGAACTTGTTAGGGTTATGGATATAAACAGAGTTGAGCAGTTGTTAAAGAGCGATGGGCAAGGAGAGAATTATTATTACATCACAACTAAAGATCCGAATGTAAAAGCGCTTGAGAATTTGTTTAACAGGGTTTTTGGTAAGCCGAAAGAAAGTATTGAGGTAGAACACAAAGGCAGTAAGGTTATAATTCTTGATTAAAAAATGGAAGAATCTGAAAAAGTAAATTTCTCTGATTTTGTTAAGTGGACTCCCAAACAACGAGAGGCAGATTTGGCAACAAAGAATTACAAATATATTTTATATGGCGGAGCTATGGGAGGAGGCAAGAGTTATTGGTTGCGCTGGGAGGGAATAAAATTGTTAATGTATTATTGGGGAAAATATAAATTAAGCGGTGTGATGGTTGGTTTATTTTGCGAAGATTATCCGGCATTGAAAGATAGGCATTTGAGCAAAGTTAAATTTGAGTTTCCAACTTGGCTTGGCACATATTCAGCGCAAGACCATAATTTTATTTTATCCTCTGATTACGGCGGAGGGATATTGGGATTTAGAAACCTTGACGATGTTTCAAAATATCAGTCGTCAGAGTTTGCGGCCGAATTGGTTGATGAGCTTACAAAAAACGATAAAGAGACGTTTGATTTTTTAAGAACCCGATTAAGGTGGCCCGGAATTGAAGATACAAAGTTTCTTGCCGGAACCAACCCGGGAGGAATCGGACACGTGTGGGTTAAAAATATGTGGATTGATAAAAAGTTTGACGACAACGAGCAAGAGAAAGATAAGTTTGCTTTTATACAAGCAAAGGCCGCGGATAATCCGCATATCGCACAGAGTTATTATAAATCGCTTGAGAGTTTGCCTGAGGGGCTACGCAAGGCTTTTCTTGAGGGAGATTGGGATTTATTCAAAGGGCAGTTTTTTGGTGAATGGAGACGCAATATACACGTCTGCAAGCCCTTTCAGATACCGAGCGACTGGAAGAAATTTGTTTGCGGAGATTATGGATTTGCTAAACCTGCGGCAGTTTATTGGAACGCAGTCAGTCCGGACGGAGTAATTTATATCTATCGAGAACTTTATTGCATAGAGCATACTTTTTCAGATTTAGCCAAAAAGATTATTGCAATGACTCCCGAATCAGAAGAACTTAAGTATTGGGTGTTTGATCCGAGCATTTGGTCAAAGAAAGGAGAATCGGAGTTATCCGGAGCTGAAATAATGCAAAGTGTTTATCGGGAGATAATGAAAAAGTCATTGATGCTTTTGCAGGGAAACAATGACAGGATTAACGGCGCGCGGGTGTTTAGGGAATACTTGAAACCATATTTGCAAGAGGAAATGATTACGGCCAAGTTGCAGGTGTTTGAGAATTGTATGGAGTTTATAAGAACCGTGCCGGCATTAGTTTATGACGCAACAAAAGTTGAGGATTGCGACACCGACGGAGAAGATCATTCATATGACAGCGAAAGATATGGTTTAATGTCGGCTCCGACTCCGGCCATTACTTCTGATAAGTTGAAACAAAAATTATTTAACGAAAGAATGAGAAGAAATAAAGAACGCAACAAATCAAAGAATAAATTTTTTAGAATGGTATGAAAAATTATAAACCAACAAAAAAAGAAACATTTATTGTCGGAAAAATATTTGCTGATTTGAAACGCGCAAAGTCAGTTAAGTGTAAAAACAAAATAAAAGAAATTTATTGTAATTTAGATTTTGAAAAATTAACGGAGACACAGCAAAAGGTTGTAGATAAACTTTATAATATGCTTTTAGATCAAAGATATTTAACTTACTTGCTACCATTTAAAAAATGATAAGCATAGATTTTAATGACAAAGAAGCACAGCAACTTCTCGCATTGTTTGCGGCGAAGTTCTTTGAATTAGAGGGAGAAGTTTTAATTTATAAAGAAAAACAAACCGGCGTAATTAGATTTATAAAACAACCGCGACCAAAAAAAGAAGATATTATTTTGTATGACAAAAGCAGAGTAACAAAGGGAAATAAAAAAACAGCACTTGACAAGATTGTTGGATAAGAAGTAAAATAAGATAATTTAATAAAATTGTTTGCCTCCGCTTGGAAGAGCCACTCGGCTCTCGCCCAAAGGGGCTTCGAAAGACACTGAAGTAATCGGTGCTTTTCGAAGCCCCTTTTTTGTTTGTATAAAACTTATGCAAAACTATAAAAAGGTAAAAAAACAAAAACCACAACAGCAACAAAAGGCTCCGGCGAAAACGCAGGAACAGATTGAGGCCGAAGAAATAAGGATAGCGGCGATGTACAAACCATCAGACACCGAAAAAGAAAAGGTGTCTTTTATTTATAAAGAATTTGAAGAGATGATTTCTGTCCGGAATGAAAACTATACTCAATTTAATAATATGGGTTTGTTAGAGTTTATTGAAAACTCACGATTGAGAGTGCAAGGATTTGTGCCGGGCAAAGAAGAACAGGGCAAAGAGGACTGGCAGGCCAATGTTTTTAATCAAGGCACAAGAAATAAATTAAAAGCGTTTGTTGCCGCAGTTGCCAGCACGCCTCCCCAAACACCAATTCGCGCGAGAAATATCAAAGACGGAAGTTATGACGAAGCAAGGTCAGAGTATATGGAAAATCTTGTGAACTACGCAAGGTCTCATTCCAATCCGGAAGTAGAAATCTTTTGGGAAGCGTGGCAAGGAGCAACGGAGGGAACAATTATAAAATACAATGGTTATTTAAAATCAACACAGAAAAGAAAGTTTATAAAATCATACAACTTCAACACTGGAGAGATGACCTTTGACGAAAAGGAAGTTGTAGTCAATGACGAATGCGTTGATGCGTTTGTTCCGTTGAGGGAATTATTTATAAAAAATATTTACATTCACGATATTCAGGCACAGCCGGCAATTGCTTGGGCAAGGAATGTTGACAGAGCAACAGCCGAATTGGAATTTGGCAGATACCCGAATTGGAAAAATGTTCACGGCAAAAACTCTGAACGTATTTCAAACGAGATGGCGGACTTCTTCCGCGATAGAGTTGATGACGAAGAGTACGAGATTTTAAAATACTACAACAAGGCAAGGGATCAGTACAGCGTTGTGATTAACGGAGTTTTGGTTTTAGACACGCCATTGCTTTGGGGTCTTTATAAAAAGTATTATCCTTTTGCAAAATCAATCTGCGAACCGTTTAATGGCAGAGAATTCTTTTATGGCAACTCGATACCGAACGCCAATATGGACGTTCAGGACACTATAAACAAGCTTTATAATATGTCGCTCGACAAAACCTATCGCTCGCTTTCTCCGCAAAGATTGATTGGAAATGTAAACAAAGATTTGCTGGAAATGGAGAACGAGGAAATGGGTATGGATAAAGACGTTTATGTTGCTGATGTCGCGCAAGTTAAGTGGCAGGAAGCCCCGGGCATAAATAATTCTGAAATGGCAATGATTAAATGGGTTGGCCAGCAATTCGACTTGGGCATTGTTGATTCAACACAGCAAGGTGTTGCCGGAAGAGGCGTAACAGCGAGGGAAATTGTCATTGCAAACGAGAATGCAAAGAAAATAAAAGGAATGTTCTTTGTGTTCTTGGCTGATTTGTGGAGGCAGAAAACACAACTTACGGTTTTGAATATTTTAATGCACTATCCTGTTGCCAAGATTAAAGATGTTATCGGGGCAGAAGGAGCAAAATCAGTTCAAGAAACCTACCCGACTTATTATGTCCGCAACTCAAAGTTTCCAAACGGGCAGAGAGGCACTCTTGCAATTCAGATCGTCAAAGACAAGGCTTCTCTCCCAACCAAAAATGAATTAGACATCGAGGAAGAACTAATGAAGCTCAAAGGAATGAGTTATACAAAGGTGGCAATCACCAAAGATTATTTTGCCGACTACGAATATGAACCGGAAGTTGTAACAGACACTCTATACCAGCAGGATTTGGCAGAAATGCAGGCCACATTCACAGAGAAGTTGAGAATAATGATGCTGGCTTTCCCTGATATTTATCAGCAGAATATAAAGGTTTTGTTCCAAGATTTCTTGAAAGCATACAAAGATAAGGAGGGTAAATACAATTTAGAACCCTTACCACAAGCACCAGTTGCCCCTACAACGCCAGTCGGCCCCGGTCAACCAGTAGGAATGAAGACAGGACAGGCAACAGCCTCACCAATCGCAAATCCTGCCCTTACTGGGCCAACAAAAGTCGGAGGAGGGTAAATATAATTAAAACAATTTATGAAGCTATTTATAATTCGCGTTCTTTTGCGGCTTCTCCACATTGAGTTAAGTCCGATAGACGCAAAGAGGGTAAAGATGTTTTTATGGACAGCTTACCCCCAACAAGGCTTTCAGGATTATATCAAAGAGCGTGATATGTCGATCCTGCAAGAAATGGGGAATGGGCTTACCCGTGAAGATTATCTTATCAAATTAGGGCAGAGGATAGAGATTGGAATGTTAAAATCTCAATCCAAAGTGTCCTTTGAAAGAATTGAACGGGAGAGACAGGACAAAATTGAGGCAATGAAAATTCAGGCAGAGAAGAGAGCAAAGGAAGCGAAGAAAGAACAGCTCAAAAAAGGTGAAGACACTGAAAACAAAACAGATTAACTTCGCAGTCGCTTGGTCTTTCTTAAAATCAATTCCGCCCAAAGAGTATGACTCAATGATGGATATTGAAAGGTCAGTGGAGATTGTAAACAAACTGGCTGAAGCAATACCGGAATTCGTTGAGCATAAGAAAGCCGGAGAAGATTTTAACAAAAAGATTATAAGAGACGAGATTAAGGACGAAACAGAGGGAGACAAGGTTATTAAGACTGCCGGACAACAGATTCAAGAATGGCACGAAGCATACGATAAAAAGACAGACCAGCTTGGGGATAAACAGGGAAACGAGGTTGCAGAGGTAGAGTTTGATGATGCGGTATTCAACACATTCTTCCAATTCTGCAACAACAAAAAATGGGGAGCAAAGACTTGGTTTAATGCGGTGCCGGATTATCTCGGGTTCTTACAGGACTTGAACAAGGCAAACCAACAGCCAAAAGACAGATAGAAGTTCATTACAATTAAATGGAAAGTTGCTCGGGAGCTTATACCTCTGCATAGATATTACAGAATCTTGCATAGATATAAGCTCCTTAAGAGGAGCTTTTCTCATAAGAAGGTGAGCGGCCTTTTAAAAAACGCTTTAAAACCTATGAGTGAAGAAAAAAAAGACTTAAAACCGGGTGGAGAACAACCACCTGCCGGCTCTGGTCAAGACGATAAAGATAAAAAATCAACCGAGCAGTCGAAAGACGACACGGTACAAATATCCAAGTCCGAACTGGAACAGATCAAGAAAGATAGAGATAACTATCGCGAGGGAGTAATAGCTTCTAAGCGTAAGGGTCGAACTATCCCTGGGTCTGAACCCCAAGTCAAAAAGGACAAACCTGCCAACGACGGCGGAGATGCCGGTGACGATGACGACTCGCAAGAGTTTGTCACCAAAAAAGACTTTACCAAAAATATTGAGAAGTCTGCAATCAAGGAAGCGCAAAAGGATTCTGAAGTTGATGAGAACTGGGACTCTATAATGGAGTTTTACCAACCTCGTCACGGAAAGGATACTGTTGACGATATTCTTGCTGATATACAGACTGCCAAAAAAGTTTGGAAAGCCGAAAATCCGACGGCACCCAAAACCGATAAGGGAGAGGGTGATTCCAAAGTAGCCGCAGATTTAGCCGCTGACAAGGGTATAGGAGAGGGCAAGGATAAAAAACCAACTCCGGAAAAGAAATCTATTCTTAGAAATAAGAAAGTTCCTATGAAGGATTGGTATTAGTAATTAAACAAAATACAAATGTTCAAACCGATACAATTCGATTCAGGTAAACTTTTGTCGTGTCCAGTTGGATCAACCCAAACAATCGCCAAGGGTGATGCTTTGATTTGGTCTTCTGGTTTATTGGTTGTAGCAACCAACACTTCGTTAGATATTTTCGCTATCGCTATGCAAGATTCTGCCTCTCAAGCTTCAGGAACACTTATTTTAGTGTTGCCAGTTGCCGGAGTTAGATTTGAAGCAGACACCGATGACGTAGTTTCTACCGTTGATAGAGGATGTTACGCCGATTTAGCAACACTCGCAACCGTTAATCCGGATGCAACAACCTATAAGGTTTTCTTAATTGACGAGATTGTTGGCACAGTAGAAGTTACCAAAATTGTTAGAGGAACATTTTGTAGGTTAAAAGCCGCCACATAACTATGATTACAGCAAAAGATTTTCCATCTTTAACCGATGACTTGCAGTCCATTTTTAATGAGACAGCAAAATCAAAGGTTGCCAATATGCAGTCAAGTAAGATTTTTAATGTGTTTGACACAGATCGTTTAACATACGACCATCTTATTTTGCACGGCGTATCGGGTATTCAACGTGTTGCGGACGGCGCAGACCTACCGAGGATAAATAGTGAAGAGGGAGACACAGTAACTTGGACACAAGATTACTATGGCGCAATCTTTGGCGTAACCAAAAAAATGAGGAAATTTGATTTGCACGATCAAATCTCACAACTTCCAAAAACTTTGGTTGAAGACGCTTTCGACAAGATTGAGCAGAGTTTAGCAGATGTTCTGTTAAATGGTTTCTCCGCCAGCAACTATGCTGATGTCTATGGTGCCTCAGTTGCGGCAGTCGGCCCGGATGGGCTTGCACTGTTCAGCACTGTCCACTCCAACAACATCAACTCCAACACGTTCTCTAACATAATTACTTCGAATCCTGCTTTATCAAGGCAGGCCGTTATAACCGCAAGAACACAGGGTAGAACACACAAAGACCCGAATGGTATTAAAAGACCAATCAATCTCGACACTCTCATTGTGCCAGTAGCACTTGAAGATTTAGCCGAGAGGATACTGAACTCCGACTTAATGCCGGGTTCCTCTTACAACGATATAAATTCGTTGAAAGGAAAAGTAACCACATTGATTGTTTGGGAGTGTTTAGACACTCGTACCGACGGGACTGACACATCAGCATATTGGTTTATGGCAGATTCAAGCAAAGTAGGCGAGAGCTTGCAATGTTTGTTTGCAGAAAGACCAACGCTCGATGCACCCGATGAAATTTATAGTAATAAAAACTGGGATTATTCCTGTGATTTTTATTACGCAATCGGGAGAGGTTACCCAGCGTACATCTTCGGTTCCAACGCTTCAGGTAGTTAATAACTAACTTGTGATTAGTCGTCTGCCGGATTTATGTCCGGCAACGATTAACCACAAGTAAAGGTCGCATTATAAACCAATTAAAAATAAAATTATGTCAATAAATTGGCCCAAATTAGTAAATCAAGGTAGAGCAAAAGCAATCGGGGTGTCTTGGACAGAGGAAGAGGCTGTTGCGATTTCAAAATGCGCTCCCGCAGAAAGGGAAGCATTGATTGCGGAATTGAGAGGTCAACCATCCGGAAAAGTTGAGGGACAAGTGGCACAACCAACAAGTGTGCCTGCGACTCCAGCACCGGTCAAGGTTAAAAAACCTCGAGTAAAGAAATAAACCAGTGAGGTGGCCAACCTCGTTAAAAACCAAGTTTTATAAAATAACATTTCAAATCGGCGATACCAAGAAAGGACATCAACGGCGCAAGTTGATTCTTGCACAACCTGATATATGTTCATTCCGTTAAACCGAGATTGAAATAAAAACAAAATGGATAATTTTCCATATGGAGTAGCCAGTCAGGGCATACCGCTTATGGGCGGAGGAATGCCAACAACATCTGGCAAATATATTTTCGTTGATGCCTCCAATGGTTCAGACGGAAATGATGGTCTGTCGCAAGACCAAGCCTTTAAGACCGTTGCAAAAGCATATTCGATTGCAAGGTCAAACAAGGACGACGTTATTGTGTTAAGCACTTATGCTGACCACAATTTAACAGCAATGGTAAACATCACAAAGAACAGAGTTCACTTTTGTTCCTACGATGTCTATGGCCGATTATACGGTCAAAGAGCCAAAGTTATATTGCCGGTTTTGACAACGGCATTGGCGGCAAATGTGTTTGCTGTTAAAAATACCGGAATTGGTAATACTTTTACCGGTATTAAATTTATAAGCAACAATACCGAAGCGGCAACTGTTGCCGTTTTAGGAGAGGGTGGGGAATACGCATCTTACAGGAATTGTGAATTTTACAGTCCAGTAAGATTAAATTCTGATACCCAAGCTGAAATGGTGTTGAATGGAGATTCAACGCAATTTTTCAACTGCACATTCGGTTCGTTAGCCGATGCAGTTGTGGGAGATAAAGTCAGACCTGCAATTTTATTAACCGCAGGAACGGTTGATGCAGGGAAAGTTTGCAGAGATGTTTATTTCGACAACTGCAGATTTTGGAAACAAGCCGGTGGAACAACCACTGCTATGGTTAAAGCGACCACTGCCGTTGATGTAGAAAGAGTTATGGAGTTCCACGATTGTCACTTTATTGCCAATCCATTGGGTTCTACTCCAGCAGTTGCTATTGCTTGCGCCGCTTCTTTGACGGTTGGAATTATTTACTTAACAGGAGATACTGCCGCAGTCAAATGCACTGCTTTGGCTACTGCAACAGGAATATTTGCCGCATTGAATGTTAAGGCCGCCGCAACTCATATAGCATTACAGTCAACCAATTAATCCTTGTGAGATTACAGTTCTCTCCGGCTCTCTGTAAAAGAGCCGGATAAGCAAAATAAATTTAACAACAAATCTATGCCAAAAGCATTTGACGATTGTGTAGCCAATGGCGGTTCGGTCAAAACCATTGTGCCTGAACCCGGAAAATATTTGCACGTTTGCTATCCAAAAGGTGGCGGAGCGTCTATTGCCGGGGATGTTAAGACCGTAAAGGCTGGGTCTATGCCAAAACCAGCTCAAAAGTCGAAGTCAAAAATGAAATTCTTAAAGAAAGGAAAATAAAATGACAGATACACTTATTCAAGTTTCTCGCCAACACGCCGAGCCGGAAGGAATTGTTGAGGTTGTAAAACCAGTAAATGCAATTACTGCAACAAATACACCGGTTGCTGTGCCTTGCGCGGGAGCCAAAAAAATTGCCATTCAGTTGACAGAAGCCGGGTCTGTAAATAATAGGTCTGGCGTTTTGACAATTACGGTTTCTTTGGACGGTGGAACAACTTTTCAAGCATATTCAATGCTTGTGAGCAACGCCGCCAATACAAACGGACAAACTCTTACAAGAGTTGCGTCGATTACAAGAGCGTCAGCAGGAACAGATATTTGTTTTTTAACGCCGGAGACTCTTGGTGCAATAACTCACATTAAAACGACCGTGACGATTACCGACGGCGCAACACCGGCCGGAATATTTACGGTTATAGCGGCAATTCAATATTAAAGGTCGAATTATAAACAGTAAAAACTAAAAAAATGAAAAGTTTAACGAGCAAGACCATCAATTTTTTTATTTGTTGGAATAATCTTCGCATAGTTCCTCCCAAATTATTTCCAACGATTCAAGAAATTGAGAAAACCTCTGAAATTTTAGAAATTTTAGAAAAGGAGATACCTAATTTTGTTAAGTTAGTAATGGAGGGAGAAGAAATGAGAAAAGAATCACCAATATCTCCGGAAAAACAAGAGGATTGGAACAACCGCACGAAAATATTGGGCAATAAAGAGGGTGGAAAGATATTGACAGTTGAATTTGAGAACGACCAGTTTAATACATTTTTCCAACAATTTGAAAGATGGGGCAAGGACTGGTTCAGCAACATAAAAGAATTTCTTGAATTCAGGAGGGATATGAATGCTACCAATTCTCAATCAAAAGAAGTCGTTAAAAGTAAAAAATAATTATGCCAAAACCAATAAAGTTAATAGTCAAAACTATCGAAGGTCTTTTTAGCCATAAAACCTATATTGTTTCTACGGCACTGGCTGGCGTGGGAACTTTAACGGTAAAAGATATTGGCGGTTTTGCTATAAATCAAATTCTTTTAATTGGAGAATTGGGAGCGGAAAACTCGGAGATTATAAAAACTCACGCATCCACAGCTCCCACGGGGTCAACAGTAACACTGGCCGCAAACTTGGTTTATCCTCATCCAATTGATACTCCGGTTACTGTGTTAATTTACGATCAGTTTGAAATCTCCCACTCGGCAACATCTGACGGGACCAAAACAACTTTAACCACGACTATTGGAAGTGGAATTGTTGCATTGCCGGCAGACGAAGTCCAGTTGAGGTATGACGACTCCCAATTCACTTCCGGATATTATTTTATAAGGTATAAAAACTCTATTCTAAGCACGTTTTCAGCTTATTACGGCCCGATTCCTTATGTCGGGTATGCAGATAACACGGTTGGAAAAGTTATCGCAAAGGCAATGAAGAGGTGTCATATGGACGACTACACGGACTATATTGATAACGAGTTCTGCCTTGATGAAATAAACGAATGTCTGCGATTTATTTCCGGTAAATTGAAGAAATGGGCGAAACTTCAAAACTTTGATTATGTTTTAGGGCAGACCTCCCGGGGAGTTTACAAATATGCCCTGCCTGATGATATTGCAGAAAACGAAAACAACAAATCTATTTTTAATATTCATATTGGCAAGGACAAACCTTTGAAATTTAAGACGATAGGGGAATGGAATGAGAATGTATTGAGGGGAGTCAAGAGATCCGAGGTAAGAACACAGGCAGTTGCCGGACAAACAACATTGGAAATAAACAACTCATACGACTTCGCAGATACCTCTACAGTAAATATTTATGTGGCAGGTGAGATTTACACCATTTCATACACTGGAGTCACTCGTAGTGCCACCGCAGGAGTTTTAACGGGCATACCAGCAAGCGGAGACGGTGCAATAACCGTCACAATCCCGGTTGATACCAATGTTTGGCAGGACGAGAATGAAACAAAGCCAAGATTCTATACAATTTTTGGCGGAGATCTATACATTGAACTTCCGCAAGATGTTTATTGTAATCAAAACATTTATTTAGACTACGAAACAAAGCCGGATACGGTGAGTTCGGACGAAGATGCTTTAGACACATTCAGGTTCGATGCTGTCTTGCATTGGCTCATTTGGGTTATAAACGCGCAACAGAAAAATAAAGGGAAAAGAGATATGACTGACGCTGATTATACGCAGTTTTTGCAAATTTTGTCGGATTATATCCGGAATGAATCATTGGCTCACGGGAGAAAAAATAAACCAAAAATGAACGGAATAACATTTAGAAGTTCAAGAAAATAATATGCCGGAAACATTAGCCACATCACAAGTTAGAGATTTATCCAACGGGGTAATACAGGGAGTGGATGATAGACTTGCGCCAAAAAACAGCGTGTCTTTTGCTTTGAATTTAAGATTTGACAAGATACTTGGCCGGGCAGTGTTGAGAGAGGGGACGGCTATTGTAGGGGCGCAGATAACGGATGCAAAAAATATTCTCGGATTACATCAGTTCATTCTATCTTCCGGAACAAAACATTTACTCTCTGTAATAGACGGAGCCAGTAATTCTGCTCTTTATAGGTTGATTACTGCAACTTGGACTTCAGAAAGTGTTAGCGGAGTTAAGACAGTAAAACACAGATTTTTGACATATTTAGATACCTGTATGGTTTTGGATGGCACAAATGCAACATCTTCAGCTGACGGAGATACTTGGGTTACGACCGGTGGAAATCTTGATATAGGAAATTGCCCAAAAGGAAAATTCGCAGTTGTTTGGCACGATCAGGTATTCGTTGCCGGTGTCAGTTCTTACCTTGATAGATTGTTTTACTCCAGTACGCCAACCGCTGGCGCGATTGCTTGGACTGGTGATGAATCAGGGCATTTAGATATTGAACCATATCACGGACAAGGAGACATAACGGCTTTGTCTAAAGTCCCGAACTATCTTCTTATTTTCAAAGATAGAGCGTTAAAACGATGGGATGGAAGTTCAACCTTTCCCGATGATTTGTGCAATATAGGCACACCCTCGCACGAAAGTGTTGTACTTGGAAACAAAACAGTTCTTTATTTTTCAGCTTCTTACAAAGAAAGTTTGGGCATATACGAAACCGACGGGAATACCACAAGAAAAATATCAAGACCGATTCAAGATATTATAGAGGCGATTGATTCTGCAAATTATACCAGCATTGCAGGGTTTAGCAACGCGGAGATTGCTATGTGGTCTGTTGGAGATATGACATATGACGGAAAATCTTATTCCAATGTTGTAATTTTATACAATATCTCTTCGCAAAATTGGACTTGTCTTGGTTTTCCGACAAAATTTACCGTATTTACTCCCTACATCGATTCCACAACTTTGAAAATAATCGCGGGAAACAATGACGGAGAGGTGATAGAACTATTTGTGGGAGTGAATGATAATATCACTGGAAATTCTGATATTGGCATTCAATATGCGCTTCAATATCCTGTAATTGATTTTGGGGCTCGAGGGAATACGAAAGAGGTTTCCAGTGTTGTTCCTTATACAAAAAACGGAAAAGATACACAGGTACTTTGCAGAATTAACGAAAAAAACAATTTTAAGCCAGTGGGAGTGGTTGATGATGATTTTGAATCTGAAATGTCAAAGGTTTTAAAGGGTCACACCTTTGAGTTTAAATTAACCGGAGAAAAGAAAGGCGGGGGATTACAGATTATAGGACTTGATATTATTTATCCGGAAATGGAGGAAACAATAAAAAAATGACAGACGACATATCAATTTTTGATTTGGGATTTGATAAATTTTTGGCAAAGAGTTCCCAGAACTCGGATAGTTTTCCGTTGCCCGCGTTCGTGCCAACTCTTCCCTCGAGTATTGCTTCCGGAGAAATAATTGGAAACTTAACCCTTGTTGATGGATTTATAAAAAGCGACAACTATGTTCAAAATGCTTCCGGTTGGAAATTAAGCCCGGACGGAGGAGAGTTTAACTTCGCCGTTTCAGTTGATAGTTTGGATATTCCTGATGCCACTACGGCTAATTCTTTTCACGTTAATACGGCCGGAGATGTATGGTGGGGATGCAATAATGCAGATTTTAACGCAAATATAGAAAATGCGATAGCATATATTTTGAAAACTGGCATAACCAAATTTGCCACGAGTTTAAGCGGGGCAAGCATAGCGGCAAGCGGATCATCTTTTACTTTATCTGATGATTCGGCTTTCAATGCCGGTACGCTTCCCGCCGCAGAAGATTTTTATAACACTTTTACAATAGTTGGTTATAATATCACGGCTTCAGGAACTCCAACCCAACATTTAGCTTTTGACCAAATTCAAACGAGGGGAAATACAGGTTATGCCTATAAAGATTACGGAGCAGGGCATTTTAACAGCAGTTTTACGCAATATTTGACGGTTTGCACAACACTTTTGGGAGCATCACGCACTTACGCTTACTGGGCATTGTCTAACTCTGTGGGGGATATGCACGATCATTCTGCCGGCGGACCGCTTCCGGGAATATTTTTATACATTAGTGTCCAAAATTCTTATCCAACAATTAACGGAATAGAATATGGAGGAGGAGGAACTTTTTCCGAGGGGAATTATGATATGACACTTGGGACTCCCTATTATCTAACAATATATTTTAATTCGACAGTAGGCACTCACGGAACACTCTATACAAAAATCTATTCAGACTCAGCAAGGATTCATTTATTAGCAACACGAACAATGGCGCTTGGAGCCACTATGTCCTATAGATATTTATATGCCTATTCTTCCTACAATGACGGAAACAACTCAAATCTTTCCAGTGGGTATATAGACACATTGAGACTGGGAGTGGTTGAACCTTCTGTAACCGGAAACTCCGCGCAATTTTTATTGCCGGAAAGTTCGGATATGACAGAGAGATTTATTATAAACCGGAGGAAAAGCAAGTTTTCAAATGATGATGGTGTATTGGAGATTTTTTCTGATAAAGCCCCGGCTGGGTCGGGTTTGGATTATATATTTATAGGAAGGCAAGGATACGGTGATAGTTCTACTTGGAATATATCTTGTGTGGATATTACAACAACAGCAAGATTTCAGTTGGTCCACAAAGATTCTATCGGTCCAGCATTTCAAGTTTTTAAAACCGCTGATAGTTCAAATGTAGGGGATGGTTTTGGGGGATTGGGAACCGCTGGCGCGATAAGAGAAATAATGGCCTATCAACCAAGCAATAGTTTTAATCCTTCAAATCGTCCCACGGATATATGGAATATATTAACTGATAATAGCGGGGGTGGAGGAATAGCTTTTGGATACTGGGATCGCGTCTCTCCTTTTTGGCTTCAAATGTGGATAGATGCCGCCGGAATTCATTTTGGAGATAATTTAGATTTTACATATGCTGGCACTATAACGGGAGGAAATTTTACCGGCTGGCAAGCTGGAAGTGTTTTGTATAAATCAGCTGACACTTCACGAGATGTTAGTTTGTCCGCCTCTAATGTGAAATACAAAGACATATCAACAACTAAAAGTGGAACGATAAGAGTTGAATTTAATTTACTGTATGTCAACAGGACTATTACGGCGCAAATTTATAAGAATGGCGTTGCTTATGGAACAGTGAGGACAGTTAGTTCCGGTAACCAAACATTTACGGAAGATTTGAGTTTTTCTGCCGGTGATTCAATACAATTATATGCTTATCCTTCATCTACGGGAACCGGAGGGTGTTATGTTAGATATTTTAGATTATATGTTGCGGGATATGAATCTGCAACGGTTGTATTAGATTAAAATAAATAAAAAAGATTATGCCGCCAATACAAATACCAACAGGAGTTTAAACGCCCATTGGGACAACAATCGATTGAGGATGATGTTGTATTTCATTTGGAATCGTTGTCCCATTGATTGGAGTTTCAGGAGGAGTAGGATTCACGATTTGCGCCTGATTAACAGTATCCTGTAACTGATTGAAATTGTTTTGCAGAGTTGCTTGCGAAGCCAAAATATCGTTAATCTGCTGTTGAAGTTGCGCAATTAATTGGGTGAGTAAAGCAATCAGCTCGGTTTTCACGGAATCAATATCAGAGGAATTGTCAGCTTTTACTACAACTGGAATGAAAAATAAAGAACATAATAATAACAAAACGATGAGATATTTTTTAAACATATGATTATAAACGAAATCCCTATATCATTTTTGAAACTTTGGCAAGAAACAAAAAAAGAGTATAGGGATTTCGCCAAAGTTTTTTATCCAAATTAAGCATATAAAAATTAAGAAATAATGTCAATACTATGGCACAATATCCAACAATAGCATTACAACCGGGATCGACAAACACTGCGGCCGTCAAACAGTTGCAGGATTATTTAGTGTCCATTGGATTAATGACTCAGGCACAAGTGAATACCGGATACGGAATTTATGGTCCACAAACGACTGCGGCAGTGTTATCATTGCAGAAATCTTTGGGAATTGATTATTCTTCCGGCCCGGGATATTGGGGGCCAAAAACTTTGACGGCAGTTCAAGCCAAAGCACCTGCGCAGAATAACCAACAAAATCAAAACCAAAACAGCCCGGTTGCAGACCCAAAAACTCAAACCTATACTTATAACCAAACTTCTTACGCATACGGAACGGGTCCATATGCCTCTACATACCCAAAAAGTGCAACCCCAGCCAATAATAATCCACCGGCGAATAATAATCCTACTGTAACGACTACACCCCCGGTAACTACAACTCCTCCTCAATCTTCAACTCCCTCTTCTACGGATTTATCTTGGCTTTATAACGATGCGAATTATAAGGCACTCCCATCAGATATGCAGAATTATCTTGTGCAATATTACGGGATTTTGAAATTGAATGATAAACAATCGCAACAAAAACTTTTAGACGCTTTAAGCACAGCTCAATCTCAAGCAGACCCTTACTGGGCAGAGGTTTTGAATGTTGCCAAAGACCAACTGACAAGAAACATTTCCGGATATGAGGCTGATTTTGCCACACACGAGAAACAATTAACTGATAGCATTTCAAGAATACAAAGCGATTTAGCCACCAAGAACGCTGATATGAGCATTGACCAGCAGGCAGAATTGGCAAGACAATCAACAAAATATAAAAATGATTTAAGTTCTTTAAGGACGAATGCGGCGAACACCGGATTGACTTTTTCAAGCAAGAGAAGTATTGCTGAAAGCCAGTTGGCTACCAGCAACACCGACATTGTGGAAAGTACAAAAAGAGATTATATGCGACAGGCAAGAGATTTGCAAATAGCCGCAGATAGAGGACAGGCAGACGCAATCGCAAAACTGGCGGATTATAAGCGAATTTTGGGAGAAACAGAAATGAACGCAATCAGAAATACAGAAGCGCAAATTGGAACCGCAAATCTGCCAGCCTTGAATACGACTACGGGAGCCAGCGGGGCAGGAAATATAAACGGAACAATAGTCGATCAAAAGACCAAAGATATATTCAACAGGGCAACAGCTCTGGCTTCTTTGGGAAATCCTTTTTCATAAATTAAAAAAATAAAACTATGCCTATAATCACAATAAAACAAGGAGATAATTTGTCAAAATTAGCTTCTCAATACGGAGTAACCGTTGCTGATTTAATGAAAGCAAACCCGACGATAAGTAATCCTAATTTGATTTATGCAGGAAAGACGTTGAATATTCCCGGTGCCGAACCGACTTTGGATAAAACATTACCGGCCGGAGACCAGACCGGCGGAGTGAACGCGGGAACTGCTGTTGACAAAACATTGCCGGCTTCTGCTCCGGATAATTTAACCATATTCGGAAATCTTTTAAAGACCGTTTCTGAAAGAGCGGCAAACGAAGCCAACGCAAGCGGAATGTCTGTTACGGGAATTAATCCATCAGCAATAAGCGGAGGAACGCTTGCCGGAGTTGTGGACTTTATAAAGAACCAAAAAGGTGGCGGGATTCAAGATATTTATAAATCTACTGCCGACTTTTTAGATAATCAGCAAAAATCAGCTCAAGACCAATTAAAGACATTGGTTGATTCTGGAGCCATTGCAAACTTAACTGATAGTGCTTTGGCAAAATTGGCGACTGCGGCAGGAATGAGTTATGACACACTGGACGCTGTGAGAAAAGCAAAAGCAACGGACAATACAAAACCAGTCAGTTTTTCAGAGGTAACGAGGAATGGAAAGAAAATAAGACTGGGATTTGATAAAAATGGTCAAGTTGTAAGTGAAACTGATTTGCACGCCGATGCCAGTTCGGGAGATGGAACAGGCTTTTCCGGATTATCTTCGGCGGACAAGAGCAAGGTTATCGGCTGGGCGGCCAATCAGGCTGGCTTCGCACAATCGGACATCAATAAAATGAATGAGGATTCGGGTTTTGCAGATTTTATTCTTTCAAAATATTATCAGTCAGATGAGTATAAAACCGCTCAAAATATAACATCGGGCGGAGAATAAATTATGTCATTATTTGATGATTATAAGAACAATCAAGGACTGGCGGTACCAGTTGAAACACCAACTCTGGTGGCAAAAACAGAGAACCCGTTTCAAAAAGCGTGGGATTTTGTAACTCAAAAAAAATTAGCACAGATTCCCGCACCAAAATCAACAGGGACTCTCTTTGACCAGTATCAAGCAGAAAAGAATGCTGTACCGATTGAAACTACACCCGGTAAGACGCCAATGTTGCAGGATTATTTCAATGCCAACAATATTGAACAAGTTGGCTGGGTTGATTTGGAGAGTAAGGGATTGATGACTCCGGACTTAGAAAAGTTAAAGAAGGCCGGATTTGCTCCTCCAGTTTCGGAAACTCCTGTAACCAAACCAACACCAGCACCTGTTTATAAAGGATTGACAACTGATCAGTCGCAGAAATTAAACGAAAATATAGACCTTGCAAAAAACCCTCCAAAAATAGACACTAGTCTTAAAATATCTGCTCCGGCAATAGGTGAGTGGGTTGATACTCCGTCTATGAGCTGGACACCGGAAGAAACAAAAAAAGCATTGGATAAAGCCTTTGTGCATCCCGACACGGGAAGTCCACGAGACCTGCAAATGAGACAGATAGCTTACGACACGATGAAGGCAAAGATAGACCCTGTTTCTTCTTTATTTTTTGATAATTTTCTCCCGACAAAGGTTATTTTTGCATTAGACAGAGACGGAGCTTTGGTAAATGAAGCAAGGCAGAAAATTAACGATGAGTTTTCAAACGCCCATCCTTTCCTTTCTATATTGCCGGTGGCAGTTGCTCAACTCGCCAACCTTGCTCTTATAGGAAAGTCAGGCGGGGGATTTGGTTTGGCCGAAAAAACAACTGCAACAGCAGGCAGACTATCAAACTGGATGCCGAATGTAGTGAGGATGATCGGTTTGGGAGCTGAAAGCGGTAGCATTTTTGGTATTGTATCAGGTATTTCAGAGGCATTAAATCAAGCCGAACAACAGAATTTTCAACCGAAGAAATTATTAACCGAAACATTAAAGGGAGTTGGCACAGGTTCAACATTGGGAATTGCCGGAGGTGCGCCTCAACTATGGCAGAGAGTTTTGGGAAGCGGTGGAACATTGGTTTCTTTGTCGGCTTTGCAAGGATATATGCAGGACGGAAAAATAGATGCCAAAGACATTGCCAACATTACCATAAACGGCATATTGGGAGCAGGTTTTGAATTGATTGGAGGCAGGGCAAAAACAAATATATTCTCAACAAAAGAACAAATAAGATTAGGGAGAGATGTAACCACAGCAAAGTTAATGGAAAACCCTGCCGGAACGGCACCCAAGACGTGGACAGAGGCACAAGGCGAGTTGGTGGCGCTGGAACAGTTGCCAAAAATGATTTACGACTTGGGCCGGGAGGAAACGATTAAAGGAATGATTGCAAAGCACCCTGATATGACAGTTCAGCAAGCCAACAAAATGTATGACGATATAACCGCTCTGCCGCGCGCATTGGCTACCGGATACGGAGCAAAGATGGCTCCTTATTACCAGCAAATTCCAAAGGACTTTTACGGTGCAGACGTTCAAATCCAAAAAGATTATTTCACTACAGTAAGAAAGGGAGTAATGGAAGATGGTTTGACAATCCCTCAATCCATTGATGTTGCTAACCAAACTTTTACTCCCAAGATATTTTATTCACATCCGGAAGCGACAACGCCGGTGGACATTCACGCTGAAAATCAGGCAACACAGGCAGAGGCAAATAAAATGTTGCAGGCAAAAACCGGCACTCCAATAGAGTTGACGGGTTGGAATACAAGCGTGGGAGGCAAAGACAGCGGGTTTCGAAGTCCGGACAGGTATGAATCGCAGGCATACTCGGCCAGCAAGATGCAGTTTTCCAACAAGGGAGAAGTCAATGTAAATAAAACAACGGACAAACTTAACAATCCTTATGTCGCAAACGACCAGACAGAGGTTTTAAAGTTTTTGGGAAACACTGATTTGGTTAAGAGAACGGCAGAGGAACTTAAAAACACCAGTTCACTTTCTCCAAATAAACCAATCGTTGTGGAAGCCGACAATTATATCCGCACTGAATTATTAAAACAAGGTTATGACGGAGTAATTTATAAAAACAACGGGAGACGACCGGAGTATCAGGTTTTCAATGTTAAAAAGCAGTTGGGTGTGGGAGAAACCAAAGCATTGATTGCTTCCGGAGACCAACAGGCAATTTCAGACGAGGTAAATAAGAGACTGGAAGATTTCAGACAGAAAGCTGATTTAATGGCAAGCAATGAGGGAGCCGGAGTGAGGCAATATAGTTCAGACCAGTCAGTTGGAGAAACCAAGATTTATAATTACTTCAAACTCGACCGGGCAAAGTCGGATATGTTTAAGCAGGCCAAGCAGTTGAAACAATACGCCCACGAATTGCTTTATGAGAATGATCCGTTGTATAAAGAATTATACGACAAAAAGGTATCATTGGAAGAAAGCAATTTGAACGCCGCAACAGACGAAATAGACGTTCAAAAGATGTTCGAGGACATCAGCAAAGAGGAAAAAATATTAACCAATAATTTAAACAAATATGAAACTTCCAAAGACACACCAACTTTTGCTCCGTCTGAGGGCGTTAAAGCAAAAGGCACTGGACAAACTCAACCAGCTCAAGAAAAACAAACCCCAACCAGTGAAGTAAAGTCACAGGTTCAGAAACCACAAGAGGGACAGAAGCTTCCAACCAGTGAAGTTATTACACCGGAAGCATTGTCGGCCATTGAAAGCAAGGTTACCGGTATTGTTGAAGAAATAAAAAAGGGCAGACCGACACCGGCCGAGATGTTAGAAAAAACTCCCAGCGATTACTCCGAAATATGGAGTAATGGTTTTGATTATTACAGAGAAAACATCTCAACTCCGGCAGAGAATGAAATAAAAACAGCGAAGAAAGAGTTGGCAACATTGAAAGGAAACAGAACCCCCGAAGTTAAAACAAGGAAAGCAGAGTTAGAAGCAATTATAAGCAAATTGGAAAAGGCGAAAAACGATGGAGAGAACAGGATGATAGAAGAAACGCAAAAATATAGTTTAGATTTGGCTGACCTTGCAGTTAAACAGGCTCAAGCTCAAGGACTTGATTTGGGAGAATACAATAAGGAAAGTGATGTTTCAGAATGGAACTCATTTAAGGACGATTTTATAACTCAAATATCTGAAAGACCTTACATTGAAAGCAACTGGAATGACAAAATTTCAACGATTTTGGACGGAATAATTGCTGATTTTAAAGAACAATTTAAAGGTAGAGTATTAACTCCAACTCCCATTGAAGAGTCGGCAACAGATATTATAAACTCTTTGTTTGGTGAAGAGCCAGCAAAGCCCGTTTCTCCCTCTATAAATAAGGCAAAACAAGCCACCAGTGAGGCGAATATAGAGGAGTTGGTAAATACATCAACTCCCGTAGAAATCCCTGTTTTTGAGGAGTCTGGCGCGGTTTATCAAAAGAACGAAAAGAACATTAAAACCGCCAAAGAAGCGGCAACTGATTTAATCAGAGGATATGTGGAAAGGGGAGATACAATGCAAAGTTTGTCGGAGGGACAAATGGGAAAATACGGAAGCGATTATCAGGCATCAGTTGGCGGTTATTTGAATGGCAAGAATGTTGGCAATAAAAAAATAATTGTATTTTCAGTCAACGGAAAGGAGGTTAACGAAACATTTTCATTGAAAACAATCTTTGACGAAATAAAGAAAGGCCAACCTGCTCAAAAGAAAACTCAACCTACTCAAGAATTATTCTCCGGATTAAAAACAATTCCAAAAGACACAGTTTTATTTCACGGAACATCGGGAGAAAATGCAAAGAATATAAAACAGGACGGAGTTTATCAGACTGACGATGTTTATGCTTCTTATGGCAGAGGATTTTATTTAACAGACGACAAAGCAGTCGCGCAGGATTATGCAGACGAATTGGATAATGGGCAAGTGCTTGAATTTTCAGCAAAGAAAGATTTAAAACTTTTAACTCCGACAAAAACAGAAAGAGAAGACATCGTTGACCTTACCGGAGAATCGCAGGATGAAATGATACAGCAGTTGTTGGGAGATAATTATGACGGATTTTATCTTCCGGATATTGGAATTGGCGACGGCTCGCCGCAAGTTGTTTTATATAATAAAACCGGCTTGAATTTTGAACGCAACGACATCAATGATTTGATTTCTTTGACACAAAATCTTGATAACGGTATAATTAAATCGTATGGACAACCAAACGAACAATCAAATGACGTTCTTGGGAGTTCACCTGTCGCAGGAACACTTCCCGAAGCTTTACCAGTGGGCGAAAGACAACCCAGCGACACTGGCGGAGCAGTTGCAGAGCATAGCGGACAAGTGGCACAACGGGGATTGCGTGTCGGCGGCGCAAGCGCTCGAATCGGATCTCAAGTAAGCAAGACAGAGCAGTTTGCAATAAATAATCAAATTGAAAGTTTAGTTGCAGAAAAGGGCGACAATCCTGACGCTTACAGCGAAGAACAAAAAAATCTACTCTCCCAATATTCCGGTTCAGGAGGGCTTGAAGAAGCCGGGGCCAACAACAGAGGTTTATTGGATGAATACTTTACCCCACAGAAAGTTGTATCTTTTATTTGGAGTAAATTAAAAGACAGGTTGCCAATTCTCGGCGACTATACAATAGTTGAACCTTCTGTTGGAACGGGAAATTTCATTGATGAAGCTCCGGAGGGTACAAACATCGAAGCGTTTGAGATAAATAAAACATCGGCAACAATCGCAAAGGTTCTATATCCCAATGCCGGTGTAGAGAACGCACCATTTGAAAGTTTATTTATTGACGACAGGGGAAATAAAAAGACGGTCAAGCCGTTTGCTCGTTTGGTTATAGGAAATCCGCCATACGGAGAACACAGAGGCATTTATAAAGGGCTTGGCGAAGAACCGCGCATTAATCGCTACGAAGATTATTTTATAAAGCGTGGTTTGGATATTACGCAGGACAAAGGATTTGCGGCAATGGTTGTGCCATCGGGATTTTTAAGGACAGCCAGCGATTATGCAAAAAATGAAATTGCAAAACTCGGATATTTGGACTCTGCTTACAGGTTGCCGAATAATGTTTTTGACAACACCGATATTGGAACGGACATTGTAATTTTACGCAAAGAAGCAGTAACGCCCGAATTTGCATACTCTCTCGCCAACAGAACACAAACACTTTCAGACGACAATTATTTTAAAGAACATCCCGAAAACATCTTGGGTGTAGAGAAAGAAAGAAAAGGCAGGTTTGGAATGGAGAAATATGTGGAGGGGAGCCTTGACTTCACTCCGGCAGAGGAAACCCAGCTCAAAAACGTCGCAAAGAGCAATTCTCCGCAGGGTTCTCTGTTCGATCAGAAAGAAATTGTTAAAGAAATTGAAAATGAAATAGACAAGGGAGCAATCAGCAATGAAAAAGAGTTTGTAAAGAATTGGAGCAAGGACGTAAATAAACTGGAATTGTCGACCCAACCGAAAGTAAATAAGGGAGGCATAACAATTTCTTCTCCAAAGAAAAGCGAAACGCGTTTGGATTTATCAGAATACTATTCTGATATGTCGGACGCAGAATTAAGAACCTACACGGAAATAAAACCAACAGGAGAGGGCAACGAAGCGTTGCTCAATGGGGAATTAAGCCCGGAAGATGTAATCAATTACCTCAACCTTGAAAATGGCAAATGGTTTAACAACCTTAATTATTTCACTGGCGATATTTATGAGCGATTAGACCAACTCGAAGTAAATAAATCCAAGATGTCGCAAGGTCAGTATAAAAAGCAGTATGACGGATTGATTAAAGTCCTGCCGGAAAAATACAATGTTGACAGAATAAACATTTCTCCGAACACTCCTTTTGCGGATATGACTTTAAAGTATGACGGGAAAGATCAGACATTAAAACAATCATTCAAAAACTTTCTATCAACGCTCCCGCGCGATACTTTTGCCGACACTTCGAGATATGAGATTAACGAATATGTGGACGAGCAGTCAGTCAGAGGAAATGACAAGGTCAGAAACCAGACCGTCAGAGTTCAGAGAAGAGAAATTGGCAATCGATTATTCTCAAGATTTTTAAGGGAGGCATTAACTCCGGAACAAACAAAGGCAGTTGAGGACAGGTACAACAGGTCTTTCAATAGTTATGTCAGACCGGATTATAGGCAGGTTCCGCTTTTGGGAAAAATACACGGAACATTCAAAGGAAATCCTTTGACGATTAAAGACTACCAGTTGCAGGGTATTGGATTTTTGGTGAACAAAGGATTGGGTTTGATAGCTCACGATGTAGGACTGGGAAAAACAATGCAGTCTATAATTGCCATAAACGAAATGTTAAAACGCGGTTGGGCCAAGAAACCTTTGATTGTTGTTCCGTCCGGCAATGTTTATACCCAATGGATTAAAGAGGTGCAAGAAATTATACCCGGCATTGAAATCAATGGATTAACCAATTTGGGAGGCGCATTTGCCGGCGACCTTTCAACACTGGAAATCAAACCCGGCACAATTTCTATAATCACTTACGAGGGATTTAAGAAACTGGGATTTAAACAGGAAACCTATAACGACCTTACCTCTGAATTACAAGACACAATAGAAGCTCCCACAGGCCTTACAACCGCACGAGCGAAACAAGCCGAGCAAGCTAAGGTGCAAGAGACCATAGGCAAAGGAATCAAGGGAACACTCGGGGCAAAGACCTTTGAGGATTTGGGCTTTGACTTAATGATGATTGACGAGGTGCAGAACGCAAACCATATCATTAAGGGAGCCAAGTTGCAGGAAGCCGGCAAAGCCAGTGAGTTCAGGGGTTTGAATATCAGACCGTCAGAATTGGGAATTAAAGCGTGGCTTGCTTCGCAATATATTTTGAAAAATAACAACAACAGAAATGTCTTTTTGGCATCGGCAACTCCTTTCACAAATAATCCAATGGAGTATTATTCGGTTTTATCTTTGTTGGCCCGGGAGAGAATGAAGAAGTCCGGATTAAAGAACGTCAACGAGTTTATGAATACCTTTATGGACATCTCGTTTGATTTTGAAATTACAGCGGACGGGAAATACAAAGAGAGAAATAATATAAAGGGATTTAAAAATTATCAGCAATTCCAAAAAATACTCACAGAGTTTATTGATTTTAGGGACGGAGAGGAGGTTGGCATACAGAGACCGAACAGATTGTCTTTGCAGACAACCTTGAAAGCAACCAAAAACCAAGTGGACTTAATGACTTCCGCGCAGGAATTGTTTAACGACAAGAATAAAAACAAAGGCGGGGCATTGAAAGGCGTGGGAGAAATGAGAGCGATTACATTCAGCCCTTATGCCTCTTCGTATTATAAAGGTGCTCGCCCAACATACGAGAGTTTTGTAAATAACAGCCCAAAGGTTAAAGCCGTTGTAGAAATGGTGATACAGAACCATTCCGACAACAAAGACGCGAACCAAGTCATTTATTCTCCAATCGGCGTGGAATATCTGCCGATGATTAAAGATTACCTTGTTCAGAAAGGCGGTTTTAAGGCAGACCAAGTCGGTATTATAACCGGATCGGTTAAGGGAGACGAAAGAGTGGTTATCCAAGACCGATTTAACGAGGGCAAGGTAAAGGTTCTTATAGGCTCTGATGCAATTCAGGAGGGAGTTAATCTGCAACGCAAGTCCACTGATTTATATATTATGGCATTGCCGTGGAACTTCACTGAATTAAAGCAGGTAACGGGCAGGATTTGGAGGCAGGGCAACGAATGGAAAAATATCAGGGTTCACAATGTCTTTATAGAAAACAGCGTTGACGTTTTCCAGTCGCAGAAATTGGAAACGAAACAGAACCGCTACGAAAACTCCTTGAAATTCAAAGGGGATTATCTTGATGTAGGAGACATCGACTTTGACGAATTGAAAATGGATTTAATCAGCAGTCCGGTAATGAGAGTTGCCATAGAAAAATCTATGGAACAGAGGACAAGAGAAAGAACATTAAACGAGGCAAAATCCAATTTGGGATTTTATTCGAGAAAAGCCGACAAACTTTTAAACGCTCAAGAGGATTTGGACAGTGCAAGACAAAATGTCGTTCAATATACAGAATGGGCAAAAGGAGAAAAAGACGAATACTGGTCAAAGAGAATTGCAGAGGCCGAATCCGCCTATGCCAAAAAACAAAAAGACTACGAAGCCGTTAAAAAAGATGTTGAGGATAAAGGACTGATTGATTTAAACCAGCTCAAGAGTTTAGAAAATAATGTCGCAAACGGACAGAAGAGTTTGGACGCATTAAATAAAGATTTCAAAACCAAAGAAGATGCGGCAGTCAAGCAGGAAACAGCAAGGGTTCAGGAAATTACAACCACCGGTAATGATTATAAACAGATTAGGGGTAATTTGGCAGAGCAAAATAAAACATTCTTTATAAAGAACGAAGCCCCGGCCAATGTTAAGAGAAGTCCGGCTGGTTTGGCTTCTGCCGGTGGCAGTAAAATAGGGAACTTCGAGCAGATAACTTCTCCGGACGAGGCAGACAAATTGAAAATCTATGACGAGGTTAAGGCGTTGATTCAAAAATACGCTCAATCTATCGGTGAAAGTTATCTTCCGCGTGGAGCCGCAGGCGTGTTATACCAGTCAGGCAACATCAGAGTAACGGGAATGAATGCTTTGTCTGTGGCAACCCACGAAATAACACACTTTTTAGATAAGGCGTTTAAGATTTCAGATCAGATTATGGGAGTTCAGGGAGTGAGCAGAAGCGGCAGACCGGTGTATGAAAAGACCACAGCAAAATTAAGAAAGGAAATGACGGATTTATACAATAAGTATTATCCGACAGCCAAAAAATCTCACAAATTAAGCAAGAGAATGCTTGAGGGTTTTGCAACCTTGCTGGAAAAATACATTGAACAGCCGACAATGATTTCGGGAGAATTTCCAAACCTTGTCAGAGAGTTTTTAACTCCGGACGGTTCTTTCTATGAACCGGTGATTGGAGACATTATAAAAGATGTCAAAGGAATCATTGGGAGATACCAAAAATTAAGTCCGTTGGATAAAATCGGAGCAAGAATTATAAACGACAAGGTCAATGTAAATAAAGAGAGTTTTTTAAATCTCTATGAAAAGATTAAGACCTTTATTTTCCACAACATTTATCCGATTGAGGTTTTGTCAAAGAAGTCCGGCACGCACTTTACAGCCAACGCTCCGGATTTGTGGCTTACCCAGTACAACAATTCCAACGCTATAATCACAAACAACCTTATGGGAAAGAAAGGATATTGGGCTTGGAAAGACGGCGTGATTACAAAGATGTTTGATTTTAACTGGAAAACTCTTGTCGATAAAATGCGAAAGGACAAAGTAGATGTGCCTTTTGGAAATTATTTAATCGCAAGAGACCAGTACTACAATTATCAGGAACTCAAAAGAATAAAACAAGAAATCGACGCGCTGGAAAAACAGCAAGAAAACGGCGACGACTTAACCAAAATAATATCTGACACTGGCATAACCGCCGCAGACCAGTTGGCTTTGTTGCAGGATAAATATGCAAAAGAAGCAAAAGTTTTGGAAAACAACGGCTTTACAGAGCAGGAAGTAACCGATGCTTATTTGGCCGGACAAGATAAATTTACTGAACTGGAACAAATGCACGACACGCTGACAAAAGCGGACTTGGCGTTTTTGCACCAGCCATTCATTCAATTATTAAATGACGAGGAATACTCCAACTTAACTGATAAGGTGGGCTATGCCTCTATGAAACGCGCGTTCTACGACGAAATAGCAGGAGAGGAAGGGGGTGTGGTAATGGCAAAACGTCCGGGAGGGGTTAAAGCATCTTCCTTAATGCACAGAAAGGGATCAGAGAGGGCTATATTGCACCCTGTCTATTCCGGTATGATGAACCACGCTGAAATTACGCGCAAAGGATTAAAACAAATTGTCTATAACAAAATTGGAGATGTAGCCGAGAAGTTCCCGGAGTTAATGCAAAGGTTGCAATTAAAGGTTATTCCCGATGTGGACGGAGCTTTGCATTTCCCTCAGGAAAAAGACAGCAATATTATAATGGCTCGCAAAGATTATAAACGAAGCCCGATTTTGGTTGACGAACAAATTAAAAGAGTTGTGGACGAGGTTTTGACTTTCCAAAATATCAACATATTTGAAAAGTTGGTTGTGTCCGTAAATAGGATTTTCGTTAAAGGAACAACCGGACTATATACTCCTTTCGCTATTGCAAACTGGACGGTTGACCAATCATCTGCAACAGCACAGACAAGAAATAAATATCTACCAGTGTACGACCAACTCACGAAATTGGAAAAGGCACTCAATCCGCGCAATATAGAACACACTTACGCTTTGGAATATATGATTGCCGGAGGCGAACGACAAACCTTTGCCGGACATCAGGACGCTTCGCCGAATGAATTGTTTGACATTATACAAAAAAATAGAAAAGGAGTTTTAAAAATGCTTGACCTCGTCAATGGAGGTTTCAGTTTGCTGGCTGTGCCGTCTCAATACTCTGAACTCTCAACAAGAATGACGGAATATATTAAGTCGAGGCTTGCTGGCAAGCCGTCTATTGTTGCTTTGGAAGAAGCAGGCAGGGTTTCGGCTCCGTTTCACCACATTGGGAGTTGGGGAGGAGGCAGATTTTGGAAGACGTGGATTAAATCCATTCCTTTCGCCAATGCTTCTTTTCAGGTTTTGGCTCAAGAGTTGGAAACATTGGAAACACCGGAGGGCAGAAAGAGATATTTATTCGTTATGTTAGCGACCATTGCCGCCGCCATTGCCGGAATGCTATATACTTTCAGTGCGGCAACCGAAGAGCAAAAGCAATTATACACGGACTTAAACCCCGATGACCTTTCAAGATACATTTATCTGCCGAATCCGAACGGCAAGAGTTTGATTAAAATAAGGGTTCCGCAAGAAATGGTTTTTATCGGCACGATTATAAATATGACGATTATGGACAGAATGGCGAACGCAAATTACACCGCAGGAGAGTATGTGAATGCTGGCACAGCTTGGCTTCCACAGCAGTTGAATATAACACAGCCGATCAGAATGTTCTTAAATTGGGTTCCTCAATTTATCAAGCCGGCATTTGAGACAATCGCCAATGTTAAAGACTATCCAAAAGTTATGCCTCTCGAGAGCCAATCACAGACGGCAAAGCAACCGGAGAACAGATTTACACCAGCGACTTCGCCTGTGGCAAAGTGGCTCGGCCAGACATTTAAACTTTCTCCGATTAAGATTGATTATTTATTGACCGGATATGTGGGCAGAGCTTCGGGAATGGTAACCGGCAAGATACAAAACTACAATCCTTTCAGCTCAATGAACCAAGATTATTATTTTGATTCGGGCCGAAAATTGCAGACCTACTACGATTTGAGAGACAAGAATAACCAACTTTACAGCGATTACAAAAACAAGAGAACGGTTTTAAGTAACAAAGAGATTTCAGCAATGATTGTGCAAAAAGCCAAACTGAAAGCCATTGATAATTTGATTCAGACCTACGGAACGCTTAACCCGGACAAACAACCAAAGACATTGCAGATTTTCAGAAACAAAATAATTAACTCAATCAACAAACTATGATTAAGTGGTTTTTCACTGCTATCCCTCTGCTCTTCCTTGCTTATTTGATTGGGTACTTGTTGCTTTGGGTGATGTGGCAGTTTATATGGCTTTGGCCGATTGGCTATATATTCTGCTGGTGGGTTCGTAAAAAATTAAATTAGACGGCGCGCTTTTAAAAGGCGACAAAAAATATATGGACAAAATAAATAAAATGATGATGGATTCTTTTAAGAATATCTTTGAGATTATCTTAAAAGAAGCCGAAACAAAGGTTCAGGCGTCCGGCATAGACCCGGTCTCTAAAAGGGGCAAGGCGTTGGTTTCCGTTATTTATAAGAAAGTTTTGTCGAAACTCGGCATTGATTTGGAGCAATACACCACAGAAGAGTTTAAATTGTTTTGGGAAAAAAACAAGGCAGAATTGATGAGTGAATTATCTTTAAAAATAGACAATGCATTATCTCGCGATAACAAAAAACAACAGGAATTAGAAAATAAAATTGAAGAAATTGGGATCCGTTCTATTAAATGGGAAAAAATTAAAAATATTCCGCCCGATCTATTTACCAAGATTACCGAGGACACAAAAGCAAGGGGAGATATTGCCTTACTTTTCAAAAATGTAATGTCGGTTAGGGAGAATTTAACCAATTATATCAACACAAAAATTGCTAGTCTTAAAATTTGGCATAAGGATTTGCAGGGAGTTGGCCCGGATGACCATCACAAGGAAAAACACACGCTGGAAAGCCACCTTGATTCAAAATTACTGAATGAGATCAAAAATTTGATAAATAATCCTCCTGTGGCGAAGTACTTTCGTGGAGGTGGAGATACAGTGAAAGCCGGAAGTGGTGTGACTATCACGGAGAATGCCGATGGCACGAAAATTATCTCAACAGGGACCACAACAAATATTGTAGATGATGAAACTCCGACAGGCGACATAGACGGAGCGAATCAAATTTATACATTAGCCCATACTCCTATTACCGGCTCGTTAAAATTATATGTGAACGGCCAGAGGATGACGGCTGGTGGAGTCGATTATACATTAACAGGTAATTCAATTTCAATGGTGACTGCGCCTATGACCGGCTCAATACTGTTGGCTGATTACCGCTTCTAATGAGAAAAATAACGAAAACAATTATAGGAATTGTGATGGGACTGTCGCTTGCGATAAACGCATACGCAGTTACAGTCTTCGCCCCATATCAATTAGGGACTGGCACAGCAACCACTGGTAAAGTTTTGACAGCCAACGGAGTTAACTATCCGGCGAGTTGGCAGACTGCTACCGGTGGTGGTCATATCATTCAAGACGAAGGCACATCTCTCACTCAACGAGCAAAACTTAATTTTGTCGGTGCTGGAGTAACTGTAACTGACGGCGGAGGAACTTCAAATGACACGATTGTAACTATTCCTGGTGGTGGCGGTGGTATGTCCATCGGCGACCCTGTAACCTCTGGCGTAGCCACCAATCTTCTTTTTATCAACCCTACAGCCACACTGGCACAAGATACGGCGCTTCAATTCGTAACCGACTATGTAATAAATAACACTTCATATTTACAGGTAGGAAATAATGGAAATGTTATAAAAAGCCGATTTTCACTTTGGGACGGAGATGGAATAGAAAAGTTTTACATAGAAAATGGTGACTTATTAGGTGACCCGACAGTCACTTTAATGGCTCACTATGCTGATAAAATTAAGATAGGGAATTTAGATACAACATCAATTGAAATATCTACAGGCGGATTTATTGGGTTAAACGGATACGCTCCAACATATCCACTTACAACAGGATATAAGACAGCGAACACAACACTTACACCCGCTGTTTTTATAGATAATCCTTCAGGTGGAAATCAGACAGTCTTTGGACTTGGAATAAATGGAGTATTGAAAGGATACTTTAGAGGTGATAGTTCTGGTAACTTTATTTTCGCTTCAAACACTGCTACTGGAGATATTGATTTAAGGACAAATGGAGTGGGTGGAGAAACTAATATCGCCCACTTATCTGGCACAGATTTATCTTCTACTTTTTATGGAACGATAAAAATACCAGTTTCAACAGCAATGATATTGGGAGCAGGTGACGGAGCAACACCTTCCGCAACGACTATTCGTGGAGCAGTAGCTTCGGGAGTTTCAGTAGCAGGTACGAATATAACTTTTGACGGGAGTGTAGGGACAGGTCTAGGTGGTGGAGGTGATTTTATATTTAGGACAGCTCCGGTAACAAACGCAACAGCAGTTGCTTATGCAAATTCAGCACAATCTGTTTATGATATTGGGAACACACTTAGTATTACAAATCCCGGGGGTGCAAATTCTGTCTTAATTGTATGGATATATAGTGATAGTGCTCCAAGTTCTATTACTTACAATACACAAACAATGACTTTATATGCGACAAATAGTCCTTTTAGAGTTTATTATCTTGTTAATCCCCTAGTCGCAAGTAACACAATTACAGTCAATGGTGGAGTTCATTCTATACAAGCAATTATTCTTGATAATGTAAATCAAACCGCACCAATTCGCGGGACAGCATACAATAACGGGAATGGGACTTCATCATCAGTAGCAGTTTCAAGTGCAACAAATGACTTGGTTTTGAGTTTTAATTATCTTCAACAAGGACACACGGCAGCGGCTCCAGGTGGTTCGCAGACTCAACGGCTTGGAAGCGGAACGACTCCGTCAGTAGCAAGTACACAAGCGGGTGCTTCTACTGTCACAGATACTTGGTCATGGACTAGCACATCAAACTGGTATCAATTCGAGGTTTCAGTCAAACAATTAGACAACACCGCCACAAACACCCTCACCGAAGCAACAAGAATAACAAAAAATCAAAATCTTGTTATTGGAGGAGCGGATGATACAGCAAGGATACACTTACCCGCAGGAACAGCAACGGCAAACACAGCTCCTTTGAAATTTACATCAGGAACATTACTTACAACACCCGAAGCTGGAGCAACAGAATTTTTGACAGATGACTTATATTTCACACAAACTAATTCAACCATAAGAAAAAAGATTGTTGGAGTGGTAGCAGTTGCAAACTTAACAGGACAAACTGCCACCAAGACAGCAACAACAATTCATACGCCAGGGGCAAGTAGATTATTCAAAGTAAATATAGCATTGCAAGTAACAACCGCCGCCTCAACCTCTTCAATTCTGGGAGGTACTACTGGTGTAGTAATAACTTACACCGAGCCAGACGGAAGTGTGGCTCAAAGCATTGTGCCTTTACTTACTGACCAAGCAGGGGCTGTGATAGTGCCAGCGACAGGTAATGTGGGGAATACAACAACTACTCAATCACAAGGTTCAGCAACAATTTACGCGAAGGCTGGCGTGGCAATACAGTATGCAATCGGATATACAAGTGTAGGAGCAACAAGTATGGCTTACAGTGCCCATATTTCTATTGAGGCACTTTAATTATTAAATAACAAAAAAACTATGGAAACAACAATTTTAAAAGTTAGTGATACAGAAATTAAAAGAGTGAGAATAATCCCCGAGAAAGTTATCCCCGAGCAGAGGACAGAGGAAACTATCTCTTTATCGGAAGTTAGAACTCAATTAAATACAGTTTTGAAACAAATAGAAGTTATGGAAATTGAGAGAGCAAATTACTTGAAACCAGTAGACGCTTCGCTTGCGATTAAATATGCAGAGAGGGACGCATTGCAAGATGAGATGTCGCAAGCAGAGGAACTTGGAGTGAAGATTGAGTTGCCAAAGGTTGAACCAACTCCAGACGAGAAATTGCCAGAGGAACAATTAAACGACACTACACCAAAATAATGGAACAAGAAACCAAAATTGAAAAGTGGTATGAAACTAAAATCACATTCCTAATAGCCACACTTACCCCTTTGGTTATAATTATGGCTTTCCTTTTTGGTATGCAGAAAGATATTGCAGTCATTCAGACAAACATTACGAACATAAATACCAATCACGAAGTTCACATTCAGGATATTGAGGAGAGCATAAAAGATTTGCAGAACCAGCAAGTGATTCAAAATAACACAATGACTGATTTGCAAAAACAGATTATTGCTTTATTGCAATCAATGAAAAAATAGCTCTTTGAGAAAGTTAGATAACAAATAAACCAAAAAAGAAAGAAATGAATGAATACACAATACTGTAAACCCAACCAAAATGCTCAACCTGTGGTGCATTTTTTCCAAGAGCGTGGTTCGCGAATGGACAAGCATCATCGCAAGGCACAACACTCTGCTGGTGTTCAGGAAAGTGCAGAACAAACTTTGCCGAAAAGGCAAAACGCGAGGAACGTAATGCCATCTGCATTGCACAACAGGTTCATCTTGCATACAGGCATTCGGTAAAAACTGGAATACCCATCAGAGTGATGGGATAGACTACTAAGAATTACTTAGTAGTTCGGAAAGGAGGTGGATTATCTCCCGTATGAGAACTGCGGGTTATCAGTTCTCAACATTTTTAGAAGCAATTTTATTATCAGAGGGGATTGATAATAAAAAAATTAGAAGCAATTATAAGCAATTACAATTAAACAATAAAAATATGTGGTTCAAAAATTTAATAAAATATCTAATGGGCAAAGTTGAAGAAACCCCAATACCAGACGGATTTATTTCCAGTCCTCCAGATTTTAGGGATGTTAAAGCATCAGATATTTTAGGCGATGTAAGCACGGCGGAAAATCCAACACCGGACAACGTATCTTGCCCTTATGTTTTGACGCAAAAGAATCAAGGTTTGCTTCCTATTTGCGTTGGAGAAAGCGGGGCCACAATAAACGAATACGAAAAACGAAGGCAGGAAATAGCCGTAGAATTTGACGGCCAATGGTTATATGACGAATGCAAGAAGATTGACGGATTGCCGGCAGGAACGCAGGGGACTTACTTTAGAGCTGTATTATCGGTCTTAAAGAATAAGGGAGCCAAGCCAGTGGGCGGAAAGGAGGAAGACGCAGGAAACTACAAAATAGCAGGATATGTGCAGGTAGAACCCAATTTTGACGCTATAAAGCGGGCTATATGGAAATGGGGGACTGTTCTTATGGGTTTTAGGGTTTATACTGGCGGAAGTTGGAATGCGTCTCCGATAAAAATTCCGTCCGGGAGTAAAGTATCTGGCGGACACGCGACAGTTGGAAAGGCTTTTACAAAAGAATTTATCCGGGGACAGAATAGTTTTGGCGCCGGGTGGGGAAGTAATGGAGATTTTGATTTTGGGTCAGAATTTCTTCCTTATGAATGCTGGGCGGTTGTCCAAGATATTCCGACAACTCTTTTGCCAGATCAGAACAATAAGCCAAAACATACATTCACTGTTAATTTGTTGCCCGGGTACAACAGCGATGAAGTAAAGATTTTGCAGGATTGCTTGAAGTGGTTAGGCTGTATGGCAAAAACACAGGCAAGCACCGGATTATATGGACAGATTACGATTGACGCAGTTAAAAATTTTCAAGGTCGCTACGGGATAACAACCACGGGAAACGTGGGACCGTTGACTATATTACAATTAAATAAATTATTCCAATGAACAAAATTATAAGAAGCATTTTGATAGTTTTAGCAGTTTTAGCAATCGTAGCTTCAATCGCCGGCAATGTATATTATTTCGGCTGGTTGAACTTGCAAAATTCCTTAATGCAGAAAGGATACAACACGGCCCTGCAACAAGTGATTCAGGCGGTTCAGGCACAAGGGTTGGTTAAAATAGGGGATTATACTTTGATTTTGCAACCTAAAAAATAATGACAGACCATACAATAGCAATAATAATTTCTGGGGTATTTTGTCTCCTCATCCTATGTGTTATAGGAGTAGGTTTAATTTGCCGCAGAGATTGCGAATAAAATGACAATGCCAAAATTTTTAACAAGTAGCGTAGACCCCGAGAAAATATCGCTGACTGTAAAAGGAGTTATAGTTGCGATTGTGCCAATCGTGATAACGATTGCCGGCTTAACTCATTTAAATTTGGGACAGGCAGATATAACCGCGCTGGGCGATGGGTTGATTAACTTGGTAAATTTAATAGCTCAGCTGACCGCCGCGATTATGGTTGTGTGGGGTATAGCAAGAAAAATAGGAGTTGGACTGGGTTTAATAAATCCGGTGCAGAAATAAAACACCAAAAAAAAGACCGGCGTCCTGAATTTGGATATACGCCGGCCGAGCTCAATTTCTCTTTTATATTGATTTTATAACAAGAGTGTTTTTCTGTCAACGAAGAAAGCGTCTTTTATTATAAAGTTTCGTTCCAACTGTCCGTCAATGATTTTTTATAGAATATCCGGTATCCGACATATCCAAAAGATAAAATTGTCGAAATAAAATAAACAAAAGGAGCGGATATTTCTATTAAAATTATCGTCTGCCATATCAACAGGACAATAAATGTGTTTTTATAATAGGTTTTTCCCATAAATTCGAGTACTATCTGCAATCCTACGAAAACAGCCACAGCATAAAAGAAAAAGTATAAAAACATCATCCAAAATAATGACTGGTTAACTTGGGAACAATCAATCCAGCGATTATTCTCGCAATTATTTATTATATTCATTATAAAATTTAAAAATAAATTTGTTAAAAATACTACTGCAGTAAACAGTAATATTGATATTGCCCACTTAAATATGTGTTTTGTTTTTTCCTCCATATATGTTATTTAAATTTTAATAATATAGTATTGCTTTAATGGTAACTTTTTTTAAGAAATTGACAAGGGTTTTTGAAAGGAATAATGTGAAACCACAAAATTAAAAAATAATTAATAACACGTTGTGTCCGAAAGGACAAGGCGAGAAAAATCTTGCCTGACACTACCAACGTGGTATAATAAAAAATGCAGGAGCAATCCTGCAACCACACGTGTGGTTTACGCCCAACCGAGCAATCGGCTGGAACGAGCATTATACCCGGGAGTAGTGTCCCGGGTTTTGCTTTCTATGAAAGTAAAAGAACAGTTTGAACCGTTCGTTCAGTACAAGGTAAAACAGGGATGCGCCCAGCATACTATCACAGAGTATAGGCGTTTCATTTCTGAAACCTTATCGTGCATTGCTGAGAAAAAACTCAGCCAGTTAAGAGTTATAGATCGTGTTGATATTATGGAGTTGGGTCGACAACACGGTTATTGGGGAGAACAAAGAGCGGTCAGCACATTCAGGCAGTTTTGCCAGTATCTTAATGATAAAGGCGAGAAACTGCCTTTTCGTTTTCAAGACATATTGGTGCCGTCAGTTATTGAGCGCGAGCAGGATTATTTATTGCCCGAAGAGTTTGAGGACTTTATGAATAAAATCCCGTTGGACTTTTACGGATTAAGAGACAGATGTTTGTATGAATTGTTATGGTCAACCGGTTGTAGAATAGGAGAGGCATTGGCAATAAATATAGACGACATAAATTTCAAAGAGAAAGAAATAAAGGTCAAAACATTCAAAGGGGGAGAGGGGACACGGGTTTTCATTTCAGAGCGTATGGAGGGGTGGCTGAAAGAATGGCTGGCAAAAAGAGGCGATAATTGTCCGGCATTATTCATTGTATATTTTGGCGACATTGTGCGACTTAAAAGGAGTATGTCAAACAAACGATTGCTGGCTTACAGAAAAGCATTCAGGATTACAAAAAAGATTTCACACAAAGCATTCAGGACAGGGTTTGCAACTTATTTAATGGAGCAGGGAGCCAACATAAAAGAAGTGCAGGTTTTATGCAGACATCGTTCTCCGCGCACGACATTAAAGAGTTATCTGAAATATCAGAAAACAAAAGTCAAAGACGTTCACCAGAATATATTTAACAACCTCACTTCGAAGTTTAAAAATATAATTCGGGAGACGGCAGAAGTCTGGTAAAAAAGTTATCCACACCCTCAAAATGTTAGGTGGGCTTGACACGCTTCTTTGATATGATAAAATTAAAATTGTATGAAAAAAGATAATCTTAAAAAACCTATCTACAAAAAGATTGAAGCTCAAAAACTTCGTCGGCTTTATCGTAAAGATGAACAACTGGTCAGAGTCGCAAGAGTAGCCCGGGAATTGTGGAATATCTTAAAAGAAGTTAAGGAAACAAAATAGATATTTGAAAGTTCAAAGAGGTAATTTTATCGCCAAACTGCCAAAATCGTAAGCATTTAACCGTTCTACAGCGCGTCTTTCGTCCCAAAGTGGTACTTTATACCACCACAGTGGGCAAAACGTTAATAATTACAAGAGCCGCCTTTGGGCGGTTTTTGGTTTTTATCCACAGGTTGGGGTATTTACTTCATATGGTAACATATGTTACCATACAAATATGAATAAAGAATATTACTCAACAACAGAGGTTGCGAACATATTTAAGGTTAGTCGTAAGACAATTTTTATTTGGATAAAAAACGGGAAAATGAAAGCCGAAAAAGTCGGTCGTAATTATGTTGTTCCACATTCCAGCATTGTAGAAAAAATGGGTAGCACTCTTGGAATAGAAAAAAAGGCGGAAATTGAAAAGACAATAGATAGGGCAATTGGGGAATACGAGCAAACATTTAGAAAACTTGGTAAAGAATAAGAATGAGACCAAAATCAATAAATGTAGCAGAAATCGAGTTTATTGCATTTAGACTTGCAGAGAAGTTAATGACTTGGAATGAGCCGATTCCAGATTTTGGCACTAGATTCCCGAATATCTTGGAAAGTTGTATAAACCAGCCATTTATGCAATTTAGCAGGAAAGATTTGTATAGAGGGTTAGTTGGGAAGGCGAGTATTTTATTTTATTTAATGATCAAAAATCATCCCTTCCAGAATGGCAATAAAAGAATTGCAATTATGACTTTGTTTCATTTTTTGGGGAAAAATGATAAATGGCTTGGCATTTCCAACGAAGCTTTGTATAAATTTGCAAAAGATGTCGCAAGCAGCAAGCCACGTTCTCGGGAAAAGGTAATCGCGCACATACAAGAAGTAATCAAAAGAAATTTAATCGATTTACCCAAATAATAAATAAAGTAATTAAAAATAAAAATTATGAAGCCTACAACTAAAGTTAGAATATTTTACTGGGTTGGTTTGTTATTTTTTGGATGGATAATATATAACACAGATGATGTGTTAGAATTATTAAAATGGGTTACTGTGGGGGTCGCCATTATCCTTGTAGAAATATTTACACGAAGAGAGTGGAAACAGGCGACGAAGGAAGAAAAGTTAATTGAGGAATAAAAATGACAGAAGGGGAACTTGGATGGGCAAAACGTTAATAATTACAAGAGCCGCCTTTGGGCGGTTTTTGGTTGGGTATTTCTATCGCAAAAAGCTTGACAGCGTATGTTGATATATGGTATAATTAATAATAGGGTAGGTTCTTTAAAAGAGAGTGTTCACAACAGCGCGCTTCGGTGTTTAAAGCACGGGATTGGGCTGTTATGAACACTGAACAAAACATGCAGGAGGTTGCGTGCGTAAGGGTGCGGAAAGAAAGAGCCTGTTCTTGTTGAAGAAATGCCCGAAGGCATAGTGCTAGATACTAAACAGGCGGAAAGGTCCCTAATGGAAGGGGAGCCGACGCTGGTTTACGTCTGCGACAAGTGCGAGAAATTACTGGACGCCCTCCGCGCCCAGCAGAAGAATTAAACAAGTATGCGGTTCTACTAAAAACCGCAGAGCTAGGTCAGACCTAGCTTCTTTTTTTTGTTTTGAGCTTGCCAAAAAATTTGACAATTTCTTGTTAGTTGATAATATCACATTAGCACCTAAAAAACTTAACTTCCGAAATTATGAAAAGCAAGACAATGACTTATGCTGATGTTGGCGTTGATTACGAAGCCATGGATCCATTCAAGCGCATGGCGCAATTGGCCGGGCGTGAAACCTCGGGCAATATCGCTCGGCTGAACGGCGGGGAATTCCATGAGCGCAGAGATAGTCGCGGAGACAGCGTTTACCTTATTGAGACGCAGGACAGCTATTTAGCGCACGTTGAAGAAGGTCTCGGCACAAAGAACCTCGTCGCTGACGCAATGTACAAGCTTACGGGAAAGTCGTACTACGACCAAATAGCCCAGGATGCAGTGGCAATGATAGTCAATGACATGATTACGCTCGGCGCTTTACCGCTTTCGGTGGCGATGCACCTTGCGGTTGGCGATTCCAATTGGTTCGAAGATGAAGAGCGTTGCCACGACCTTGTTGCTGGTTGGAGAGGGGCCTGTGATTTGGCTCGATGCGTCTGGGGCGGGGGCGAAACACCAACACTTAAAGACATCGTGGCGCCGGGCACAGTTGTTCTTTCCGGTTCGGCGATGGGTATTGTGAAGCCTAAAAATCGGCTGATTAGAGGAAATATCAAGCCTGGCGATGCAATTATTCTTGTTCAGAGTTCTGGTATTCATGCCAATGGACTCACCCTTGCGCGGAGGATTGCCGATAAATTGCCAAACGGGTACAACACGGAATTGAGTGGTGGTACTTATGGACAGGCTTTGCTTTCTCCGACGCACATCTATGTCGGGCTTGTGGAGGATTGCCTCAATGCCGGCATAGATATTCACTATGCTGTTAACATCACCGGTCATGGCTGGCGCAAGCTCATGCGTTCGATGAGATCATTTACTTACGTGATTGAGCGCTTGCCAGCCCAGTTCCCGATATTTGATTTCATTCAGAGGCATGGGAGTATTTTCTAATCAAGAAAGGATCCTGAAATCTCGGACATGACTTTGTTGGAAAAGGTTGTCGGGAATTGGAGCTTTTGACCTTTAAAATTATTGAATAATTTCTCTTTTTCTTTTTGCATAAACCCGGCGAATTCGTTGTCGGAGGATGAAAGAGCTATCTTGTCTAAATCTGTAAAAGTGACATTGGGTTTTAAATATTGTTTTGCGTTTTTCAGTGATTTTAATTTTGCATATGGCGTCAGATATGTTTTGTAAATCTTTTTCTCTTTTCCGCGTTTGTCGGTTGTGATTGTTGGATATCCGCACGGCCTGTGAAAATTAAGGTAATCGTTAAAGCAACTTTTGTAAAATTCATTGAAGTGTTTGGCATATCCCTTGGCAATAAATCTGTATCCGATATGTTTCCTGATGATAAAGTTGTTCTTGCCCTCAACCAAACCATTGTCGTTTGAATGTCGGGGTCTCGATTTGGTCTGCGAAATCAATAGTTTGTTCAACAATTCAGCCACCACCTTGTTGATGTATTCGGAACCGTTGTCGGAATGGAAATTGATTATTGAAAAAGGAAACTGACTTAACAAGTCTTCTAATAGCGGCAAAAGATATTCTTCTGAGATTCTCTCAACGCATCCGATGATTTCCCACTGAGTGACTTCGTCAACAATGTTAATGTGATAAATTCCTTTTTCCTTGTCCAAATCCCCTTGGTGAACCGTATCCACCCGCAGGAATCCGGGCAGACCATTGTTCTCGGGCTTTGTTCTTCTGCCAATTAGAATCTTTACAGGGTTGGTTTTCTTGACAGTCACGCTATGTGAAACATATTGCCTTGTCGCGCGCAAATTGTAAATGTGGGAAGCGGAAACATTGCTGATGTTCCTGTAATCCTGTTTGCTGAATGTATTGTATTCGCGGACAAGTATTCCTTTGGTTGCCAACCCGGAAAGCCGTCCGTGCAGATTGTCTGTTCTTATCAGCAGGGCAATATCTGAGGCGTCATACTTTGTCGGAAACCGCCGGCAGTTTGAATAGGCAACGATTATCTTTCCGAACTTCTTTTTCTTTGAAACCAGTTTCTTTGTCTGTGTTTCAGATAAGCCGGTCATCCTCGCGATATATTTCTTAACAATTGTCTTATCTTTTTTTCTGCATGAGAAATACCCGAACTTGTTTAAAACGTTTTCAATCCATAAGTTTCTCTCGGCCTTGTTTTCTGCGAGAAACATTGTGGCTTCGCTGTTTAATTTTAAAAACTCTTTTACCTGATCGATTGAAACGACATCGTCGTCTTGCATGTTGATTATCATGCTCCAATCCTGCCATCTTTTTTAACATTTTCAAGCCTTAATTTCAGGGTCCTTCTGTATTGGAAACAGAACATCATTTGAGGGTCTTTCTGTATTATACAATACT
>JAPLYZ010000002.1 GCA_026395295.1 Candidatus Staskawiczbacteria bacterium
AACGACATCGTCGTCTTGCATGTTGATTATCATGCTCCAATCCTGCCATCTTTTTTAACATTTTCAAGCCTTAATTTCAGGGTCCTTCTGTATTGGAAACAGAACATCATTTGAGGGTCTTTCTGTATTATACAATACTCAAAATTGACAGCAGTTTTTATAAAAGTATAATAGATTTATGGATATTAAAAAATGTGATTTTTGTAAGAAAGAAATTTTTGAATCTCCAGTAACTGCCGGCAGGGGATTTTTTACGGGAATAAGAGTTGAATTATGCGACGATTGCGGAGAGCCAATTTTGAAATTTTTAAGAAAGCATAAACTTATTGATAAAAATAATAAAAGAATTGAAGAATCATAAAAATATGTTAGACGATAATGATATAGAAAAATTAAAAGAAACCTTTGCCACAAAGGACGATGTTATTGAATTTAAGGATGAAATTTTGACGGGGCAGGATGAGATATTGCAGAAACTAAACATCCTTTTAGATGAGAAAACAGTTGGGGATAATCAGGACAAGCGGCAGAAGAAAGTATTGGAAATTCACAATGTCGCTTTGAAGAGCAGTAAAATTTTATCTGAAGAACAAGCGATTGAAATTGATAAATTACGAGTATTTTAGATATGAATAAAAAAACATGCCCACTAAAGTCCGAATCCGAGAGAGAGAGAGAGAGTAAATAACTCCCGTTCTCTCGTCATTCCCGCGAAAGCGGGAACCCAGATTAATTCGCTTGCCAAAACCGTTGCAGTTTCCCGCCCAAGGCGGGTCAGCCTCGGGCTGATATTCTGCTTCGGTTTTTTGATACTTGGACTATTTGGATTCGCCACCCCCGCCAGCGCGACCACTTATACGTGGAATCCTTTTTTGGGAGGGAGTGGAACTGATTATGGTTACGGAATTGCCGTGGATAACATCGGAAATGTTTATATAACTGGGAAAAGCAGTGCGACTTGGGGTTCGCCATTACAAGCGTTTTCAGGAGGTGGCTCGGATGCTTTTGTTGCCAAACTTAACAGTGCAGGTAATCTTATTTGGAATACTTTTTTGGGTGGTGGTAGTTATGAAATCGGTTACGGAATTGCCGTGGATACCAGCGGGAATGTTTATGTTACCGGAATAAGCGGTGCAACATGGGGTTCACCGATTGTGGTACCGTTAGGCGGAAACAATTACTTTCTCGCTAAACTTGATGGCACTACGGGCGGTCTCACATGGAATACCTTTTTGAGTAGTACCAGCCTTCCGCAGACTACAGCAGTCACCTTAGACACAAACGGAAATATTTACGTTGTCGGAAGCACAAGCAGTACATGGGGCTCGCCGATACTGGCATATAGACAATGGAGCGATGGTTTTGTGACAAAATTTGATAACAATGGAAATTTATTATGGAACACTTTTTTAGGCGCTAATACTAGAATGTATCATTATGGAAAAGGAGTCGCGGTAGATACCAGCGGAAATGTCTATATTGTTGGTTACGGCAATTCAACGTCTGTATGGGGAACAATTAGCAGAGCGTACACTGCCAATCAAGACGCTTGGGTAGTTAAGCTTGCTACCAGTACTGGGGCTGTTGCATGGGTTGCGTTTCTGGGTGGAAGTGGAAATGATTATGGCTATGGGGTTACTACAGACACTAGTGCAAATGTGTACGTTACAGGATATAGTGATGCAACATGGGGTTCACCGCTCCAATTATATAACTCAAGTAATGATATTTTTGTTGCAAAATTAGATAGTGCGGGCGCTTTGACATGGAATACATTTCTTGGAGGAGCTGGAAGTGATGGTGGCACAGGAATTGTATTAGACGCCAGCAGTAACATTTATATCTCCGGAAATAGTACTGCCACGTGGGGATCTCCAACGCGATTATATACCTCAGGTACTGACGCTTTCGTAGCCAAGCTCACTTCCGCAGGAGCTCTTGTATGGAACACTTTCTTGGGAGGGAGTGATACAGATTCCGGCAATGCAATTGCTGTTGATATCAGTGGAAATGTTTATGCTGGGGGATATAGCACCATCACTTGGGAAACTCCAATAATACCATATACCACTTCAGCTCAAGACGCCTTCGCCACTAAGTTAAGCGCAACAACCGGCGCTCTCGTCACCATAGTAACCTCCCACACCATCACAGCCACCTCAGGCACCAACGGCACCATCTCTCCCACAGGAGCTACCACAGTAAACGATGGCGATTCTCAAACCTTCACCCTCACCCCATCAGCTCACTACCATGTCTCCGATGTCCTCGTCGACAGTATCTCAGTCGGAGCAGTATCCTCATACACCTTCACAAACGTCACCACCGACCACACCATCTCAGCCACCTTTGCCATAGACACATTCACAGTCACAGCCTCAACAGTAAACAGCAATGGTTCTATCACCCCAGCAGGAACAACCACTCTAAACTATGGAGCAAGTCAGACATACTCAATATCAGCCAACGACCCCTACCCTTTACCAACGTAACCACCAATCACACCATTATAGCTGACTTTTCCTTGGTACTTGGCGGTGGCGGAGGTGGTGGAGCAAGCGCATCTAGCGGAGCAAGCAGTGCAACATCTGACTCTACTACCAGTTCAACATCAGACAGCAGTTCGCAAGCAACTGAAACTCCAACGCCGTCGTCCACACCGGGTGTGGTCGCGCCAACCCGAGCCGAAGTTATTGTTCAAATCAAACAACAGCTCATAGCTCTCATCACCCAGCTAATTGGAATACTTCAACAGCAATTTATCCAGATGGGGAAGTAAAAAATAGAATTGTTACGTCGGACGTAACAATTGCTCGCGTAAATCTTATTGTGCGACATTTTACACCCGTGCACCAGTGCACGGGTGTGTTCTATTTGTTTTAATAGTGGTATAATGGATATTATCATAGCGACTATAAAGAAATGGAAGAAGCAAGTCAAATTTTTATTAATAATAATTCAGAAATTGGAGTTTTAATGCTCCACGGTTTTTCCAGCACTCCACGGCAGTTCAAAGAATTGAGCGCTTATTTGTCTGCGCAGGGGTTTAACATTTTAGCTCCTGTTGTGGCCGGGCATGGAACTTCGCCGGAAGTTTTTGCCAAAACTTCGCCCGAGAATTGGACAAAATCAGCAATGGACGCCTACTTAAAATTAAAAGGAATTTCTAAAAAAGTTTTTATAGTTGGAAATTCTTTCGGGTCTAACCTTGGCTTGTGGCTGGTAAAAGAACTAAACAACGAACCGGCGGGAATTGTTACTTTGGGCGGGGCAATTTTTTTGCGGTTTCATAATTTTATAAAGTTCAGGCTGGCAACATACGGCAGGTTTGTAAAATACTATAAGAAACCGGTCCGTCTTTTTAGAACCGACTACACAGACATGATAGACGAAGTTTCTTATCCTGTCTTGCCCATCAAAAGCGTAAAAGAGTTTATGAGGTTTTTGGATGAAGAAACAAAGCCCAATTTAGAAAAGATAAAAATTCCTATTCTAATAGCTTCGGCCAGCGTGGACCCGGTAATAAACCCCAAGAGCGCAAATTATATTTTTGACAACATAGGTTCGCAGAAGAAAGAAATTTTTTGGTTTAACAGCACCAAACACAACATTATGGGAAAGGGGTGCGAGGGGCTGTTTGAAAAAATTTGCGAATTTATAAAAAATAATGAGTAGTTCTATTCCCGAAGCTTTTTTTGAAATTGCGAAAAAGTTTTCCGACAGAACAGCCCTTTCATATAAAAAGGAGGGTGTTTATTTCCCAATCACTTACAAAGAACTGGCTAAAAAAGTTGAAAATTTTGCCGGGTGCCTTTCTGCTCTTGGAGTGAATAGGGGAGACAAAGTGGCAATTTTGTCGGAAAACAGGCCCGAGTGGGTGATTTGCGACTTATCAACCATGGCGCTTGGAGCTGTTGTGGTGCCTCTGCACACAAGTTTTAATCCAAAAGCTCTTTGCGACATTCTAGACCATTCGCAAGCCAAAGTTTTGATTGTTTCAACCAGCGATTTTTTGAACAAAATTTTACTGGACAGGAAGCGCTTGCGCCGGCTTAAAAAGATTATTTTTTTAGGATCGCTTACCGCTTCGCAAAAAAATGCCCTGAAAAATGGAGTTGTCAGCTGGAAGGCTCTGCTTTCTCAAAACCAAAACAATAAATTTGAAAAAGTGTCTTTGAATGCCAGCGATTGTTGTTCAATTATTTACACCTCGGGCACCACAGGAAAGCCAAAGGGCGTGGTTTTGTCGCACAAGAATTTTTTGAGCAACGTTGAGTCGGTGGGCAAGGCGGTTCCGGTGAAAGAGAGCGATGTGTTTTTGTCTTTTTTGCCATTGTCGCACGTTTTTGAAAGAATGGCCGGTTATTATATGCCCTTGCTAAACGGAGCCAGCATAGCCTATGCCGAAAACATGAAACAGCTTTCGGCTAATTTAAAAGAAGTCAGGCCAACAATACTGGTTTCTGTGCCACGCGTTTTTGAAAAATTTCACGACGCCATTTGGGACAAAGTAAACAGCGGGTCAAAAATCCAGCGGAAAATTTTTAAGTGGGCGTTAAGGCGCCAGAAAAACACTTTTTCCTACAAAGTCGCCAATTTTTTGGTTTTTAGAAAAATTCAGGGGTTGCTGGGCGGAAAACTGCGTTTGTCTGTTTCCGGGGGAGCTTCATTGAACGAAAACATTGCCAAGTTTTTTTACAAAATTGGAGTTTTGGTGCTTGAGGGCTATGGCCTCACCGAAACGTCGCCGGTGGTTGCAGTTAACAGAGAAAACGATTTCCAGTTTGGAACTGTTGGCAAAATAATTCCTGGTGTGGAAGTAAAAATTTCAGACAGCAAAGAAATTTTAATAAAAGGGCCCAATGTTTCCTGCGGATATTTTAGCGCCAAGCCCTTGGCAAAACAGCCGGAAAGCGAGCCTAAAATGTCTTTTGACCAAGAAGGATGGCTTTGCACCGGCGACCTGGGCTTTATAGACAAGCAGGGTTTTTTAACAGTAATTGGCAGGGCAAAAGAAATGATTGTAACCTCGGGCGGGAAAAATGTTTGGCCCGAGCGCGTGGAAAGCTTGCTCAACAACGACCGTTTTATTTCGCAAGCAATAATTATTGGCAACAACCGAAAATTTATTTCGGCTTTAATTGTTCCTGACTGGCAAGAGGTTGAGATACATTTTAAAAAAAATAACTTGCCTTTGCAGGCGCACGATAAATTGGCAAAAAGCCCTTTGCTTTTGGACATCTTCCAAAAACGCCTTGACACAAAAATAAACCCCGAGCTCCACGAATTTGAGCAAGTTAAAAAGTTCAAACTTTTGCCCCAAGAATTTTCGCAAGAGCAGGAAGAGCTTACCGCCACCTTAAAATTCCGCAGGAAAACAATTGAAAACCACTACAAAAAGTCCATTGAAGCAATGTATGGGTGAGTGAAAGGAGTAGATTTAAGTAATAGATAGTTTATAAAAAAATGAAAAAAGATTTTAAAAAATGGATGGGACAAAAAGCAGGTATTCATAATAAAATAGGGGATATCAAAGAAGATGAGTTTGTAAAAATAAAAGAAGCGCTGATAGCGCTCCTTAAATAGTTACTCCCGCTTGCGCGGGAGAGGGCCGAAGCGCTAATTCCGTTTTGAATCGCAACTGAAAATCGGTTAAGATAACCGATGAAAAAGAAACCAAAATTAAGCCAATTCGAACGCGACCGCATTGAAGCTATGTTCAATGCAGGTCACGAACAAAAAGACATAGCAAAGGTG
>JAPLYZ010000003.1 GCA_026395295.1 Candidatus Staskawiczbacteria bacterium
TGTATGGAGCTATAACAACTGTTGGAGGCTGGGTAACAGTTGGAGTTGTAAGATTGGGGTTTATGGTGTTTATAATTATAAAAGAAGAGAATGTTAAAACCAATCCCAAAACAGCGCCCTTCATTCTGTCTTTTGCATCGCTATGCGCCTCAACATTAGGATTTATTAACCCGATGGCGCCTATGGTAAAAGATATTAAGGCTAGAATTCCTGCCAAATAAATTCCTAGTCCGAAAAAATATCTGACATAGGAAGCTATGTCGGTGTTGGCCCCATTTATACTTGGCAGTCCGGGAATATTAGGGTAGGTTGCTTCTAGGGCGAGGGCATAACTGGCGCTCGTAAAAAAGAGCGAGACGAGTAAAGTTGAAAAAAATAAATATTTTTTCTTCATTGTAGTATTTTTTAATTATTTTGTTGTTGAATTTTTACTCCATTCTTGAGCGCAGAACCAGTTGTCGGTGAGGGATTGATCAAAAAGGTTTCCAAGATCTTTTCCGTAGCAATAGCCGTCTATTTCTTCGTTGTTATATTTTATTTTGCCGTTATTAATAGGGGCTATCAATTCGTCTTCAACCCTAGTACAGCTTAAAAGTCTGGCTTTTACCCCATAGGCGCTATTTACCAAACTGCAGTCATTGGTGGCTTTTCTCGAGTAGGTCAATTCTTTCATTATATCGCTTCTGGGTTCTACAACAACCTCATTGTAGAAAGTCATAAAATCAAGTTTAAGCTGTCTAAAACTATTCCACAGTTCTGAAAGATAGTCAACAACCTGCTGACAAGGGCTTCCTTTGCATGGGACAGCGGAACAAGTGCAGGCCCAATATCCGCCTCCGCTTCCTCCGCCTCCGCCCGCCACTCCGTTGCCTATGTTTCCACCGGCAATAGGTCCGGCTACGCCATTTTGACCCCCAGCGCCATTCGTGCCACCCTTATCTCCCACAACAGTAAAGTTGCTCCCGGTGCTTGGATTATTAAAATCCCAGCTTCCATCGTTGTTCGCGCCCCAGTTCCAAATTCCATCGCTACCTCCTCCGCCCATTCCCCCCGTGCTACTGCTAAAATTACTGCCACTGCCGGTATTTAAAGTGTTGCAGAGACATTCACAAAGCGAGCCTCCGCACATTAACGAGCCGGTAAGAGAACCAAACAGATTTCCAAAAAGATTTCCGAATAAAGATTTGGCAAGAGAACTTGTAACATCGCTGGAGATACTGATATTCGGTCCGGCGCTAAGGCCCCACTTAAACCACTTGTTGTCTCCTCCACTATATGTTCTGCTTAATGTGCCAGTACCTGCCGCTCCTCCGCTGGCAGTGCCGGTGCCGCCTCCGCTGGCAGTGCCGCCTCTTGTATTTCCTAATAGCCCTGCCAGAGCATCAGCTCTGGCATTTCCAGAAAGCTGACCAGGACTGGTGCCGCCAACTCCGCCCACAGTTCCTCCTGTGCTTCCAGTGGCACCTCCTGTTGTGCTCCCATTGGTGTTCGCGCTTGAGCCAGCAACACTTGCTGCATCGGCAGCTATTCCGCTTGTTTTTCCACTTATAAGATAATTTAAAAGGGTATTCTCTTGCGGGCTAAGCCCATTAACGTTTACTCCGCAGTTAGCTGTGCTGGTATGTGAGCTGCTGGCATTAGTCACCCCTCCAATGTTGCTATAACTGCTTCTGCTGCTTGAACTGCAATTAATATTTCCGCTTGCAATACTCTTTCCTCCTCCGGTTGTGTTGCTTCCAGCCCCTGTGCTAGGCCCCCCTATAGTCAGCCCTCCGCCTCCGCTGTTTGGATTGCCGAAGTTGAGCTGAGCCAGCAAAGGAGATTCTGCGCTGGCGGTTTCTATTTGTATGCTTGATTTTAGGCTGTCAATTATGCTGGCAGTCGTATATTTAGATGGACTATCCGGGGTGTTGTTATAATAAAAACCATCCCACATACCGCCTCCCTGATCTGGAGGAGGTATTACCCAAAACTGATTGTATTGACATCCGGTTGTGCAAATTGGATCTCCTGTTTCAAATCTTGCGCCACACCTGCAATAATCTTGGACAGGAGAAGTATTTTTTGCTTGGCCCACTTTTGTTGTTTGTATAATCACTTTTTCTATTTCCCCTTCTTTGCCTAAATCGATAATTCTTTCTGTACCCTGTGGCTTTGTATTTTTTTCCCTATTTGGGTCGTTCCAAGAATTGTCCTGGCAGTAAAATGTCAGAGGGTCGTCATTATAAGAATACTCGTTACATTGGGGTCCAACCATTTGATATGCCGAAATGCTTTGCTCTGACATTGTATAGCCTTCATTTCCCGCATTATAATTTTTGTCATTTTTATCTGGAATAGAGATGTTGGGAACAGAAAATTTAAGCGACTGCTGTATTTTGTCGCACGGGCAAGTCGGACAATTAGAGGAAGCAGGGCATTTTTTGGTTTCTGGGCATAAATCTTGGCACAAAGCTCCTGGGTTTTTTTGGCTGTAGCAAGTCGTGCCTGGTTGCGGAGAGCTGTATGGGTTTGGGCATTTTTGATATTGTGGGTTGCTGTATAGGAAAGATGACCTGGAATCTTGGAAACATCCTGCTTTGTCCGCGCTTTCCCCACGCCAGACGCAACCGGTTGTGTCTCTGCAATTTTGTTGGTTGGTGATAGAGGGACAATTTGTAGATGAAACGTCAACACAATCTTGATATCCGGCGTATTCTTCAGATCCGTTTTTACACAAATAAGAATTATTTATGCAGTGGTTTAAATTTCCTTGGTCAGTGGTTTGACTGGCGCAGTTAACAAAATTTTTGGCGTTGAATAAACAGCTGGCGCCATTGTCTAAAACGCATTGTCCGTTGCTTTGACACTGGCTTTTGCAAAAATTATATTCTCCAGAGCACGGCAGATATTTCGTCGCGCAACCAGTAGAGCAGTCGTTCTGACATGAACTCATACAACTATCAAAGTTCATGGAAGGATTGTTCCCATAGACGCAAGGTCTTGAGCCGTAAGCGTTTTCTATGCAAAGGTCTTGGCCCGATGAGCCCACGCAATTTCCATAAGCTTGTATCGCCTGATTGCTTGCATCGGGGCATATGTCATTGCATTTCTTCAAACAGCTTGAATTATTATAATTAAATCCGTTGCAGTATTTTGATACGTCTATTGTGCTGCCGTTTTCCGGGTCGGAAAATGGTTTTCTGGTCAAAATTACGCGATTATTCGTGTCTGTTTTTTCAAAATCATTAAGGAGATCAACATAAGACACAGCCGAGTAGCAATTGCCAAGCGCGATTTTTGCTTTGTCTAAAACATCTTTATCTCTTTGGATTGCTTTTTTTATTTCATTATCACCAATTTTCTCCTTGAAATATATTAATTGCTGGAGGAGGTTTAATTTTTTCCAATTATTTTGGTCAATTACGGTAATTGTTTTATTATTCGCCTGAATTTGTTTTTCAACAAAGCTTGCTATATTAGAGCAGGGTCCGCCTCCGTTCGGGTTCGGGCACCTGAATTCGTCTAAGCCCTTATATGTTACAACCGGAGATTTGCAATTGCTTGTGCCCGCGCTTCCGCCAATTGTGCTCATGTCAACAGACATATTTATCGGTCCGCGCTCAATTTGATCTTTGACTCCCGCGGGGCAACAATCGGTGGTACCAGGGGGCTGTTTACAACCGGCCTTTATGCAATCTCCTGTGCAAAGATTCTTCGCATTTGGATTTGGCGCCGGGCATTGGCCGGAATATGAACAACCCTTCTCATCTTTTGAACATGCAACTTCGCATTTGCTTTTACCTGTTTTTTTATCAAAGCATGAACAAGTATCCATCATTCTGGTTATTTCATCTGATAAGCTGGCGATAATTTGAGCTTTTTTTTGCCCGGCCTCAATTATTTTAGTCAAACAATCTGCCCTGTCATGTTCTGCATAAGTAGGTCCATCTTTTACCAATTGATTGTTATAAATAGGATTTCCGCCGGAATCAAAATCATAACAGCCCATAGTCCTTGTTAAAAGATTTTCTGTCAGAATTCCTATGGGGATTTCCTGGTAGCTGACAATGTCGGCGCCTATTGGAGGTTCAGGCGTGCTTGCAAAAGGATTAAAATTAATTGCCGCAAGAATGCCAACCCTGCAAGTAGTAAGGCTTGGGTTTATTGTGTAAGCGATTAAAGATGTGCAGGTAACTATTAAAAGTCCCAAAATTCCTGCCTTTATCCAGTCTATGGCTTCACTGGTAAATTTTCCTCTTCCGAAAGAAATTAAATAATAAACTCCGCCGAAAGCTACAATAATAAGGGTTATGGAAAATGCCAGAGAAGTTCCCAAGCCGAAAAGATAACAGACGAACTCAGAAAAAGAAGAAGAATCGTTTAATGAGTGTCCTAAAATAGTCGGATATTGAATTTCCAAAGCTAAAATCCTGCCTGTTGTCAGGAGACACAAGGAAAGGACGGAAACTATTCCTAAAAAAATAGTTGTTCTTTTTGTCATTTCAATTTTAAAGCACCGAATAAACGTATCCGACCCAAGATGCCGGTATTTTAACTCCAAAAAGCATTCCTATTAAACTCACAAAAGGGGTTATGTCGCTGACAATGGGGATTGCCTCCAGAATTAGGGCAATAACAAATTTAATTAGTTTTTTACCTCCGCCTTCTTTTGTGAGTGTCCAAAATCCAAAGACGATGCCTGCAACTATGTCAGAAAAATCTCCGACAACAGGAATTAGTCCGATAGTATCAAAAAGCGCGGCAACAGAGAACATTAAAACTCCCTCCGGGGAAATTAAATTCCCGGCCCCGCTTCCGCCAGCTCCAGCTTTTCCTCCTTCTTCACTATCTTTGTCAGTCTTGGGCGCTTTTGGTTTTGAGGTTGTTTTTTTTGGTCCAGCCACGTTTTTTATTTTAAACATTTTCTAAATTCTTTTTCGCTTCCCTGTTTTGCGTAACTTCTTGAGGATTGGTTGTTATTATTTGGTTTTCAGTCTGGCTGGCAACCACCGACAGGTAAACGTGTTTCCTGCCGGCAAAAAATAATCCCTCTCCCACTGCCGCTTCAATCAGCAGATATTTTTCTTGGTCTGTCAGGTTGAAAGTTTTTTGTATAACATCTATCTCGGCGGTAGATTGCTTCATTAAGAATTGCAAAGATGAGTTTGTAATAATTGCCCGTCCATAATCAGACTTCATAAAGTCTGCTACGTTTTGAGTGATTGTTGTAAGCCCAAGCCAGTACTTTCTTCCTCTTTTAGCCAGTCCAAAAAGGAACGAGGCTCCGTCATCTGTCTGCATCAGCCACCACGCCTCATCAATAACCAAAATTCTTTTTTTGAGTTTTGCTCTGACAATATTCCAGACATATCTCATAATAATGTACAACGCAATAGGCCTTAGGGATTCTTCCATATCTCTTATGCCAAAGACAACGAAATTTTTATCAACGGAAATATTTGATTGCTGGTTAAAAAAGTCGGCAAAAGTTCCTTTTGTGAATTTTTTAATTCTTTTAACCAGCGATTCTGTTCCGGTCATACTTTCCAGAACTTCTTCAAAGTCAGACATTAGAGGAGTGTTGTTTGCCCAAGTCGCTGGATCCGATTGCGGAGTAATATCCCTGACAGCATAAGTTTCGGTTAGAGCTTCGTCTAAAACACTGTCTTCTTCCGGGCTTAATCCGCCAAGCATAATTCTTAAAAGCCCCACCAGGTTAATGACGTTAGACCGCAAAATATCTTCAGGATTGTCGTCGGGTCCTGGCACAGGAACGTCAAATGGGTTTACGTGATTTGGCGAGGTTAGAGAAATTTTGAAAAATGCTCCGCCCACTGAATCTGCCAAAAATTCGTATTCATTTTCCGGGTCAATGACTATGCAATCAACTCCCTGCATCAAGTATCTTAAAATTTCCAACTTTATGGCAAAAGATTTTCCCGAACCGGACTTGGCAAAAACAACCATATTGGCGTTTTCTAGGCTGAATCTGTCAAACAAAACCAAAGAGTTATTGTGCCTGTTGACTCCGTACAAAATTCCTTCATTAGAACTTAAATCAAAAGAAATAAATGGGAAACAAGTTGAAAGGGGTCCTGTGTCCATGGGAGTGTGGACTTCTATTAAATCCATTCCATAAGGATTGCAAGAAATAAACCCTTCTTTTTGTTTGAATAAAGCCGGCTTTATATAAATTAACCTCGATTCAAAAATAGATCTTAATGTAAGCTCGGTGTCGCGCAACTCTTTTTCCGAAGTTTCATAAATTGTTATGTAAAGCCCAAACCTGAACATTTTTTCTTGGGCGGTCATCAAGTTATCTCTTAGAGACTCAATATCTTTGTAGGCGGTCTCCAAAGCAGGGTCTCTTATTAACCCTTTTTCTTCCCTCTCTAAAATTTCCGAAGAAACTTCTGTAACTTTTTTTCTCAATTTTTTTAAAATTAACTCCGAGCTCACAGGGTGTATGAAAAAAGAAATGTCCATTGGAGTATTCAAATCAATAACTGGCGAGAACCATCCTGTGTTTAAATATCTTGGATAAGAAAAAACAAAGAAAGATTTTGCAAACCTCTCTCCCAACTTTATGTGGTCTTGAAGAACTCCTATGTACGGAGGAGCTATAATGTCTCTTACATCAAAAGTTTCCTCTTGGAAAATCTTTTCTGAAAGGAGGTCATCTTGTTTTTTACTGCCGAAAATATTGTTTAAAAAAGCCATTTTTTTGAATTATTCTAATTAACCTAATTATACTAATTATTCTAATCAACATTTAATCTCTAGTACCTAAATTTTTTGCTTTAATTTTTTGAGATATAGAATTAAATATCAGATGAAGTTCTTTTGCTTCCTGCCATAACTCCCTTGTTTTTTCTTTCAATTCCGGGGCAGCTGTTGCAACCATTCGCAACCAATGTTTTGTTTCCCTCGCTTCTTTTTTGGCTATTCCAATTTTATGTATAAAATCTTTGCTCGATTCAGCGTCGTCAGCTTCGCAATAATTCGCGCCGATAGATGTACCAGCAGCAACAATTTGTGGAACTATTCTTTGGGTAACAGAATTCAGTGGAATTGTTTTTGCAAAGGTTACAATATTTTCTCCAAAAACGGCAGTTCTTTCTTCTAAGTCATATTTTTTAGTTTGGTCATTAGACATTTGTGTTTGATTGGGTCAATTAGGGTAATTAGAATAATTAGAGTAATTTCCAGAATTACTTAAGTAATTCTGGAAGTATTTCTGGATAATATCCAATTTCTGCCTGGTCCGGGTGATGTATAGACCAGAAAAGTTCTATTAGTTCAGGCGTTGTCAGGGGCACTGCTTCCAGCCCGCACCTTCTTAAGCCCATTGATAAGTATTCCATTCTTTGCCAAAGTTGCGTTTTGCATCTTTGAAATTCATCGTCTTTCAGTGGCGTTGCCTGTTGGCCTCCGCTGGCTTGCTTGAAAATGTCAAATTGTTTCTTGGCGCCCTTCATTCCCAAAATTTCCATTAAGTTATAGGGCACAACAACATAAAAGTTTTTTGTCATAACCACGTCGCCTACAACCATGTTTTTTATGAACTCTCTGTATGAAGCTGTTTGTTTTCTTAGTAGTTCATTGGTTTGTTTTTCTTCTAAATCTTTTAAGCCGTCTAAATATGGGGTTATGTTTATGTTTCTTGACTGGATGACAATTTGGCAGAAGAAGTCCAGCGAATTCAAAAAGCTTTGAAAAGCGTAAATTATGGCGGTTTGTTCTTCTTCCGATTTTAACGCAAAATTTATAGAGGAAACCATTAAAATTCCTCTTATGGAATTATTTTTCAGGAGCAAGACCCCCTCTCTTATGTCTTGCACCTCTAAAAATGCTTGTGTTGCTGATTCTGCCATAGTTTTAATTTCTAATTATTTTGTTCTTAAATCAATGGAAGTTTTTGTTCTTTTCAACTGGCTTGTTTGGGCTTGCAAAACCGGCCCTTGTTCTATTTTTTTAATTTGAGTTCTTTTTATTGGTTTGAAGGGGTATGGAGATTCTTTTTTCTTCCATGTGTAATCTTTGCCGCCCATTGAAAAACCTACTGCCCCTAAAAGCACATTCAATATGGGAGTTCCGCCAATTGTTCCAAAAGCCAGCACTGCGGTTCCAACGAAAACTGCTCCGCCAACTATGAAAAAAAGAAAACGAGGCAAAATAAAATAAAGCAGGAAGCAAACAACACCGGCTCCAACCAGATAAAAGAATTGTCTGAAAGATATGAAGGAAGCAATTTTACTCTCCTGCTCAATAAATTGTGGGATGGGATATTGTTCCATAGCTTTTGCGAAGTAAAAGAAACTCGAAATTCGAATATCGAAATTCGAAACGCGTTTTGGTTTTTTGAATTCTGAAAATTTGAATTTGTTTCGGATTTCGGATTTCGTGCTTCGAAATTCATTTATTATACCACATACAAAAAAGCATTATCAACAAGGGTTCTTAACACCTTGACACGGCAGTTATAATATGATATAGTTAAACATTGTTGAACATTGAAAGACACAGCTAAAAAACAAAAGTGCAGGATGTTTCCTGCCGGCTGTTAATTGATTGTTTAAACTGGAGGACTTGTTATGTGGATTATTTTAGTTCTGTGTTTGCTCGTTGTAATGGCGGTGGTTGGGGTTTTCCTTTACCTTGTTTGGAGATACTGGTTGTCTCTCAAGGTTATTGGCCCAGACGAAGTGGGAGTTTTGCTTCGTTTCGGTAAACCGCAATCCGTTCATAGGAGCGGTTCGGTAGTTGTGAAGTGGGTCCCCTTCAAGTGGGACGAGCATTATCCGTGGGAGTTAGTACGCATTCCCACCAAGATGTTTCAGCTATCGTACGAAGGTTCGCAAGACCACAAGATCTGGTCAAGCGACAACCAAAGGCTCCTCGTGGAAACATCGGTATATATGAGATTTCCATATGCTGATGACCCAGCCCTAATTAGGATGGTTAAGTCTTCGGTTCCGACAACAGAGGAGGGACTTAAGAAATGGATGGAGGAAGAAGTCATCCGAGTCGTACGGCACGTCATGGCAAACAGGACCTACAAAGTTGGCATAGGCGGTTCCGACAGCGAAGCAATTGCCAGGGAGGCTAATGAGCTGTTCTCAAGAGCTGATGGGTTACTTGTTCGTTCAGGGGTTTACGGAACAGACGTTAAGAGTGCCGATGAAGGCAAGGGTGAGGTAACTCTCAAGGTAGAACAAGTTCTGCTTACTCCCGAACTGCAAAGCAAGCTCGAGTCAGTGGAAGTTGCCGAGCTCGAAGCAACAGCGGCAAAGGGAACTGCGCGCAGGAATGCTGAAGAAGTCGGCGGGCAAATTCTTGGCATAGTTGCTCGATCGCATGGTATGAGCATTAGTGAATTGGAAGCTGATCTGAAGGCTCATCCAGAAAAACGCGGCATGTCCACCAAAAAAGGCGGCTATGCTGAAACATTTGTCTATGCTCAAGACCAAACAAAACGCGACCGTGCTGGCGATGCCGGTGAGTTGACAGACCTTCGTATCGGTAATGCCGACGGATCTGCAATGACTGGCGAGCTCCCAGCTTTTGCGGCCGCTGCTCTTCTGTTAGGTAAGGGTGGGCGTGGAGGTGGAGGCAAACAAGGCAACCGCAAAAAAGGTTTCGGCAGAAAGGCAGATAGGGATGAAGATGAAGAAACGGGTGATAGTGATGGCGATCCATACGAAAAATCAGCAAAAGATTTTTTTGTGAAGCACGGAGTTTATCCCGTGTGGGATCCGCTGCACAGGACGCCTGTCGGAGACGGCACAAAGCCGAAACAATGAGTATGCAAAAAGGTAAGCTGTTTTCACGGCTTACCTCTTTTTTTGTTTCTAAAAATATTTTTATCCAATCGGTTCTCTGTAGTTATCTGGACCTTTTGTCTGCCTTGCTTGGATTGTCGATTTTTTAACTTCTTCTATCGGCGTCGCTGCAGATTTTTTTATCTTGCTTGGTTTTTCCACCGACGCGCTGGATTTAATCTTAGCTTCTTTGGTCGCGGGCGGAGTTATAATTTTCTCTGTTGGATCGGCGGCGGTTGGCTCCAGTCCGATTTCTGATGAACGATTAATGCCAGAACTTTCCGCTGGTCCTATTTTTTTATTTCCCAAACTTGCGGGTATAGTTTTTGATTGTTCTGTAAAAACTTTTTTAGAAAGTTCTTCGGCAAAGACGGGGTCTTTTAATTTTTCTTCTGAGACTTTTTCTATAAATGGAACTATTTTGGTTATAATTTGTTTTGATATGCGTTCTGCCACCTGCTGGGAGACACCCAAATCTTTTTGAAGAGAATTAGTTAGGTCAACTTCTGAAACGCTACCTAGTGTAAAATCTTTAGCGAGACGGTCAATTATAACTATATTTGACAATTTGTTCTCGGCATCTTTTTCAATAGATTCGTCAACAGTTTCCTCTAAGCCAAAATCTTTTATCAGCTCGGCAAGGGCAGTATTTGCTTTATCTGTGAATATGGCGCGAATAATGTCTTTTTGCTTTTCCATAGTTTTGTAAATTTATAAAATAAGATTAAGGCAGTCTGTTGATTGCGTCTATCATTTTTTTATATTTGGTGGCCTCGCCCTTATCGCCAGACCTGCTGGCCGCTTTTTTATCTCTTCGCATATTGGTGATATGAGCTTTCATGCCAGCTATCAAAGAAGGATTTGTGGAAACTTGTAATTGATCTATCATCCTAGGATTGAAGTTTTCTTTTACAAAGTCATAGTCGGCGATATGTTTAGGATTGATCCTGCCAAGCTCGCTGGTCGACATCTGCGAGAGACTTGATTTGAGTTGCTCTAACACAACTCTTTCTTTGGCCACAGGTTCGGTTATTCCTTGATTATCCATAAGTTCTTTTATTTTTTTCTCATTAAACTGCGCCAATTCATAATTGTGCTTTTCTGCATTTTCTCTAAGTTTAGTGGCGGCACCACTGTTGGTAGCATATGTGATGGCTTCATTCATCTTGTTGATGTCTGTTTTTCCGGTTGAGTCTATAAATACTTTGTGGAGGCTATTTTCTCCCGTGATCGCTTGTATCGCCCCTGCCCTTTCTATGCCAGATCCGGTTTTTGCCAAGCTTTCTATTCTGGCTTTAGACGCTGCATTGTTTGAGATATAAGCAGCGGTTGATAGTTTCGCAGCTGCTTCTACTCTTGCCTGGTCTGCTATTGCCTGGGCACCAGTTGGCTGAGCGCCAACTGTTTCTAACCCGCGACCCAAAGAGGACCTTGTCTTCTGAAGTCCTGCTTTTAATTTATCTGATCCTGTCTGATATTTATTAGCCCATCCGGATGCTTTATTAAATGTTTGCCCTATTACATTGCCACTGCCTATTTTGTTACCAGTCCATGACAAGACTTTGCCCACATTGCCTGGCGCTTTTTGTAATGCGCCGAGACCGCCACCTAATATTTTTTCTTTGTTCTTGTTGGCAAAGTTTAATATTGCGCTGGCGCCTGTTGCTGAGAATTGTAGCGAAACAAAGAATCCGATAATTAAAAATAGTCCGGGAATTAAAAGGCTTATAGACCCTGTTATTGTTTTTATGGCATCGGGCGGAATTATTTGGGATGACAGTATGGGTGAAGGCATACCGGGCGCTATTGCGGACCCAGGATTATCTATTACGCTTTTTATCATACTCGATCCAATTAAGTAGAAAAGTCCCGCCGGCACTCCTATTATGCACCACTGGAAAAAATTAGACCACCACATTTGCCAAACTTTTTTTGTAAATGGAAAAACATAGCACACGAAAGCCAGAGGCGATAATATAACCAATATCCAAAGAGCAATAACCCTGCCCAGTAGCAGTAATACATATAGAAGGTAGATGAAAAAGGCTATGAAATTAAACATAATCATTGCCAATAACTGTGGCGCAAACACGGTCCAATCGGTGGTGAACACTTTGCTTACCATTGCAAAACTGTTCGAAATGCTTCTGGCGTAGGCGTGTGCGTTTTTTATATTGCTGAAGAAAAAATTCATTAAGATATTTGTTCCATCAATAAATAACCCGCACAGCACCAAAGAAAAATTAATTAAAAGAGCGGCAATTATCAACTTAACTAAAAGTTGTTTTGCTTCATATTCTTTAACTCTTAAAGCGGTTGATATGCCAATAATGACAAACCCCAGCACAACAATCATGTTGGCAAGGTCTCTTACTATCGGCCAGCCAATATTTACAGCAGGGCTTTTTGTATAACTCACGGCCGAAGCAATAGATAACGTCCAAGCCAATATAATGCCCGCGGCGTCTGCGGCAACAGAGGTCACCAGTAATGGCATAAGCAAAACAAGCGTCACCATGCCGTTAAACATGCTTCTTCCAATTGCATCAAGAACAGAGGCAAAGGCTAACTGAGGCACGGCGAAAGCAGCAACAACAAAAAAGGCAAAAACAAAAAACAAAGTTTTTCTACCCCGCCCTGAGCTCTTGTCCTGAGCTGTGTCGAAGGATGTCGAAGGGTTTTTCAAAAATGAAACAAGGTTTGGCATAAATATTTTTAGATATTAAAAAACTTTGTTAATTTTATCCAATCCGATATATCAAGAGTTTCAGCCCGCTGGCTTGGTTTGATGTTATTTTCTAAAAGCCACTGAGAAACTTTTTCCTTTGTTAATTTTACACCATTTAAAGATTTCAAGCCAGTCAAGTTATTAACAAGCTGTTTTCGGGGTTGAGAAAAGCCGGCTTTAACAATTTTGAAGAACAAGTCGGGCGAGACTAGACTTTCTGTCGGGCGAGAGGTCTGACCTCCGGGAACTATTTTTATAATTGCCGAATCAACTTTGGGAGCGGGCAAGAAACAATTTTTTGAAACATAGGAAATTATTTTTGGCTGGGCGTAAAATTGCACAGAAACAGAAAGCAGGCTCATTCGGGGAGGCTTTGAGCAAATTCTTTTAGCCACTTCTTTTTGAACCATTAAAACTATTTCCTGCGGAGGGTTTTTTTCTTCTAAAAATTTTCTGATTAAAGGAGAGGTCAAGTAGTACGGAATGTTAGCGACAACTTTATAACTTGTAACTTTTAACTTGTGACTCAAAACGTCGGCATTTATTACTTCAACATTTTTTAAGCCGCTCATTGTTTCTTTCAGGACTTCAATCATTTTTTTATCTTTTTCAATTGCAATAACCTTCCCTGCTCTCTCGGCCAGCTTTTGGGTTAAGGTTCCAATGCCCGGGCCAACTTCCAAAACAACATCACTTGGTTTTATTTCTGCTGATTCAATAATTTTTTCTAAAACATTTTTATCTATTAAAAAATTTTGGCCCAGTCCTTTTGATGGACGGGTTTCATATTTTGCAAGAAGTTCTTTTATTGTTTTTGGAGAAGTAAGTTCCATAAGTTTTTCAATTATACCACAGATTGTAAATTTAGCACCAAAAAACTTGACAATATGCGTGTAAGCACGGTATGCTTAAATTAGCGCTGGGGATAATTGGCGAGCGTTTGCGAGCCGTCCCTAGTTTTGAAAACTCAGTTCCAGAAAGACCAACTATATGAGAAAGATTGGACTATTATTGTTTGTTGTGGCAGCGATTGTGCTTTGTGGCGTCGCTATCAAATCGAAGAGTGGCGGTAATAACGGCGTAACGATGTTCGGTAGCAGCTACAGCGCCGAGTACAAGGTGACGACAATGAGCACCATTTCGGCCGGAATTTCCGTGACGGTCAAGGGACCGGCGGCGCGATTGGCCGTGGTTTTAACCGACCCCAAAGGTGAGTCAATCGTGCAGGCAATTGAGAAGGACGCCATGATGGCCAACGTGGCGACGGTTGAGGTGCCCATTCAGGATACTCTCAACGAAGGCGCCTACGTTTTGGCGGTGAAAACCACCGACCCCGAGAAGGTCGTTTGGAAGAAGGAGATTCCTTTGTCCATGGGCAACTTGACGGTTGAAGATGTTAAGCTGAACCTGGCCCCAGTGAACGAAAACGATCTGTCCCAAGGGCGATACGTGAAGGCCATGGAGATTGTGCTCAAGAAAGACGGGGAGATGCCGGTAACTTTTGTCGACGCCGACGCTATGATTGACGGCACCGCGCGGTGCCAATTAGTCCTGGGCGCGAACAGGGTGATGTTTGACCAGCAATATACGCTAGGCGTTGACGCTGATTGCAGACCAACAACGGAAATGCAGAACTGGGACAGAACGCACATTGGGTTGCCTCGTCTCTACGCCGTATTTCGCCCTGACGGACGACAACACGTTGTCCGGGGAAAGCTCTTTCTGGATGACCAGCAGAAAAAGTACGTTGAGTTCTCGAAAGAATTCACCGTGCCAACCGCTGCTGCTCAGGTGGCGAGCAGCTCTCAATGAGCTCTTTCTGCCAAATTTCAGGCCCCTGGAAGCAATGCTTTCACCGGGCTTCTTTTTTTGGCAGTGGATAACTATTTGACTGGACGGCTTTAAAATGCTATATTTAGCGTACTTTGTTAAAAATATTTAACAGAATTTTAATAGGGATAAAAAGGACTAATTTAAGAGGATTTTTAAAAAATCCTTTATTTTGTTTTGGCCTGATTTCCGCAGCCTTGTTTTTGGCAATGTATGTGTCTTGCGACGTTTCAGGAAACACCAACAATCGCACTGTTCTTTTGAGTTCTCTTTTAAGCCAATCAAGCGTCCTGCAATCGGGCTCTTTATTTTCCAGCAAGGCGAGCGCAATTCCACTGGAAACTCCGGACTTGAAAATAATGCAGGATAACACCTTGTGCGGAGTGTCTACTCCCTGCGTAGTTTCAGGAAAAGTTTTAGGAGATGTGTTTGGCGGTACCAATCAAAACCAGAAAGAAGTTGTTGATTATGCGGTTCAGCCCGGGGACACCTTGCAGTCAATTGCCGATTCCTACAAAATATCTGTGAACACTTTGCTTTGGGCAAACGACTTAACATCTTCTTCAACCATAAAGGTTGGGCAGAGTTTAGCCATTTTACCAACAGACGGCTTTTTGCATGTTGTGAAATCTGGTGACACGGTTTCTGGAATTGCCCAAACCTATAAAGCGCAATCGGCAGACATAATTTCTTATAATGATTTGGCTAACCAAGATGATATTTATGTTGGAGACATTTTAATTGTGCCCGGAGGCGTAATGCCGAAGAAAGCCAGCCCGGTAGTAAATCAAATTCCTTTGGCTGATAACTTCTTTATTTTCCCAACGCAAGGACGCATTACTCAAGGACTTCACTTCTATAACGCGGTTGACATTGCCAACAAATGCGGGACTCCAATTTATGCTGCCGCTGCCGGTGTTGTTCAAAGAGCTGTTGGAAACGGCGGGTGGAATGCAGGCATGGGAAATCACATAACAATTTTGCACAGCAACGGAACAGTTACTTACTATGGCCACCTTATGACCTTGCTGGTAAAGCCCGGCGACAGTGTTTACACAGGTCAAAACATCGCCTTTATGGGTGGAGCTCCTGGCATGGCTGGAGCTGGCAATTCTACAGGGTGCCACCTGCACTTTGAAGTTGTGGGTGCCAGAAATCCTTTAACAGCATATTACAAAGGTTCAACAATAAGCTACAAATAAATAGCAAATATTTAAAAAATCCGGCAAGCGCCGGATTTTTAGTTTGACAAAATAATAATTAGGGCTAATGTAAAGATATGAGCAAATAACTTGCTCTTTTACAAGAAAGGAAAACGGTTATGTGGGTCGTACTTTTAATCATTGCTGCATATGTAGGAATGGGGATCAACCAGGCATTGGAAACAGTGGGCATATTGTGGACTATAGTAGGGGTAATCGCGGGAGTGGTGATAGTATTGGCGATATTTTTCGCTCTTACCGGTGGTCACTCATGGATAACATATAATCACGAGAAACACGATGACTAACAGCAAGACTTTCCATATGTCCAGAGATAATATCAACGGACTTTTTATTTTTAGCCACACTTTAAGCAGGTTTTGGCTTCGGGGCAGGCAAGCAATCTTTTTTCGTCAATTTTTTTTCCGCAGTTTTCGCAAACTCCATAAGTTCCATTTTCCATTTTTTCTAAAGCCATGTTTACATCTTTCAGTTTTAGTTCCAAGCTGTATTCTAAAGACAAAGCATTGTCATATTCCTGAACTTCGTCGGCTTGGTCGTCTTTGTCTCCGTCTTCCCTGTTGGGATATCTTGTGTCCCAGTTGTGTTTTATTTTTGGGTCTTCGTTAGCAAAACTTTTCAACTCTTTTTGCAGAGATTCTTTTTGCGTTTCTAACTTCTTTTTTAGCTCTTCTATTAATTTTTTATCCATTTTTTTAATTTTTAATTTTTATTTGCGCCCTCTTCCACATCTTTTAAAAATTTTTCTCTCTGCTTATTTTCAGCTTCAATGTCAAAAATTTTTGGTTTTACGGGGTTTCTTTTTGCTGGAACCGGAATAGCAACTTGCCCAATATTTCTTTGAGGGGCAACAGGGGCATTTGAAGGCGACCACTGTTGCCTTTGGACTTTTTCTTTTTGTTCGGCCCTTACTTTTGCCAGAGCTTCTCTTTTGGCAATTTGCTCTTCTGCGCTGCCTCTTCGTTTTTCTTCCTCTCTTGCCATAATTACAGAATAAATATCTCTAAGCGATTTATCGGCGCCCAAAATTTTGTCTCGCAGTTCATTTTTTTCTACAACAAGCTGTTCGGAAGACTTATCTATTTGGGCAACTTTGGCGTCTGCGTCTTGTGTTTCTTTTTCTGCCACCCACCTCTTTTTTTCTATGTCCTGTATTTTTTTATCCAAATCCCATCTTGATTGCTCTAAGCTTTTTCTTTGTGAAGCTATGGTTGTTGTCTGTTCCTTCTCGGTAATAAATTTTTGTTCATCTTCTAGTTTTTTTTCTTGCTCTAAAATGGAATCTAATTTTGCTTGCCAGTCGCGTTTTTGCAAAAGTATTTTATTTTTTTCCAGCTTTAGAGCAGGATCTTTTTCTTTATCAATTGCATCAACTTGTTTTTCAAAAGCCAAACGTTGAGACTCAAGCAAAAATATCTGCTGGCGTTCTTGTTCCAAAGCATAATTTTTCAAATCTTTTTCCGCTGTCCTTTCTTCGCCTTCATTTTTTGTCAAAACCTCCGCCATGCTTGCCTTTTCAAGAGCTGCTTTTTCCGCAACAGTTTGCTCTGCTTTCTTTTTTTCGGCAAGTTGTTCTTCTAATGTTTTAAGTTTAGTAATTTTATCCCTTTCTTTCAAGGCGTCAGACTCCCTTAGGGCCATTAAGTCCTTTTTCATTGTTCTTATTTCAGCTCTTTTCAGAAATTCTTTAGCTTGTATTTCTTCGTCTATTGTAACCATGGGCTACTAATTTTTTACTAATATACTAATTAGCGGTTAAGTCTTTTTTACAGTTTTCCTTTGCTTTAATAATATCTTTATTTTTTGATTATGTCTAAGGGTTATCTTTTACTTTTTTAAAATCTCCGTCTTCACTCAAATTGAGAGCGTCCCCTTTTATAGTAATTTTTTGCTGATAGGAGAGAGAACCTTGTTCTGTAAGAGTCAATGTGTCCTTGTTCAAACTCCACGTGCCCGACTCAAATGGACCGCAATGAAGCCATGAATTGTATGTTTCATCAGCGTTAAATTGGATTTCATAACTGTCCGGATTGCAAGAAGGATCGTTTGGGGCGGCCGAGTTGAATTTTTGCTCCCAAGAACCCAGTAAGTTTTTTATTAACGACTGCTCTTGCTGGGTAAATGTCTTCTCTTTCACGGGATTGATAGTAGATTCTTTTTGCACAGCAAAATATTGATACGTAAAAACTCCGCCGAAGAAAACGATTATTGACGCGATGATTATTGCGATACCGGCTAAAGTTGAAATTTGTTTTTGGTTTGACATAGTTTTAATCTAATACTCTATGGTTAATAAACACGATAGTTACTCCTAACTACTTGTCTATCTGTTCAAGTTCATCTCTAACTAGTAAAGCAGTCTCAAATAAAAGCTGAATCGCTTTCTCTCTGTAATCCTTCATATAAATTGTGTTTTGATTGATCTGTACTTCTACACTATCCTGGCCTATTATTATATCTGGAAATGGTTGTCCCCATCCGGTAGTCTCTGCATTAAACTTTGAACATAATTGATTAAAATTTACAGCCATATCGAGCTTTTTGAAAATATCTTCATCTGTGGCATATGCCCCTTTATAGCTTTTGACCTCCGGTACTGGTGGCATATCTATTATAAAGCTCATAATATAAGCTTGAAAATTTCCGGGTCTCACTCTGGGAACTTTTGCCACGATTTTACTCCATCTGTCTGAGTTTGAAGTTGCGAATTGCTGTGAAAATTGCATCGAATAAATAGTCTGGCGGTTAAAAAGTTCGGCGCCCTTAGAGATTGGAAAATCTTTGATCCTAAAACCGTCCTGAGCTCCTTTTGTCGGAAATCGCGTGCTACCGGTGCCAGGACGCGTCTGAAAAATACCTCCTCTATTGGCACTGAAATTCAGAATTTCCCCTTCTGCGTCATAACCAATTTCCAGTTTGCCCCCAACCCTCGAAACATAGTCGCGTAACCATAATTTTGTAGATCTTCTCTGCCTTCTAGAAGCAAAAAGAACCGCTATAATTAGTAGCACGAATATTGAAATAAATAATGTAGAGTATTTTTCCATCTTAATAAATGATTAAAAATTTCTAAAAAAGCGGTTCCGGCGCATCTACTTGATACCACATGCCATCAGATTCGCGTTGATACTTTTGAGTTAATTGACTGCCTGTTATAGAAAATCTAGCAGTGCAACTTTGATCCGACACATCGCAAACCATTTTATTAGGAAACGGCATCTTTTTTAATCCGATATCAAAAACATTTGCCATCAACTTAACATATCCATCCGCATCAAAATCTGGCGCGTAGTGTTTGTTAACTTTTAATACAAAGTTTTTATCACCGAGATTCTTTTGGAGTGTGTCTAGGAAACCAACAAAATTAGTAGCTAAATCTGGCTTATTTAATGGTGTATTCATTTTTGTTTGTTTATTATTAATTTGATTTGAATTGTCGACCGTTGGAGATTGAGTCGTTGTGGTACTTTGTTTTTCATTACCTTTTGTGAAGTAATATATACCTGTACCTACAACGATGACAATAACCACTACTATTACGCCAATTAAAGATTTTTTCATAAATTTAAAACTATATTATTTAACTTATTAATAATGTTTTGTTCATTTGATTATTTTATCATTTATTTTGTCAAAAAAGACAGAACAAAATTACTCCAATGATTATCGGCACGATTATCATTGCTATTGCGACTAAAATTGCAATTTGTTTTTGTTTTGGTGTGACCGTTGGATTCAAATTATCATTTCCGCTATTTTCTTGCCTAAGCCTAAGAACTTTATCAAGATTTTTCCCATATGGATGCTCGGAAAGAAACTTATCAACATCCTGGCAAATTCCCCCAATACAGACAAGAAATGGAACACCGAGTCTAACAGATAGTTGGCGACCCATTTTAAATTCTATTTCAAGATTTTCCCCTGTCAAACTTTTTATTACATTCCAATTACCACTCATGTTGGCAATAACGACACGTCCATGTTGTGGTTGTTTTTGTCTGACGACCAGAATAGCATAAGGGTTATACACTACGGTTGAAAGATTTAGTCCGAGGTAATCGATTGAATCTGCAGGCCATCTCTCACTACTAGACGAAAAGATATTGTGATAATTCATAACTAGTTCGTGATCATTAAATTGAAATACCTTCTTTTGGGTAACTGAACGTAGGGCGAAATAAAAGAAGAATAAGGAAACTACACAACAACCTATTGCAAACACTAGAAAAGCCGGAGAAATTTGTGTCCATAAAGTTTCCATACTTTCATTTTTAAGAAATGCCCAAATGATAGGGAAAGCTGGAATAACTAATACCAATAAACCGCCCATAAAAATAAAAATCCCGCCAAGTATTTCAGGTCTTTTAATAAGAGTCCAATTTTCGATTAGTGTTGATTGCATAAGTTAAGGTTTGTAATTATTAATGTTTTGTTCATTTAATTATTTTTATAATTGTTTTCATCATCGGTCGCTATAAAGCCAAGCGTTGAATAATTGATTAATAGTTTCTCGTTGGCTTTTGTCTAATACTGATATAATTATTTCGGGAATTTCAGTATTTGTTGAAACGGCGATATCTTGCCCCTTTGTAATTATATTAAGTATATCCGACTTATCATATATACGCAAAACTGTCGGTATTCCTGAACCGAATATGAGCGATTTAGCAGTCTGCCAAAAAGAATTATTCTCTCTAACAACCAAAGAATCTTTATTCAACTCGAGCTGAGTGATTACCCTATTTTTCCCAAATAAAACATCAATAATAATTTCACCGTTAGGTGCCTTAGTAATTTTAATTCCATCGCCTTGCGCTGTTTTTTCGGCTGTTGCAACAATATCTTCAAAATTTAGCTTTTCTGGTTTTTTTTGACTGAATGATGGAGACAGGGCTAAATCGCTTCCTCCACCTATATTTTCATATATGTCTATATTGCGATTCTTAGCCATTTGTAAAAACCATGGCTTGATTATACTCACAACCTTCGCCCTAGATTTGGGCATCTGTTTTGCTTGCGAACCCCAGAGTTTAACAATATGTTCATAACCTTTTTCGTCATAATAACCTATTTCGTAAGAATCTTGAATATATCCAGAGAACCCGAAAAGACATAAAAGATTTATCCTATTAATCTGGCTTATTGATAATCCATTTGGCAGTTGCAACAGCTGGGTAAGTTGCGAGTCTGTCACTGTTGACGGATTTGTTTCTTGATAAAATTTAAGAACTGGGGACAAATAATTCAGATCATTTTCTAACGGAGTAGCTATACTATTCCATACAAGAGCGCCTATAACCGTAAAAATAATGAAAGGTAGTATGAAATCTTTTAACCTTAATATATAAAAAAACAATACTCCTGCGATTATGATAATAATTACTTTTTGATAGTATTCCATATTGTTTTGATTATTTTACCATTTATTTTGCCAAAAACACATCAGTAAGCCATTCCCAGAGAGGAACAAACTGAACAGTCATTCCATCCTTTTCAATCTCGCGCTTTTCGTCCCAAGTGAGAACAGTAAGCTTTTGGTTGGAAACTATGTCTTTAAGCATGTTATTTTAGTTATATTGGACAGAATAGGTCTTTTTTGTCCAGTACAAGTAATATACTGGACACAATGCGAACAAGTCAAGATGTTGGGTGATTATCAAAATCTTATCCGCGAATTTTGGCGAGTTCTTTGCTAACATTTTTCATGCGCTTGTCCATTATGCCAGAAGTCACTATCATCTCCCTTGATTTTTCGTCCATTTCAGCTTTTAGTTCCTCTAATTTTTTGAGCATTTGTTCTTGCATATCACCGGTCACTTCATCTGGGTCATAGAAATAATCCCCGCTACAATCTATGTCCCCGGAGCTAAGCAATCGGTCGGCAACCCCGGCTACTCCTCTTTCCTCAAACAATCTATACATAGGAGTGTCCTTGTAGGCCTCTCTTTCTCCCTCAGGTTTTTCACCATGATTAAAATTCATCTTCCCGTGTATGGATCTTTCAAGTTTATCGTTCATATGATTTTATTCTGTTTTATTTTTTGGGCTTGAAGCCTGCGTCTAACGCTGAAAGGTTTATTCTGCCCAAGTCGTCTACCGACATTACTTTGACAGGTATTATGTCGCCCTCTTTTACAACTTCAGAAACGCTTTTAATGTGAGAGGCTACAAATTTTGAGATGTGCACCAGTCCGTCTGTGCCAGGCAACACCTCAACAAAAGCTCCAAAGTCCATAATTTTTATAACTTTTCCCTGGAAAATCTCACCAGCCTTAACTTCTCTGGTAATTCCTTTAATCCAGTTAACAGCTTTTTCAACCCCAGCCTCATCTGTGCCGGTAATGGAAATTAATCCTGTGTCTTCCACATCAATGGTCACTCTGCACTCGGCAATTATTTTATTTATCACCGACCCCTTTGGTCCAATAACTTCTCCAATCTTAGCGGGGTTTATTGTGAGCGTAATTATTTTTGGAGCGTAAGGCGATAAAGATTTTCTTGGTTCAGCGATTTCTTTCTTTATTATATCAAGTATTTTTAATCTTGCATCTTTTGCCCTGGTCAAAGCCTCTTCCATAATCTTTTTATCAATGCCGTCTATCTTAATATCCATCTGAATTGCGGTGATTCCATTTTTTGTTCCGGCAACCTTAAAATCCATGTCTCCATAATGATCTTCCGGTCCCTGAATGTCGGTCAAAACTTTGTACTTTCCCGATTCTTCGTCTTTTGCCAAACCCACTGAAATTCCGGCAACAGGCTCCTTAATCGGCACGCCTGCGTCCATTAAAGCAATGCAGGCGGCGCAAGTTGAAGCCATTGAAGTCGAACCATTGCTGGACACAACTTCAGAAACAATTCTAATTGTGTAGGGGAATTTTTCAACGTCCGGAAGCACAGGTAGCAAGGCTTTTTCCGCCAAAGCTCCGTGCCCAATTTCTCTTCTTTTTGGCCCTCTCATGGGAGCTGTTTCTCCAGATGAGAATGGCGGAAAATTGTAGTGATGTAAAAATCTTTTTTTACCAACAATTTCCATTCCTTCCAAAATTTGCTGGTCGCCCGGCCCACCCAAAGTTAAAATTGAAAGCACTCTGGTCAATCCTCTGTAAAAAACTCCACTGCCGTGTACTCTTGGCAACACCGCAACTTCGCAGGACAAAGGCCTTATTTCGGTTGATTTTCTGCCATCGGGCCTGTGATCTTTTTCAACAATGTTTTTAATAATTATTCTTTCAATTTCTTTTTCAAAGAAAGATAAAACCTGTTTTTCTTTTCCCTCGCCCGGATATTTTTCAGCCAGATATTTTACCAGTTCCTGCTTTAGAATTTCTGTTGCTCCAAGATTTTTTTCTCCTTTTGGAGCATTGGTAACTGCTTTTTCCAGTTTGTCGCCCAGCCATTCTTTTATTTCGGTGGAAACGCCCAATTCAACAGCCGGTTCAAAAACATCTTTTTCTTTTCCGATTTTTTTGACTGCCTGAATTTGCGCATCAATTATTTTTTTTAATTCATTCTTTGCAACTTCATAAGCCTCCATCACGTCTTTTTCAACAATTTCTTTTGCTCCCATTTCAATCATATTAACCAAAATGTCGCCATCGCGTTCGATTGCCGACAATGTTAGATCCATGTCGCACTCTTTTCTTTGAGCATAATTTGAGTTAAAAATCCATTTACCATTGTTTCTGGTAACTCTTATGGCTCCCAGTGGCCCGTTCCATGGGATATTTGAGGTTGCTAGGGCGAACGATGCTCCAATCATTCCTAAAATATCAGGGTCTTGCTCTCCGTCCCACGAAAGACAGGTAACAATAACTTGAACTTCTTTTTTGAAATCTTTTGGAAACAACGGCCTTATTGCTCTGTCAATCATTCTGGCAGTTAAAACCGCCTCGTCTGTGGGCCTGCTTTCTCTTTTCATAAAGCGCGAACCAAAAATTTTCCCGGCAGCATAAAACCGCTCGTCATATTCAACGGTTAACGGAAAATAGTCTATATCTGGCCTGGAAAACGGGGACAAAACAGCTGTTACTAAAACTTCTGTTTCTCCGCACTGAACCAAGCAAGAGCCCGAGGCTTGCTCGGCCCAATTGCTGGTTTTGATTGTGATTGGTTTTGCTTGCCCTGAGGAATTCGAAGGGTCGCCAACCTTAATCTCAAAAGTATCTTTTATCACTATTTTTTAGAGCGATACCAAGATACTAAATATCATGCCGATTACAACAATAATTATAATTATTGTGATTGGTATGTTATTTGTATCTCGCTACAACTCCGATTATTATTTTTGTTTATTTTCTTTTATAAATCCAAATTTGGGTCAAAATGGCTCCCGTAGTAATTACCCCCAATCCTTGTCCAAGGTAAACAACCCAATCATTTTGTAAAATTCCATGTGCTGTCCAAAGAGCGTAAGATATAAAAGAAAGAAGAAAAAACCAAAGAGATATTCCTTCTGTGGATTTTCTTTCATAATTTTTCTTAATTTGGTCCGGAAAACCTATAAGCTTGGTCAGTAGAGAAAAAACTGTTGTTAGAATTCCGATAACTATTATGGTTTCTAGGGTCATAATTTGTTCCTTCAATAAAAATTTTGATTATTATTTTTTCCATTCAGGTTAACACTTGTCAGTCTATCCATGGAATAGTAAGTTTTTTGGCTCGAGCCAAAAAACTTACTATTTGCTAACTTGAGGTTTCAATTTGTGATTTCAAGTTTTAAAATTGTTTTTCATTTAATCTGGATTCCCAATCAAGTCGGGAATGACCTACGGTCACTTTTTTAGTAGGAATTTGGGGAGGCCGTCGTCAAGGTCAATAAATTCGTCGGCGGTTTCTTTTAGAATAGAGGAAGTTGTTTTTCCAAAAGCCATCACCTCAACTCGCTTGCCCATGTTTTTTAAATATTCCACCAAAGCAATAAAATCACCATCTCCCGAGCACAATATAACAACATCTACGCCGGGCGCGGTTCTAATGGCGTCAATTACAATGCCCACGTCCCAATCAGCTTTTTTGGCTCCACCATACCATTCCTGCAAATCGCGCACGCGCGTTTCAATTCCAATTTTACTCAATGCATCAAAAAATGGCGCTTCTTCGCCAGTTTTGGTTCTCACCACATAGCCAAAAGCTCTGATAAATTTTCTACCGGCTACTGCGTTTTTTAGGACTTCCTGGTAATTAACTTTGGCGTGGTAGAGATTTTTTGCCGAGTGGTACAAATTTTGCACATCAATCAACACTTCTACCCGCTGTTCTTTTGGTTTGGGCTGCATAATTACTACTAACTTACTAATAAACACTAATATACTAATCCGCCGTTTTATTAGTAGCGGAAGACGCAAATTAGTGAATTAGTAAATCGTCTTCCGTTACTTTTTGAGGCCGATTTTTTTGATGACGGCTAAATACCTTTTTTCGGAGACTTTTTTCAGATAAGCCAGTAATTTTTTCCTTTTGATGACCATTTGAATTAAGCCCCTTTTTGAGTGAACATCTTGAGGGTGTTTTTTGAAATGCAGAACCAGCTTGTCTATTGCTTTTGACAATAAAGCAATTTGCACATCGGCAGAACCGGTGTCTTTTTCATCTAAGCTTACATCTTTTATAACTTTTGTCTTTTCTTTGGTTGTTAAAGCCATTTTATTTATATTAATTATTATAATATATACTCTACTCTATTTTTTTTCTTTTGTAAAGCCTGAGTATTGTATAATACAGAAAGACCCTCAAATGATGTTCTGTTTCCAATACAGAAGGACCCTGAAATTAAGGCTTGAAAATGTTAAAAAAGATGGCAGGATTGGAGCATGATAATCAACATGCAAGACGACGATGTCGTT
>JAPLYZ010000016.1 GCA_026395295.1 Candidatus Staskawiczbacteria bacterium
GTACTCACCGCCCGTCAAGCCAAGCGAGCTGGGGATAGCCGAAGTTCCTCGCAAGAGGGCCTAAGCTAGATTCAGTAAGAGGGGCTAAGTCGTAACAAGGCACGGGTAGCGGAAGCTGCTCGTGGATCATTTTTTTAAAAATTTTGTCTCGCCAAAGGCGGACAGAATTTAAGTAGTCGACTTGGAAAGCTTTCAGGGAGGTTCAACTGGCTCAGTTCGATGAGCATGTTGAATCGTTCTGAATTCTAACCAGATGCGTTTTGAGGAGAGTCGCCTGAAATTCTCCTTATTCGAAACAACTTTAAGAAACTAAATTTGTGGTGACCCAGGATTCAATCTCGAGAAACGGAAGTTCCCTTCCCTCGCCTTCGCGAGATTAAGTCGTGCAAACACAATCGTGTGCGACTGGATCCTGGGTTACCTGTTTGCTTTTGCTCTTTTATTTTTCAGGGCGGCCCGGGAATCGCTCTCCCTACACAAGGAGAAGAGTCCCCCAACCTCCCATGGGACTAGTTCGCGCGAGTTTCTCGCGCAGACAGGATCCTGGGTCGCCTACTTTTTTCAGGGCTGTACAAAACGTACAGTCTCTTTTTTTTGAGCGAGTATTGAAAAATTTAGAATTTAATGTAAAATGGAATAATGACACAGTATTTCACCAAAGAGGGATTACAAAAGCTTAAAGACGAACTTCATCAGCTTAAAACTGTTGAGAACAAAAGGATTGTTAAGCTTATTGCCGAAGCTGCGGCTTTCGGCGACTTGAAAGAAAACGCGGCTTATCACGATGCCAGGGATAAAATGTCTTTTTTGCGCATGAGAGTTAGCGAGCTGGAAGGGGCGATTAACGAGGCAATAGTTAAAGAAAAAGATGGGACGAATAAAATTCAAATTGGCTCAAAAATTAAAATTGTGTTTGATGGCGAGGAACTGGACTATGAAGTGGTAGCTCCGAGCGAGGCAGACATTTTGAAAAATAAAATTTCATATCAGTCGCCCTTGGGGCAAAATTTAATCGGAAAAGAAGTTGCCAAAGAGTTTGACTTTATGGCAGGAAGAAAAAAAGTTAAAGTGAAAATATTGAAAATTGGAAATTGATAATTGAAAATTTCCCGCGAAGCGGGGTTTGGGCCCGTGGTATAGTGGTAACACATCTCGTTTGCAACGAGAAGCTGGGAGTTCGATTCTCCCCGGGTCCACAGATTGGGATTCCTTATCATTAGAGTCCCTATTATCATCTCTCGATAGTCTTAAAATAAGGGATAGTTTTGGTGTTCCATTAACTATTTCTTGATAAGTTGGCATTTCTTCAAAGGCGAGATTAAATAATTTTTCTCTTGCTTCAAAATCCTCAATGCCTAACAGCAATTCAGATGGGTGTTCCATTACTTTTTTGGCATACTTTATAAATGATTTAACATCTTTCTCTGAGATTTCAATTTCTTCTCTTTGGTTTTCGGCGCTTTTAATCTGTTTATCTAATTCTTCAATTCTTTCTTCTAGCTTCTGTCTTGTAATACTGCTCTGGGTTAGTGTAAGAGAATTTAAGGTGTTAGCTTGCTGTATTTTCAAATCTCCAACATTGAAACTGATTTTTGAAGATTCTTCAACTATTTCCTTTTCTCTTTGCCTGTAAACATCTATTAAAACATCTTCAAAATTTTGCAGGAATTGCTCATTAAAACTCAAAGTTTTTACAAAATTTTCAATAGTATCATTAAATTCTTTTTTTGGAATTCTTATATATTCGTGTGTTCGAGGTTCGGCTTTGCATTTACCGCAATGATATGCAGGATATTTAGTGCCCATTTTTCCCTTTGAACTGCTACCTAAAAATGGTTTGCGACAAATTGGACATAAAATAAATTTATATTTAAAATATGGATTATTTTTTAATCTTTTTACTATTATCTTGCCTGGGCGATGATTATAAAGTATTTCTAACAATACATCAGATAGTCGTTTAATAAATACTTTACCGCGACTTGCTAAATTAAAAGTTTCAATAGAGACAATGCCAGGATATTTGGCAAAAATAGGTTTGCCGTGTGTCCACTTTTCTATTTTTACACCTGCGTAAATTGTTCTTTCCATATAGCGTTGCATCTGCTTTACCTTTAACGGTTCATTCCCCGTAAATCCGATAATAGTTTTTCCCTCTTCATCCCATTTGTTTCGTATTTTTGTTTTAAAACCCATTGCATTTAATCTGTTAACGATTTGTTTGTCTGGCATTCCGTCTGCGCGAAGAGTAAACATTTTTTCAAAAAATATAGCTCTTTCTGGGTCGGGAATTTCAATATACTTTTTATGTCCATCAACTATAATTTGCTTATTAACAAACCCATCATTTGGAGGTCTGACTTTATATCCCTCGTTTACGAGAACAATTTCTCGGCGTATTAGTTTGTTAACGATTTCTTTTCTATCAACTTTTACCCTTTGAGCTTCTATTACTTGGGCAGTTTCTGTTGGTGATTGCATACTCCACGGATATTTAAACCCTAAATCTTCAAGCATATTTACCTCTGGTTGTATTAAACCAAAAGAATCAACTAATTGAACTCCCAAATCGCTTAATTGTTCTTTCATTAAATCGAAAATGGTAACACCTCCTCGTGTGAATCTATCGATGCTTTTTATTAAACAATAATCAATCTGAATTCCACTTTTCCTTGCTTCTTTGATATATTCCCTAACATCATTAAAATCATCTCTTTCGCAAAATTTTGCTGAATGTATATTTTTAAAAACCTTAATAATTTCCCAGTTGTGATTATTGGCATAATTCCTGCAAATTTTTTCTTGGTCATCTAAACTATCACCCTGAACCTGCTTACGAGTGCTTATACGGCAGATAATTATACAATTATTTGGCGGTTTATCGGACATAGGTTTTAGTATATTTAAAATTAAATTCAAATTCTTCAACGGTGCAGGCATTACCATTATCCTTGTGTATTTTTATAGAAGTTTCCATTTTAATTGTTTCTGTTACCCCATTAGCTTTATTGACCCATAAATCAAAAACCGTATTAGCAAATTTATATTGTATATCCATAAGTATTTTTAACTTATCATCGGAAAGATTTTTTCCAGCTTCCCTCAAAGATTTTTTAAATGTTTCAAAGTTTATCATAATGTGTTAATTTATTATATTTCATTATAATTTATTGCCTGTGTCTGTGTCAAGATGTGTCAACTTATGTCATTGTCAAAATTTCTTCATTAAACCTTGCCACAATTTGACAATATCTTATAAACTGATAAAATTAAAATATGGAAAACAAAATAAAAATAATAAACGAAAAATTTTACACACTACAAGAGGTAGCCAAATTATTTCGTGTAAGCGAGAGGTCTATTTTCCGCTATATTCATAGTGGCAAATTAAAAGCTTCAAAAATAGGTTATTGGCGAATTATGGGAAATGATATTAGAGATTTCCTTTCGGACGGTCTCACGAAGGAATATATTAAAGAAGCAAGAAAAAGCAAAAGAAAAAAATAATACAATTAAATTTATAAAATTATGATTAGTGAACAACAATTGGAAAGGTGGGGTCAAGCACCAAGCCCAACGGAAATGGAAAAGATTAAGAGAACAAGGGAAATAATCGAGGAAAAAATAAAAAATAATTTTCCTGTCGCTGAATTAAAAGCAAAATATCATATGGCTTCTCTGCAATTGCCGAGTGTTTATTTGCAGGGTTCTTATGCAAATAGCACCAACATACGTTTTGATAGTGATGTTGATATAGTCGTTCAGTTAGATGATGTCTTTTGGTCGGATAAGACACAGCTTTCTGAATTCGAAAAACAGCAATATGATTTAACCTACCCAAAAAGTGAATATAATTTTATAGCTTTTAAAAATGATATCTATTTTACTCTACAAAAATTTTTTGGATATAACACTAAAATTTCAGATAAGTGTATAAAAATTCAAGAAAGCACTAACAGGGTCAACGCAGATGTTGTTCCGTGTTTTCAGTATCGTCTTTACAAAAAGTTTATATCATTTAAAGACCAAGAATTTGTAGAGGGAATGAAATTTTTAAATACAGGCAATAATACCGAAATAGTTAATTATCCAAAAAAACATATTGAAAACTGCGAATCAAAAAATGTTGACACAAATGGTAATTTTAAGTCAGTCATCAGAATTTTTAAAAATATGAAAAGGGATTTAGTTGAAAGTGGTGTGCTGAATGAAAAATTGGCACCGTCATATTTTATCGAGAACCTTTTGTATAATTGTAGTAGCCCTTGTTTTGATGGCAATTATTCTAAATGTATGATAAATACTCTTCAATTTATTTTCGATGCAATGAAAACTGGCAGAATGACAGGATTTATTTGTGCAAATGAACAGGACTCCTTAATTTCCTCTAAAACCTGGAATCTACTTGATGCACAGAATTTTATTGTTTTGTTGGGAGACTATTATTTAAACACAAATAAGTAGAATGAAAATAAACAAAGATAACTACAAACAATTTTCATATTTTATTCTAATACTAATTGCGATAAGCACGTCAGTTGTTTATTGTATCAGCTATATTTTAAAAATTAAAAACATAAATTTGCCTTTTTGGGTTGAGATTCCTTCAATATCTGGCGTTTATGCCTTACTTTTTTATTTATTCGATAACTTTTGTTGGAAGTGGGATTTTTTTAAAAAAATACATCTAATTATAGCAGAAGATTTAAACGGGGAGTGGGAGGGTGTAGCTAAATCTTCTTATGATAAATTTAAAAGTAATATAAAGATAGTTTTAAAAATTAAACAGAAGGCGACAAATATAATAGTTAATGGGATTTTCGATAATTCAAAATCAGTCAGCTTTAATGAAAATTTTGAAAATAGCGAAATTGACGCCGATGTGGCTTTGTTTTATTTTTTTCGAAATCAGCCTAATTATAATGCGCCAGAAACAATGGCTATGCACGAAGGTTGTGTAAAATTGGTATATAACAAAAAAGATAAGTCACTAGAGGGTTATTATTATTCTGGTAGGGATAGAAACAATCACGGGACAATAAAAGTGTTTAAAAAAAAATAATACGTTTAGTATTATTTTTGATGTAATGTATTTATAGTTATGCAACATTAAGCACAAGCGGATTTAAGCTTCGGCTTTAATATTGCTGACTATTATTTCCTTATTTTCTTCATTTTCTGTCCATTCTGAATAGCCAATTCTGAAAAATTTCCAGCCAGCGCTCTCCAAAACCAACTGTCTCTGTATGTCATTTTCAACATAAATCCCATAAGCCTCATCAACACTGTCTCTAAAATGAGTTGGCCCATCACACTCAATCGCTAATTGATTGCCTGTTTTTAAATTAGTAACTACAAAATCAATTTTAAAGCCACAACTTTCTACCTGATTTTGAATCGAATACCCCTTTCCAAGCTTTTTCTTGAGAATATGATAAAATTCTTCTTCAAAATAACTATCAAACTTCTTAAGAATTAACTTTGAGGCTGAAACTTCTCCATTTTCTCTGACGTATTCTAAATACTTTTTAATCCATATACCTGAAGGTATCTTTTCTATGGGTAGACTTAAAAGGCAATGAACCTGTAATTTGGCTCTTGAAAAGGCAACGTTAACTCTTCCGGCGTTTATACCCGCCCTTATATCTCCTGTTTCACCTGTTAAAGGAATATATTGCTTCTTTTGAGAAGGGTCTCTAATTACAAAAGAATATATTATTATATCTTTCTCATCGCCCTGTATCCCCTCGATCACGGCGATTTTTAATTTTTCATTTTCTTTTACTTTATTGTCTTCAAAAACTCTTCTTATTAGTTCTGCTTGGTCATTAAAAAAAGTTAGGACTGCAAATGTCTTACCATCATATTTTGGGTCATTTGTCATTTCTTGATATAGCTCAAGGGCTTTAACGGCCTCCGCTCTATTGGTATTGTCGCTAATTTCTCCTATGCCGCTATTTTCGACACTATGAATGACCATTATTCTATTAGTATCTTTATAGGTTAGATATTTATTATTTAAAGCTATTAGACGTTTACCTTTTGGTTCATAAAAATAGCGGTTACTGAACCCTATCAACTCCATAGGAGAGCGATAATGATATTGAAGTATTTTAGGTATTCCAAATCTAGTTTTTGCAATATCTAAAACCGATTGAACCGCTGTCCCAGTTGGTTTTATCTGTAAACCTTCTGGAACTTTAAATCGATTTGCAAGTTGGTCAAAGGCATTATTAGATTTAAACATTACAGTGCTGTCTCTCATTTGTTCTGGGTCGCCTACAAATATAGCTTTTTTTGCTCTATACATCGAAGGAATCGTATAAGCAATATTGCATTGAGAGGCCTCGTCAAAAACTACATAATCAAATAAATTTGGCACTAAAGGAATAAGTCTGCTAGCATCGTCCAAATCCATAATCCAGACAGGGACTATGTTTAAAATTGTTTCAAAATTGCTTGGGTCATTTTTTAGTTTATCAAATGTTTTAAATGCCTTTTTAGACTTTTTAAATGCTCTTTGTAATTCTTGAAGTTTACGATATATTCTAACCTGAGAAACATTTTTTTTGATATTTTCTTCAACAATTGCAGTTAAATATTGTGAAATAATTTCTTTTCTAGTAATTTGATTTTTATCCGTAATCTCTCTTTTAAAATTAGCAATTTCGTCAATTAAATTATTTTTAGTGTGATTTAGCGCAATACGTTCTGATAGTTTTGTTGTAAGCTCCGTAGCAGTAATAGATTTTTCTTCTAAAAAATTTAACAGTTTACAGAGACTCGGTTTTGATAGTTCTAAATTGCTTTCTATTTCTGCTAAAAAGACTTCTAACTTTCCGTTTTCTATAACTGCTTCCCAATAATTACAAAATTCAAGCAATTGTCCAAGCTCTTTTGTTGCAGTATGCCGTGATATGTCTTTATTAAGTATAGAATTTATCTCTTCATATATTTCTTTGGGTAATTTATCTAAATGTGATTTAAGTCTTAATTTACGACTTAAATTATTGATATATCTACCTAAATTAAAAGACCTATCAAATCCAGTTTTTCCAACATCAAGTAGAATAATTTTTATAAAATCAGAAAAAGTAGAACCAGAGAATAACTCCTTGTCGATTCTATATTTATCAGAAATAATTTCTAATATCTCAATAAGATTTTTATTTTCTGATATTTTTTTCTGCGTTTTTAGATATGAATTACACAAGTCATCAGTAAGGCTCGCCAAAATCTTTTCCTCATTTAGCTCGGGTAAATCTTGCAGAAAATCATATGAGTGTTGCTTCTCCTCCAATTCATATATATCCCTTTGGAGCGAGATAATTTTGTCCCGCTTGTTCAAGCTATCATTAGTGCTTTCAGTAAAATCACCTAAACTCGAGGATTTTTTAAAACTAATTTTTTGTGCACCATAGGTATCTAGAGAAGCTAATTGAGATGATATCGTATCTTCCTCTTCGTCGTTTAGCTGTTCAAACCTTGCACTAGGTATATAACCAAAAAGCAGGGGCACCTCAAGCGTCTTTAATTTATCTTTTACTACACGTAGGGCTTGCGGTTTTTGACTAACAAATAATATTCTATTTTTATTAACAGCTAAATGAGAAATTATATTGGAAATAGTCTCCGATTTACCAGTGCCAGGAGGCCCTTGGATTATTGAAGCTTTGTTTCCTAAAAGAGAGGTTGTTGCCTTTTGAAATTTATCGTATGGAAATGGAAAATATAAAGCTTTTTCTTCGCAAACATCGGAATTTATATTTAGCCCTTCTTCTGAAAACCAGCCAGCTAGAGAAGTATCTCCTAGAGATTTCTCTTCTTCCTTTGAAAGTTTTGTTAAATCTTCAACCAGAAAAAAATTTGACCTTGGAGTTAATGTTAATCTCAGTTCTTCAAGCTTAAAGGACTTTTCATTAAAACTTGCATCAGTTAATTTTAATTTTCCTTTAAGAATATGCCATAAATCTAAAAATGCTTTATCAGATTTGATAGGAACAGAAAATACTCCATCACTTTCTAATTTTATATAATCATTTAAAAATTCGTAAACTAAATCTTCTTTTTTATAGGTTCTAAAAATTTCATACAATGGAGGCAAATTTAATCGAACATCAGAATCAACTGGAGTAATTGAATATCTATCTATATTATTTTCATCCTTTTCTTTCTCAACCTTAACAGGTAGTGAAAACAAATAGAATTGTTTTGACACTAATTTTGGTTCTTCTCTTTCGGTAGTTTTTGGTTCTGTGTCTATTTCAATATCTTCCGTTTCTATAATTGGCTCTTCTAAAACTTCGAAATCAAATTTTCCAAAACGAAGAATTGTTTCTTTGGTAAAGGTATCATTCTTTGCTTTATTATACAGTTCATCTATTTGCAACGCCATTGCCTTTTCTTCCATATATGCCTCAGAAATTTCATCTGTTACATCTTTTGGGTCAGTGTTGTAATAACAGCTTAAGTTGATAATTTCGCTTAAATTACCATCCGCGTCTCCATTAAGTAAGTTTGTTAGAGAAAAATATTTTTGCAATAAATTTATATCTAAATATGTTCCTCTACTAAAACCCGTAGGTCTAGTAAGACTTAAGTATCCTAAACAGTATTTAATATATGAATTTAATGAAAATTCCATTTAATAATTATAGCAAAAAAAATTTATAAATAATAGGGGTAAAGAATCCTTATGTGATATTTAGTCCATCAAAGCAATGAAAAACTTCTGCTGTTTTGTTTTGTATATCTATTTCGTCATCATAAACAATTAGCATTTCTAAATTACGATGTCTGCTAAATTTTCTTACATCTCTAACATCTAATTTTTTAAGTAAAGTAGTAATATAAAAATGTCTGAATCCGTGCGTTGTCTTATTTATTCCAATTTCATTAAATAATTTTTTGAATTCTCTTTTTATAGTCATTGAGTTTAATCTTTCGCTTTTTCTGTTTCCTAAACTCCTAAATAAAGAACCACTCCCGATTTTATTTGTTTTTATGTAAATGTTCAACGCTTTTATGGTTTCTGGCGCAAGATATACAGCTTCTTTGTCGTCATTGCCCTTTCCCTGTATAAACGCTTTTTTATTCACCAAATCTAAATCTTCAATATTTAATCTTGTTATTTCTATTTGTCGGAATCCTTGAAATGCTAATAAACAAAAAATCGCCCGTAGGCGTGTATGTATCGGCGTGTTTGGGAGTTCTTTAATTTTTTCTATTATTGCCCGAATATCTTCTTCGTTTAAGCCCTCTCTTTTGTGTTTTTTTAGTTGACTGAATAACTTAATATTTTGCGTTATATCCATCGGTATTATTCCTCGCCTGTTTAGTTCTTTCAAAAATACTTTTGTCGTAGCAAGATATTTGTTTTTAGTTGATGCAGTAAAATCTGCTCTACTTTCTAAATATCGCTTAAAATCAAGGTAACTGTTAAAATTAAGCTTGTCTTTTTCTAAACGAGATAAAAATAAACCTATTCGTGAGCAATAATCTTTTCTCGTTGTTTCACTAACATCTAACGAGTTAAAAATCTCTTTTGCTTTGTTGATTGGCTCTATAATACTTAAAATTGTATTTTCCATAATTTTTTAGATGTGTTTAACAAAAAAGCCCTGTTTTTCAAGCGAAGGCGTAAGAGTTAAATATCTGTGGCACTTTTTATAGTCCTTCTCCGAGCATAAAATACAAGTTCTTTTTCCCTTTGCCATTTCGGACACTTCAATTATCGTTTTGTCGTAATCGATGTTAATGTTGCGTCCGCCAAGGTTTCTGCCTTTCCATAGGTAAAGTATGTTTTCCCTATTTAACGCTTGCTGGAGGGCATTTTTATTGAAATGCGGGCAAAAGCGAGAGAGGGGTGTGGTTCTTACATCTACTAATATAGAAATTTTGTGTTTCTTTAACCTGCTTATAAATATATCTATGGGGTGATTGCTGTGGCCAACAGAAAAAATGATTGGTTTTTTAGATTTCATATTATTTATTTAAAAATTTTAATACTTGAGCTAAAACTTGCGTAACACTATTTGCTATAAAATTAACAGTAGTTTCTAATTTTGATATTCTTGCTTCTAATAAGGTTGTTTTAGTGTCCGGCATTATTTGAGACCCTGATAATGTAGACGCTTGTAATGTATTTAATTTTTGAATAAGGTCTCTATTCAAACTTTCTAAATTAGTAATTCTTGCTTCCATTTTATCTAAATTATTAACTTTCCCATAAAAAATAGCTTCTTTAATTAAGCGTTCACTTGTTCTATCAAGGTCAAATTGCGATATATTATTTACTTCTATTTTTGCCCTATCTACATTTTCTTGATAAATTGAGGCGTTGACTAATAACGGCAAAAACAACAAAGATACAATTACAATTATTTTTTTCATATTTTTTACAATTTATTACATTTTTTATTACTTTTTGTGAAAACGGATTAGTTTTATAAAATAGTCGTAGAATTCGGATTTTAGTGCTTTAAAATCCGAGTTTAGGTAGAAATTATCAATCCCAACCGAGTTTATAGAATAGTCGGGCGAATCCAGATTTTAGTGCTTTAAAATTTGTGTCTGGGTATGTTTTCAATAATCCGACTAGCTTTTTAAATTAGGCGTAAAATCGGCTTTGAGGAGGTTTAAAATCGGAGTATAGGAAGCAAAAATACTATTTATATTTTTAACAATTGTTTCTTCTTTTGATTAAACTCTTCTTCTGTAATAATGCCTTTTTCTTTAAGGTTAGCTAATTTTTCTAATTCGTCTAAGTTGCTACTACTTTTTTCATTATTACTAAAACGCCAATCATTTATAATTTTTTCCCACGAAGAAAAATATGATTCTTTTAATCTAGATAATGAGCCCAGTGATAAAGAATTAACAAACCCGTAGTGAATTATTTTTGCTTTTTCTTCCTTATCATTATTTTTGTATGTGATAAAGAATAACTCGACTCCATTTGTTAAACCTTTTTGAGTATTAACGCTTATAATGTTATCAAGCGGAACAGAAACTATCTTATTGTTTTTTTCAATAAAATACAGCTCTTTGTTTGTTAAAACTAGAGCTCCTTTTTTGCCAAAAAGCCCAGCCCCCTTACATCTGCACTCTAATTTTTCCTCTTTCTTAATTATTTTTTCTTCCATATTTTTATTGTTTAAATTTTTAATTTTTATGGAAGACAATTTATTTTCGACTAAACAAAAAGCCTACCACAGGTAGGAGCCGAAGCCCCTCGTATAAGTTTCCCTATACGGCCAGTAACGACAAACCCTATGATAGGTTCTTTATTCGTTACTGGGCTTTGACCATACCTTAAATTTTTGATTTAAGGGTTAGGTCTCATTATTTAGTTGTTAAATGTATTATATCAAAAATACCTAAAAAGACAATTGTTGATAATTTTATTTATTGATGCTATATTTAAAAAAGCAAACTGAAATGATAGAAAACTGACCCATTGCTTTTATTTTAGCGGTAATTTGTAATTGACCGTCCGAGAAATCGAGTGTTCCATACTCTAATAGGTAATATAGACATCCTTACGGTGAAATTTCCTCTATAGCAGTTTTTATTATTGGAATTACTTCATTCCACTTAATAATTTCTCTCTCAAGGGTGTTCCATCCAAAGGACAATAAGTCCACCACTTCGCTCCAACTACGTGGAGCTACGCGGTGCGCGGCACGCGAAATATAATGAAGTGCGCCAAGCGCATAAGCTAAGCGAAGTGGGGCGAACATTTATGTTTTACGTGTATATTTTACAAAGTGAGAAAGACGAAAGTAGATATATTGGAGTTTCCTCTGATTTGAAAAGACGTTTAGAAGAACATAATTCCGGAAATGCAAAATATTCCAATTCAAAACGGCCATACAAATTGATTTGGTACTGTGCGTTTGTCGACAAACTAAAAGCATACAATTTTGAAAAATATTTAAAATCAAGCTCGGGGCACGCATTTACAAATAAAAGGTTGTTATAAATTATGAGTCAAGATATACAAGAACGAAAACTTATTAATGCTTTATTGTCGTTGGTGAACGAAAATACGGAAGAAGTTATAAAATATTTTAAAGAGCATTTGGAATGCAATGGGCCACAATTAAAAGATGAAGCAAGTATATTTTCTTTATGGCTATTAACTGTTTGTTTCCCGAATTTCAATAAAGTTTTTTTAGATAAACTACACGATTCTTTTTGTAAAGAATTAAAACTTAATCCAGGCCAGATAAAATTATTTTATGTAGAAATTGATAGAAGATATAAAAATTATACCAAAGCTTATGATATGTGGATGGATAATCCTAAAAACGGAGTTTTAGGAAATGTTATGATTGAAATAATTAAGAATAAAAATCCTAATTTTTCTATAGAAAAGGAAGTTCCCATAGTCGGTTTTACGTATTCTTATGGTGCTTTTAGTTTATTCTGTAAATTATTCATGATAAATCTTAAAATTATTGATGATTTTAAAAAAGAATATCCAAAATTTTTTAATATAAAAATGTATTAAATGTCTCTTTCAATTGGAATTGTTGGTTTGCCAAATGTGGGCAAATCAACATTGTTCAAAACTTTAACAAAAAAGGAGGTTGACATTGCCAACTATCCTTTTTGCACAATTGACCCAAATGTTGGAGTTGTTTTGGTTCCCGACGAAAGGGTTGATAAATTATCCGAACTCTCAAAATCAAAAAAGAAAATTTATGCCACGGTTGACTTTGTGGACATTGCCGGACTGGTGAAGGGAGCTAGCGCAGGGGAGGGGCTGGGAAATAAATTTTTATCGCACATCAGAGAGGTTGACGCAATTCTTTATGTTCTGCGCGCTTTCAAAAATGCAGATATTATAAATACTCAGCTGGATGTCAATCCATTGAAGGAAAAGGAAATTTTAGATGTTGAGCTGATTCTAAAAGATTTGGAAACCATAAATAAAAGAATTGATGGAATTCAAGGTGATTTAAGGCAAAATAAAAAAGAAGCGGTAAAAGAGATGGCTGTCTTGAAAAAAGCCAAAGATTTTTTAGAAAAAGGAGAAGTTTTAATTGAACACTTGCCCACCGAAGCCTTGGCGAAGGCGGGGGAATTTGCCGATGATGAAACCGAAATTTTGAAGAGCTTTCAGCTTCTAACTTTTAAGCCAAGATTATATATGCTAAACGGCAAACCCGAAGAAGTAGTGAAGTCTGACTTAACTAAATTCGGAGAAAATTGCTTGGTAATTGACGTTGGAACAGAATTTGAGGCAGATGGGTTATCTATGTCAGAAAGGAAGGATTTGGGACTGCCGGAATTATCGGGAACAGACGTTTTGGTAAAGAAATCTTATGAATTATTAAATTTGATTACCTTTTTAACAACCGGAGAAGATGAGACAAGGGCGTGGACAATTAAAAAAGGCGATACTGCGCCAAAGGCAGGAGCAGCCATACACACAGATTTTGAAAATAAGTTTGTCAAAGCAGAGGTTGTTTTCTGGAAGGATTTAATTGACGCCGGAGGATATGCAAAAGCGCGCGAACAAGGCAAGTTGCGTACCGAAGGCAAAGAATACGTCGTGAAAGACGGAGATGTAATAGAATTTAAACACGGTTAATATAAAAAATATATGGACTTCACTATAAAAAATATACAAGAAAATATTGTTGGAGTGGCAAGGCAACTTGGCTATGTGATTATTGATACACGAGAAAATGGAGAGTATAACTTGGTCAGGAAGCTTCAACTCAATAATTATCCAAGATTTCACGCTTATGTTAAACAACAGGGAAGTGATTTTGTTTTTAGCTTGCACTTAGACCAAAAAGCCCCGGTTTATAAAGGAGTGGGAGTTCATGCTCACTCCGGAGAATATTTCGGTCCGTTAATAGACGAAGAATCAGACAGGATAAAAAAATTACTTTCAACCAAAGATAAACCCCTCTCTAAGAACAGTCTGCCGTCAGGTTGGGAAAATTAAATAAAAAATAAGGATAATGGTAAAAGTACTATACGAGGATAATCATATTATAGCGGTTTATAAGCCGGCTGGGGTTTTGACCCAAGGAGACAGGACAGGAGATAGGTCATTAATGGATGACGTCAAGGAACATCTCAAGGAAAAATATAAAAAGCCCGGAGAGGTTTTTTTAGGCCTGGTGCACAGGTTAGACAAGCCGGTGGCTGGGATTGTTTTGTTTGGAAAAACTTCTAAGGGCGCTTCAAGATTGTCTGAGCAATTTCGAAATCACACAATACAAAAAACCTATCACGCAGTTGTTGTCGGAAAGCCAAAAGAGGCGAGGGGCAGTATAAAAGAAAAAGTAAACAAAATATCTTTTTTTGCCGAAGGTTTTACAAACAAAACAGACCAAGAACTTTTGGCTGAAATTAAAAAAGCCACTAAAACCAGAACAGCTGAGTTGTCGTGGGAAGTCGTGAAATCAAATGGTAGGTATAGTTTGCTTAAAATTTTGCCTAAGACCGGCAGGTTTCATCAAATAAGAATTCAAATGCAACAGATGGGTTGTCCAATTTTAGGAGATGCAAAATATGGGGCAAAAGATTTTTTACCGGACAGAAGCATTGCTTTGGCAGCCACAGCAATTTCATTCAAGTCTGCCACAGAAAATAAAACTATAAATTTGGAAATACCTTTGCCGGAGGAGTGGATCAGTTATCTGCGATAAACGGAGTTATCCACACCCTAGCACTTGATTTACTTTCTGGTAGTTGCGATAATAATATAACGTTATTCACCGGGTTGTTTGACCCGATAAAAAGGTCGGTTTGTCCATATTTATGGGTGAACATATTTAATCTCTAAAATTAACTAAATAATTAAAATAAATAAAAAACATGACATACACAGATTGGTTTGCGGTTATCCAACCGTTTTTACAGCAACTCGTATATTTCATTGCTAATTTAATATTAGCTATAGTTCTTTTCACAATCGGTTATTTAATTTCCATTGGAATTGGAAAATTGATTGCCGAATTGCTAAAGTCAGTAAAATTTAACAAACTATTTGAAAAAGAGGGATGGAGAAGGGCTTTGCAAAGAGCAAATGTTGATGTAAACCCTTCAGAGTTTATTGGAGTAATTTTTAAATGGGTTTTCATCATAGTATCCTTGTTGATAGCCGTTGATGTACTTGGGCTTACAGCGTTTTCCGGGTTTTTAACACAAGTGTTAGACTACTTGCCTAACGTTGTGGTGGCCGTGTTGGTTTTCGTTGTTGCTATTGTTGTTTCTGATATTGTAGAAAAAATTGTCAGGGCAACAGTTGAAAGACTGAAAGTTGGATACGGATACATTGCTTCTTCAATTGTAAAATGGGCAATTTGGATTTTTACATTCTTCCTGATTTTAGACCAGCTTCTTCCAACAAGTCTTTTGATAAAAACTCTCTACACTTCAATTGTCTATGGCGCAGTAGGCGCGTTGGCGTTGGGTGTTGGACTGGCAATTGGACTTGGCGGGAAAGAAACAGCAGGGAAAATTATTTCAGATATGCACAAAAAAATAGAAGAGAGATAATTCTTAAACATTGGACGTTTTGCCACAATGGCAAAACATAAATAGAAGTAAATGCCCGCCTTCGCATAAAGCCTCGACGGGTAAAACAAAAGAGCGCGTACGTACCGCGCCTTTTTGTCTGTTTCAAATGTGCTCGTTTCAAATACGTTTTATTCTGCGACCGCAGAACTTAGCGTATCATAAATTAAAAATGCGTAAGCGTAGTTCCTTTTTTGCTTGCCAGAGATTGTCCGTGTTTTTTGCGGTCGCAAAAAACACGGACATAGTATTGTGCGACAAGATGTTGACATGACTTTTTGGTGGAGTATAGTTAAATAATTATTATTTAAATTTGAAAAACATTTTTAACTATGTCAAAAGAAACAGAGAATTTTTCTTCTGCAGACGAACCGAAAGATAATGTTATAGAAGTTGATTTTTTAGGAAAAAAGGGAGACGGCGGAAAGTCAGAAAATTTTAGTTTGGAGGAATGGATTCAAGCTCACGAAAAAGCATCAGGAGAAATGTCCAAATTTTTAAAGTCGTTGAAAGGCTCCGCGTCCGAGCGCGCCTTCCATGAAGCTTTTGCCACTATCCAAGGTTTCTCCAATGTGGAACTCGCGAAGGCAGTTTTGAATTCTAATGAAAAAGATTGGACTTCAAAACCCGGATATTACCGAGCTTTGGTTGAAGAAATGAGGCTTAGGCTTGCCGACCAGCTAGGAAAAAAATAAAGTATTATCAATGGCAGATTCAGTAGCTCTATATAGTTGACCTTGTTTATGCCGGCTAAGCTATTGACATGGATTTAATTATGGAATATACTGGTTATTACATGGTAAATAAATTAGAAATCACTATTAAAAAACGAAGCGGATGATTGTCTGATTTTTTTTGTTAGTATTGACCGCTTCGCCGAAAGGCGATTTTTAATTTATCAAAACCAAGCACGTTGAAAATTTAAACATGTTAAATGTTTTTAATAACAAAATTGTGATAAGCAATTTTTAACATGATTACTTAACCAGAATTTAGACGTGGGGTCTTTAGCTGGTTAGGTAGTAGGTAACAAAGCATACAAAATATAAGTTCACATTTATTCTTCACCAGAATAAATGAAGATACATAAAATCTGTATCTATTAGACCCCGTCATTCGACGGGGTAAAAACTTACGCAACTCTTCATCAACGCAAAAAGGATGAAGGGTAAAATGTCTAAGATATATTCAAAGACTGAGTATATCGAAGGATAGGTTATAAGCGAATGGCGGATGCCTTGGGATATTGATGCTATGAAAGACGTGGCGTGCCTGCGATAAGCTTCGGGGAGCTGGCTAGCAAGCTTTGATCCGGAGATTTCTGAATGAGGAAACTCAATACGGGATAAGCGCACCCGGTGAAGTAAAACATTTCAGTAGCCGGAGGAACAGAAAACAATGAAAATTTATATTCTCTTTTGCACGTGATTTAGAATTCGCAACAGAGATTATGAATTTTCGCATTCCCTTAGTAGTGGCGAGCGAAAAGGGAACAGCCTAAACTCGTCCTTCGCTTCTTGCTTCGCAAGAAGCTACGGCCCGACAAAGCAAAATTTATTTTTTGCCTTGCCAAGCCGAAGCTTTTTAGGAGTAAAAAGCGAAGGATGGGGGTTGCAAGGGTTTAACGTCGGGAGCATCTTTTTGTTTCACTTTATTGTGCGACAGGAAGATGAATACCGAGGGAGAGCATTTAGGTAAAGTTTTAAAAGAAGCACTCTGGAAAGAGGCGCCATAGAGGGTAATAGCCCCGTACTTAAAAAAACTTTTACGCTCCTTGTTAGATTTCTTAAGTACTGTCGGGAATGACAACCTGGCAGGAATCAGGCCGAACTATCGGCCAAGGCTAAATAATCAATATCACCGATAGTGAACCAGTACCGTGAGGGAAAGGTGAAAAGTAGGGGGTTGACCCCGGTGAAATAGTACCTGAAACCATTTGCTTACAAAGAGTCGGAGCTCGAAGTCCGCAAGGATTAGAGTGACGGCGTGCTTTTTGCAGAACGAGCCAACGAGTTTGAATATTTGATTTGTCTAAGCCCTTCTGGGGTGCAGGCACAGCGAAAGCGAGTGTTAATAGCGCGAATTTATCGAATGTTCAAGACCCGAAGCGTGACGAGCTTACCATGAGCAGGATGAACCTCAATGAAAATTGAGGGGAGGTCCGAACCCATGACCCGTGCAATAGTCTCGGATGATTTGTGGTAAGGAGTGAAAAGCTAATCGAGTTTGGTAATAGCTGGTTCTTCCCGAAATAGGTTTGGGCCTAGCGTCTACAGCCAAGTTCTAGGGGTAGAGCACTGAATAGAGTTCCTTGGAGTTTCTCCAGGTCCTCTAATCAAACTCCGAATACTAGAATTTTTGTGTAGGCAGTTAGACTGCGGGGGCTAAGCTCCGTGGTCAAAAGAGAAACAGCTCAGATCGTCGTCT